>NZ_JBEYIX010000045.1:0-48728 GCF_040636055.1 Micromonospora sp. NPDC006766 | reverse complement strand
AAACGCATGGGCTACGGCCGCGCCAACTTCGACCTGCTCCGCAAACGCATCCTGCTCCAGGCGTGAGCCCCCGTCACAAGATCAGCGACAGAGCCCGTCAGCGCGTACCGGACTCTGTAGCGGAACCCGTACGCCGACATCAGGCCAAGGACCGCGGTCAACTCCGCTTCGAAGTCGGCGCGCACCTGGCGGACAGCAGCGGCTTCGCCGTGCTCGGCTTCGAGCAGGACGAGCCGCCGGGTGACCTGGCACAGATGTCGCCTCGGTCAACTACGGCAAGCCGTCACCCTGGCGGAAACCGCACGGACCAGCGACCCAGCTACGAGCCCGAAGGTGTCGGCAATCCTCGACCTGCGGGCTGCTGAGGTGTACGCCAACAACCGGTCGGTTGCTGATACCCGCCGCGCGCTCGACAGCGCCTTCGATCGGCTTACCGATGGTCGGCCCGAGCATGGCGATCCAGACTGGTCCTATTGGATCAACGAAGCTCAGGCCCACGGCCAAGCCGGATACTCCTTCGTCAAACTTGAGGACTGGCCGCGCGCCCGCGAGCACCCACGAACAGCGCTGCGTCTACAGGGCAACGAGTACACCCGCGAGGGCTCGCTGCGCAATGCCCTCCTCGCGACGACCTACGTTCGGCAGGGGCACCCCGACCTGGACAAGGCACTTGCCCTCGGTGACCGGGCCGTTGCGACCCTCACCGGCCAGGTCACCTCCGCCAGATGCATCAAGCATGTCCGCAATCTGGTCGGCGCCCTGGCTCCGTACCGGCGTACCCCCGCCGTCCGTCGATTCTGTCAAGACGCAAAGGTCTCATCGCCACCTAAATGACGGGTTGCCGTCGCCGCCGTCATCCCATCCAGGTCATCCCGTTCCGTTCCCGCATCAGTGGATCGAGGCTCAGTTCTCACGTCGGGGGTGGGGCGGCGCCGCGCAGCACCAGCGCGCTGTTGAAGCCGTCGAAGCCGCGCGCCCCGACCAACGCGATCCGGCTGCGCGGCGGGCGGGGCGACCGCAGGAAGGCCAGCTCACAACCCTCGGCGGGGCGCTGCGGGCCGGCCGAGGCGGGCAGCAGGTGGTGGTCGAAGGCGAGCAGCGCGGTCGCCACGTCCAGCGCCGAACCGCCCTGGTGGGCCCGACCGGTCAGCGGCTTCTGCGTGGTGACTGACGGGGTGCACTCGCCGAACACGGCGCGCAGGGCGTCCGCCTCCGCGCGGTCGTACGCGGGCACGCCTAGCGCGTCCGGCCAGATCACGTCCACGTCGTGCGGGCGTACCCGGGCTCGGTCCAGGGCCAGCCGCAACGCGCGGGCGTAGTGGGCCGGGTCCGGGCCGGCGACGGGGTCGGTGGGGGCGGCGTCGTGGGTGGCGGCCCAACCGGTGATCTCGCCGTAGATGCGGGCACCCCGCTCCAGCGCGTGCCCCAACTCCTCCACCACGAAGACGGCCCCACCCTCGGCCGGCACGTAGCCGGCGGCGTCGACGTCGAACGGCCGGTACGCCCGCTGCGGGTCGGCGACGTCGCTGAGCAGCCCGGAGCGGAGCTGGCAGGCCAGCGCGTACGGGCTGAGCGGGCACTCGGTCGCCCCGGCGACCACCAGCGGGGTGCCCCGCCGGACGGTCCGCACCGCGTGGGCGAGGCTGTCCAGCCCGCCGGCCGCCTCGGACACCGTCACCCCGGACGGCCCCTTGAACTGGTGATGAATGGACAGCTGCCCGACGCTGGCCGCGTAGAACCAGGCGATCGACTGGTACGCCCCGACGGTCCGCGTCGGGCCGCCCCAGAGCCGTTGCAGCTCCCGCTGCCCGAACAGGTTGCCGCCCGAGGAGCTGGCCAGGGTGACCGCCCACCGGTACGGGTCGGGGGCCCGCGCCGGCAGGCCGGCGTCGGCCAGGGCGAGCCGGGTGGCGGCGAACCCGAGGTGGGTCCACCGGTCGGTCTGCACCCGCTGCCGGGAGTCGGCGAACCCGGCGGCGTCGAAGTCGGGCACCTCCCCGGCGATCCGGGTGGGGTAGCCGGCCGGGTCGAACAGGGTGATCGGCCCGATGCGCCGGGCACCGGCGAGCACGGCGGCCCAGTGCGCGTCGGCGCCGACCCCGGTGGGCGCCACCACCCCGATGCCGGTCACCACCGCCCGCACGGTCACCGCGCCACCGCCAGCCGCTGGAAGATCATCGCCGATTGGAAACCGCCGAAGCCGCTGCCGACCGACAGGGCCACGTCCACCGGCACCTCCCGCGCCTCGTTGGGCACGTAGTCCAGGTCGCACTCAGGGTCGCGGGTGGTCCAGTTGGCGGTGGGCGGCACCACCCCGTACTCGATGGCGAGCGCGCAGGCGGCCATCTCGATCGAGCCGATCGCGCCGAGCGAATGCCCCACCATCGACTTGATCGAGCTGATCGGCACCTGGTACGCGGTCGCCCCGAGCGCCCGCTTGAACGCGGCCGTCTCGTGCCGGTCGTTCTGCCGGGTGCCGGAGCCGTGCGCGCTGACGTACGACACGGCCGACGGGGCGAGCCGGGCCTGGCGCAGCGCGTCGGTGATGGCCAGGGCCATCTCCACCCCGTCGGGGCGCAACCCGGTCATGTGGAAGCCGTTGCTGCGGCTGGCGTAGCCGGCCACCTCGCAGTAGACGTGGGCGCCCCGGCGGCGGGCGTGCTCAGCCTCCTCCAACACCAGCACGGCCGCGCCCTCGGCGAGCACGAAGCCGTGCCGGTCGGCGTCGAACGGCCGGGACGCGTGCTCCGGGTCGTCGTTGTCGGGGCTGGTGGCCCCGATCGCGTCGAAGGAGGCGACGGTGACCGGGGAGATCGGCGAATCGGCGGCGCCCGCGAGGACCACGTCCGCCTCGCCGTCGACGATGAGCTGGTGGGCATAGCCGATGGCGTCGATGCCGGAGGTGCAGCCGGTGGAGACCACCTGGGCCGGGCCGTGCAGGCCGTGCCGGCAGGCCACGTCCGCGGCCAGGCTGCTGGGGACCAACGCCTGATAGAGGTACGGCCCGCCGAGGGTGTGGTCGACCAGCCAGCGCCGGCCGGAGTCGCTGACCCGGACGTACTCCCGCTCCAGCGCCATGGTGCCGCCGACGGCGGTGCCGAGCACCACGCCGGCCCGGTCCCGCTCAGCATCGGTGAGGGTGAGCCCGCTGTCGGCGAGCGCCTCGGTGGAGCAGGCGAGCGCGAACTGCACGTACCGGTCGGCGCGCTGCCGCTCGGCGAGGGTGATCCCGGCGGCGTCAGGATCGAAGTCGCACTCGGCGGCGATCTGCGAGCGGAACGGCGAGGGGTCGAAGAAGGTGATCCGCCGGGTGGCGGTGCGCCCCTCGGTGACGGCCTTCCAGAACCGGTCCCGGGTGGCGCCGCCCGGCGCCACGACGCCGACGCCGGTCACCACCGTACGCCGGCTGGTCATGACGGTTCCCGAGGCGGCGGGGTGACCTCGGTGTCGACGTGGCCCAGTTCCGGGCGGGGGGCGAGCGGTCCCAGGTGGAACACCACCTCGGCCGGTTCGTCACCGGTGTTGCGCAGCCGGTGCCGCACGTCCTTCGGCACGAAGAGCGCCTCCCCGGCACGCAGCGGCACCGGGCGGTCGTTCAGGTCGACGGTGATCCCGCCGCGCGCCACGTAGAGGAACTCCTCGCTGTAGGGGTGGTAGTGCTCGGCGATCCGCTCCCCCGGTCGCAGCGTGGCCACGCCCATGAAGCCCGAGGTGCTGCCGACCGTACGGGGGCCGAGCAGCACCCGTAGCTCGCCGCCGCGCCGCCGGTCGGCGGGAACGTCACCGGCGTGGACGGGGGCGGTGGTGATCTCAGGCATCCCGGTTCCCGTTCCCGGTCGACGCGGCTGCCCGCCGCTCGATCCGTTCCTTGATGACGGCCAGTTGCACCTTGCTGTTGGCGTTGATCCGGTCGGTCATGCCGGCGTTGTCCACGGGCGCGTCGCGCTTCATCGCGAAGTCCTGCACCCAGGTCATCCGGGTGCCGCCGGGGATCTCCTCATAGCACCAGTGGATGTGCATGTACTCGAACGGCCCGGTCTCCACCCGGTGGGCGTGGACCTGCCGGGTGGCCCGGTCGGCGGTGCGTTCGCTGACCCAGCTCCACGCCACGCCGTTCTCGTCGGGGTGCATGGTGAGCCGGAACCGCACCGTGTCGCCGGTCCGGTCGAGAATCTCGACCGCGGCGTACTCGGTGAACAGCTCGGGCCACCGGGCGACGTCGTTGGTGATCTCCCAGACCAGCGGCAGCGGCGCGGCGATGTCTGTCCCGTTCTCGGTGTGCCCGGGCGGGTCGACCCGCCGGGCCACCAGGTCGGCCACGCCGGCGATACTGAGCTGCGCGGCCTGCTCGGGAATCCGGACCCGCCACCGGTCCGCGACGACGGCGGACAGTTCGAGCAGAGCGAGCGAGTCCATGCCCAGTTCCGCCAGGCTGGCGGCCGGGGTTTGAGCGGCGGCGTCGGCGTCCAGGCCACAGCGCGTGACCAGAATGTCGATGATCTCGGCGGTGTACGGTCGATCGGAAGCGACGGTCATCAGGTGCTCCTCAAAGGCGCGGCGGTGACGGGGGAACGGCCGGCCGGGTCTGCGTCGGCGCGGACAGCGGGCACGGCGGGTGCAGTGGGCACGGCGGGGGCGGTGACCGGCACGGCGGGGGCGGTGACCGGCACGGCGGGGGCAGTGACCGGCTCGGCGGCGGGAGTGAGCAGCCGGTCGACCAGGCCGGTGGTGTGGCGTCCGGCGCGAAAGGCCGGGTCCCGCAGCACCCGCCGGACGAACGGAATGGTGGTGCGCACGCCCGGACCGGTCACCTCGAACTCGCGCAGCGCGCGGTCGAGGCGAGCGAGCGCGCCTTCCCGGTCCGGCGCCCACACCGCCACCTTCGCCAGCAGCGAGTCGTAGTGCGGGCTGACCAGAAGGCCCGCGTGGCCGTGGGTGTCGACCCGGGTGAACGGGCCGCCGGGCGGGCGGAACCGGTCGAGCCGCCCGGGGGTGGGCGCGAAGTCACGATCCGGATCCTCCACGTTGACCCGGCACTCCACCGCCACCCCGCGAAGCCGGACCTGCTCCTGCCGCAGGCGCAGCGGCGTACCGGCGGCGACGTGCAACTGCTCGTGGACCAGGTCGACGCCGGTGACCAGCTCGGTGACCGGATGCTCGACCTGGATCCGGCAGTTGATTTCCAGGAAGTGGCACTGTTCGGCCTCGTCAACGAGGAACTCGACGGTCCCGGCGCCGGTGAAGCCGACCGACAGCACGCCCCGCAGCGCCGTCTCGGCGAGGGTGTCCAGGGTGGACTGGCGCAGCGCAGGAGCAGGTGCCTCCTCGACCAACTTCTGGTGGCGGCGCTGCACCGAGCAGTCCCGGGTGCCCAGGTGCACCCCGTTGCCGTGGTTGTCGCAGAGCACCTGCACCTCGACGTGCCGGGCGTCGGCCAGATACCGCTCGACGTACACCCGGTCGTCGCCGAAGGCGACCTGCGCCGCGGCGCGGGTACGGGCGTACGCGCGGGGCAGCTCGGCGGCGGAGCGGACCACGGTCATCCCACGCCCGCCCCCGCCGGCCGCCGCCTTGACGATCACCGGATACCCCACCTCGGCGGCCACGTCGAGCGCGTCGGCGGCGGTCGGCAGGGGCTCGACGCTGCCCGGCGGCAGTGGCAGCCCCGCCTTGCTCATCAGCGCCCGCGCGGTGGACTTGTCGGCCAGCACGGACATCACCTGCGGCGGCGGGCCGACGAAGGTGAGCCCGTTCGCGGCGCAGATCTCGGCGAAGTCGGCGTCCTCGGAGAGGAAGCCGTAGCCGGGGTGGACGGCCTGCGCGCCCGTCTGCCGGGCGGCCTCGACGATCGCGGCCGCGTTGAGATAGCTCCGCCGGCTGGCCGCCGGCCCGATCCGGACGGTCTCGTCGGCGAGCCGCACCGGAAGCGTCTGGGCGTCGGCGCTGGAGTGCACCACCACGGTACGGATGCCCAGTTCCCGGCAGGCTCGCAGCACCCGCAGCGCGATCTCGCCCCGGTTGGCGATCAGCACCTTCTCGAACATCAGTCACCCCGCTCGGTGAACGGTTCCAGGGCGAGCAGCGGCTGGTCGTACTCGACGGGCTTGCCGTCGGAGACCAGCACCTCGACCACCCGGCCGGCCTGGTCGGCGGTCACCTCGTTCATCAGCTTCATCGCCTCGACGATGCCCACCACCTGACCGGGCCGGACCAGGTCGCCGACGGTCACGAAGGGCGCGGCGCCGGGTTCCGGGGCCCGGTAGAAGGTGCCCACCACCGGCGCCCGCACGGCCAGCCGGTCGGGCCCGGGCACCGCCTCCGCGGCCGGTTCGGCAACCGGCTCCGGGCCGGTACGCGGCGCGGTGGCCGCCTCGGCCGGGCCGTGCCACTCCACCTCCAGCACCGTCGCGCCGCTTCGCAACCGGACCCGGCGGACCGGGCCGGCCAGTTCGGCGACGAGCTTGCGCGCGTGCCGACTCAGCTCTTCCAGCACCTCGTCGGGATGGCTCGCCGTGGTCATCGGATCGTCCCTGCCGTGCGGGCCGCGCCGTAGCGGCGGAAGCGCTGCCGTCGGCGGCGGACCAGCGTGGCCGTCGGCACGTCGAGCAGCGGGGCGAGGTTCGCCGCCACCGCCCGGCCCAGCAGATCGGCGGCGCCGGCCGGGTCGTGGTGCGCGGCGGGGCGCGGTTCGGGCACCACCTCGTCGACGACGCCGAGCCGGCACAGATCAGCGGCGGTGAGCCGCAGCGCGCGGGCGGCCTGCGGCGCGGCCGAGCTGTCCGACCAGAGGATGGCGGCACAGCCCTCCGGGCTGATCACCGAGTAGACCGCGTTCTCGAGCATCAGCACCCGGTCGGCGACCGCGAGGGCGAGGGCCCCGCCGCTGCCGCCCTCCCCGGTGATCACCGCCACGACCGGCGTGGGCAGGACGGTCAGCGCGAGGATGTTCTCGGCGATCGCCGCTGCCTGCCCCTGCCGCTCGGCACTCACTCCAGGGTCGGCACCGGGGGTGTCCACCAGGGTCACCACCGGCAGGCGGAGCCGGGCCGCGAGACGCATCAGCCGCAACGCCTTGCGATGCCCGGCGGGGCTGGCCATGCCGAAGTTGTGCGCCACCAGCTCGGCGGTGGTGTGTCCCTTCTGGTGGCCGATCACCATCACCGGCCGCCCGGTGAGCCGGGCCACCCCGCCGACGATCGCCGGGCAGTCCGCACCCAGCCGGTCACCGTGCAGCTCGACGAAACCGTCGAAGGTCGTCTCCAGGTAGTCCAGCGTGGTGGGCCGGCCGGGGTGCCGGGCCGCGCGTACCGTCGCCCAGGCGTCCCGCTCGGGCCCCGCCCCCGTCGCGGGCCCGGCACCGGCGGCGGTCGCCGGTCGCGGCACCTGCCGGGGTACGGCCGGATTTTGCCGGGCCGCCCGCCGACCCGTCTGCCCGGCGGCGAGCAGCACGGTCAGGCGGCCACGCAGCGCGTGCCGGGGCACCACCATGTCGACCTGCCCGTGCTGGAGCAGGAACTCGGCCGTCTGAAAACCCTCGGGCAACGTGGCGCCGGTGACCTGCCGGATCACCCGGGGACCGGCGAAGCCCATCCGCGCGCCGGCCTCGGCGAGCACCACGTCGGTGTTGGTGGCGAAGGACGCCGCCACCCCGCCGTACGTCGGGTCGGTGATCACGCTGACGGTGAGCAGGCCGGCCTCGCGCAGCCCGGCGATCGCCTGGCTGACCGTGGCCATCTGCATCAGCGACAGCGCGCCCTCCTGCATCCGCGCGCCACCGGAGGCGGTGACCAGCACCAGTGGCACCTCGTCGGCCAAGGCCCGCTCGGCGCTGGCGGTGATCAGCTCACCGACCGCGCTGCCCAGGCTGCCGCCGAGGAAACGGAAGTCCATCACCGCGAGGGCGACCCGTTGACCGCCGATGCGGGCCGTGCCGCAGAGCACCGCCTCGTGCAGCCCGGTGCCGGTCCGGGCGGCACCGAGCCGGTTCGGGTACGGCAGGGTGTCGACGAAACGGATCGGGTCGACCCGGGCCGCCCGGTCCGGCAGCGGCGTGAACGAGTCCGGGTCGGTCAGTTGCGCCACCCGGTCGGGGGCGTCCAGCCGGGCGTGCGCCCCGCACTCCGGGCAGACGTCGAGGTTGCGGCGCAGCCGCTTGCGGTACAGCAGCGAGGCGCAGCCGTCGCAGCGCGACCAGAGCTGTTCGTCGCGGGGGGCGGTGGTGGTCATGGCCGCCGCCCGGGGCCGTCGTAACGGTAGAAGCAGTGGGCCATCGCGTCCCGGGGTGAGCGCCACGTCGGCAGGTACGGCGAGACGTACGGCCGCAGCCGCTCGCTGATCCGAACGAACTCCGGATGCCCCCGGGCATCCTCGACGGCGCCCTCCGTCGGCAGCTCCGTCTCCAGCAGATGAACGTAGAGATCGTGCAGCCGATAGAGCGACCGATGCCGAACGCCGACCAGGCCCGGCAGTTCGGTGGCATCGGACTCGGCGAAGATCTCGGCAACCCGAGCCTCGGCGGTCGGCACCACCTTGGCGACGATGAGCGAACGGTCCATGGTCAGCCTTTCCCCCTGGGACGCATCCCCGCCGGCGGGTGCCACCGGTCGCGCCGGACGACTTCCGCCACCGTGCCGCCGGCACCGTCAACGCCGCGTCACCCGCCGGCCATTCAGGCCGAAGTTTCGTGACGCTGCGTTGACGGAACCTGTGCCGGAGCTATGCAAAGATCATCCGACGCCAATGCGTCAGCGACACTTATTCGCAGTTCAGCACCCGATCGCATCAAACCCCGGCGACAGGTCGCTACACAGAAGGACTGTTGACGCAGCGTAACATCGATTGATAACCTCCGTTCCGGTCAGCCCGGCGAAGACGTCGTCCGCCGGCACGGCGGAGCCGTTCCGACATCGAGGTCGCGGGCCGCCGCGCCGGGCAACAGAAACGGTCGGGACGAGGGTTCCGGCGCAGGAGGGTTGCATCCGTGGGCGGTAGATCAAGGATGCCGACGGCCGGGGACCCCTCCGCACCCCGGGTTTCGCTGCACCTGCTCGGCGGCTTCCGGCTGCTGCACGACGACGCGCCGGTGGTGGTGCCCCGAGGGCTGCAACGGGTCATCGCGGTGATCGGACTGCGACCCGGCGCCACCCGCAGCCACCTGGCCGGGCTGCTCTGGCCGGAGGCATCCGAGGAGCGGGCACTGTCCTCGCTGCGCACCGCCCTGTGGCGGCTGCGCCAGGACCCGTGCTGCCCACTGGTCACCGACGGCGACACCGTACGCCTCGGCGACGCCGTCCACCTCGACGTCGACGAGTTGGTCGAGATCACCGCCCGGGTCCGGGACGGCGAGCTGCCGCCCACCGCCAGCAACACCGGCCGACACGACCTGCTCCCCGGCTGGTACGAAGACTGGGTACTGCTGGAACGCGAACGCCTGCGCCAGCTTCGGCTGCACATGCTTGAGCAACTCGCCGGCAACCACCTTGCCGCCGGCCGGCACGGTGAGGCGCTCGAGGCGGCTCTGGAGGCGATGGCCGCCGAACCGCTGCGGGAAACCCCGCACCGCCTGGTGGTACGCATCCATCTCGCCGAGGGCAACGCGTTCGAGGCGGTGCACGCCTTCTACGTCTACCGGGATCTGCTGCTGCGCGAGCTGCGCCTGGAACCGTCCCCGGCGATGTGCGCGCTGCTCGACGACACTCTCGCCCCGATCCGGCACGCCACCCGGCGCCAGCCGCCCGATCCGCGGCGGCCCACCGTCGACCCGACACCGCATTCACCATCGTCACCGAGCAGGCACCGTCCGTGACGAAGGGGTGACAGTCAGCCGGGCACGCTCTCTGCATGCCGCCGCCCCTCGCCCCCGGGCCAGGGGGTCGCCGACGAGAGGGGTCCCAATGAGTCGACTGTTGGTCGTCAGCCGGATCGTGCCGGGCGCGGAGGGGCGGGTGGCCCAGATCTTCGCCGAGTCCGACGCGACCGAGCTGCCCGCTCTGACCGGCGTCCGGCACCGGTCGCTGTACTGCCTGCACGACCTGTGCGTACACCTGATGGAACTCGCGGACGTCGACCCGGACGCGGCCGCCGGAGCCCGCAACCACCCGCTCTACCGACGGGTCAACGAGCGGCTGTCGGCACACACCTCGCCGTACCTGCCGACCTGGCATTCTCCTCGGGACGCCGTCGCCGGCTGCTTCTACAGCTGGGACGCCGCCGACGCGACCTTCTACGCCCGCCCAGGCGCGGAGGGCTGAGGTCGCCTGATAGGCGGCCAAGCTTCCGGCCTCGCTGCCATTTCCGACGTATGTGTGCGAAGCTGCCCCGTGTTCTTACACGACTGTCGTTCACATACGAGGAGGAGTTGCCCGTGTCGCCCAGTTCCGCGCTCTGGCTGGTCGGGATCCTGACTGTGGTAACGGGCCTGGTGATCTGGCGGGTGCTGGCCGGAGGCCGCACCACCGCTGGCCCGTCGGCGCCCAACGTGGAGGGTGATCCCGTGACCACCACCCCGCCGGCCACCGATGTCGTTGAGCCGGGCCCCGCCCCGGCCGAGGCGGCGCAGCCCGTCGCCGTCGAGGCCGAGCCGGTCACCATCGAGGCCGAGCCGGTCACCATCGAGGCCGAGACCATTTCCGCCACGGCCGAACCGGACCCGGTCGCCGCCGACGTGGAGCCCGCTGCGGTTCCCGCCGAGCCGGCCGCCCCGGCGATCATCCCCGCGCCGCGCGTCTCGGTCGAGAACAACACGGCCGCGACGCAGCCCGTCGCGGCCCCGGCCACCACCGAACCCGCCGACGACTTCCAGAAGATCCAGGGCATCGGGCCGAAGATGGCGGCCGGTCTCCAGGCCGCCGGCATCCGCACCTACCAGCAGCTCGCCGAGCTGGACGAGACGGCGCTGCGGGAGGTCCTCAAGGCGGCCGGCCTGCGCGCCGCGCCGGGCCTGGCGACCTGGCCGCAGCAGGCAAAGGTCCTGGCCGGCACCCCCGCCGAGGCCTAGAACGTGCCGGCTGGCGCAGGCGCCTGATTCTGTCCCGGGCCGGTGCCGACGACGTCGCCACCGGCCCGGGCGGCGCCGTTTGGCGATCGCCCGGGGTTGGGTACAAGGGGCTTCACCTCGGATCCACCTCACCCCCGTGGAGGCACCCCATGCGCGGCACCTCGATCGTCAGCGGCCTGGTCGTCATCTGGCTCATCATCGGCGCGATCGCCGCCGGACAGCGCGGGTACTACACCAGCGGCGAGAAGAACTGCGCCGAGGCGGGCACCATCCTGGTCACCATCCTCGCCGGCCCGCTGAACTACATCGGCGCCAACCCCAAGGTGGGCTGCAAGCTCCCCGAGCCGTCCAGGTGAGCCGCCACCGTCCCTCGCCCCCTGCTCAACCGACGTGGATGCCGGGGCGGTGGGTGGGATTCGGCTCGGTCTTGCGGATGATCTCGCGGACCACCGGTGGCGTGTCGCCGCGGCCGAGGATCAGATAGCGCAGCAGGTGCGCGATGGGATTTCCCTCGGACCACTCGAAGTGACAGTGCGGGCGGACCCCGGTGGCGTCCCGGAGGGCCAGCAGGATGGCGGCGATCGCGTTCGGCGCGGCGGGGCTGCTGGCCCGCAGGATCCGATACCCGCCGACCTCCACCCCATGCACCCGCAGGACCTGGCTGAACTGCGACGGGTCGCTCACATCGATCTCCAGGAACAGCACATCGGCGGCGCCCGGCACCGGGTTCATTCCGCGCTGCGCGCGCTCCTTGACCCGGTACTCCTTGAGCGAGCCGTTCTGCCGTTTGTTCGCGATCAGGTGCAGCCGCCCGTCGTGGGCGACCGACTCGGCGACGAACCGCCGGGCCGGCTCGTCGAACTCGATCCGCTCGGCGCGCAGCTCGGTGGTCCGGGACACCCGGGAGATCAGCGAGACGGCGATGATGCCGGCGATGAACAGGCCGGAGATCGCGATGCCGTCCGGTTTCTCGATCACGTTCTCGGCGAGGGCGTAGAGCAGCACCACGCTGAGCACCGTGAACCCGATCCCGGCGAAGGGGTGCCGCGCCCGGTACGCGGAGATGGTCACCGCGATCGCACCGGAGACCATCATCGCCAGGATCCCGGTGGCGTACGCGCCGGCCTGGGCGTTGACGTCCGCCCGGAAGGCGATCGTGAGGGCGATGCTGATCGCCGTGTAGACCAGCACCACCGGACGGATGGCCCGCCCCCACTCCGGCGCCATGCCGTACGCGGGCAGGTAGCGGGGCACGATGTTGATCAGACCGGCCATCGCCGAGGCGCCGGCGAACCAGAGGATCAAGATACTGCTGATGTCGTAGATCGTGCCGAACCCCTCGCCCAGGTGCTCGTGGGCCACCCAGGCCAGCGCCCGCCCGTTCGCCCCACCGCCGGGCTGGAACTCCCTGGGCGGGATCAGCACCGTGGTGACGAACGCGGTGGTGATCAGATAGACCGACATGATCAGTGACGCGGTCGCGAGCAGCTTGCGGGTGTTGCGGATCCGCGCCTCCAGCCGCGCCTCGGTGTCCACACCGTTTCCCTTGATCAGCGGCATCATGCTGACCCCGGTCTCGAAACCGGAAAGCCCCAGCACCAGCAGCGGGAAGGCCAACACGGACGTGCGAACCAGGCCACCGAACCCACCGGTGGTGGTGGTCAACCGGTGCGTCCAGTCACCGACCACCGTCGGGTTGGCGATGATGTGCGACAGACTGACGACCACGATCACCCCGTTCAGCACGAGGAAGACCGCGACGAGGGGAATGGCGACCCGCACCGCCTCTTGGAACCCCATCAGGAACACGCCACCGAGGATGAGCAGCAGGACTCCGGTCACCACCACCGCGGCGGTGCCGCCGTGCGGGAACGACTTCGGCAGGTACGGGTTCTCCAGCAGGTGCACCGTGGCATCGGCGGACGACAGCGTGATCGTGACGATCCACGACGTGGCCACGAAGCCGAGCAGCACCAGTACGAAGATCTTGCCTCGCCAGAACGGCAGCAGCCGCTCCAGCATGGCCACCGAGCCCTGACCGTGCGGACTCTCCCCGGCCACCCGTCGGTACATGGGCAGCATTCCGAACAGGGTCAGCGCCACGATCAGCAGGGTGGCCAGCGGGGAGAGCGCCCCGGCCGCCAACGCGGCGATACCGGGCACGTAGGAGAGGCTGGAGTAGTAGTCGAGACCGGTCAGGCACATCACCTGCCACCAGGGGTGCGTGGCCGTCTGGTGCTCCCGGGTCTCCGGGCCGACCGGCTGCACCTGATGCTGGGACAGCCATCGACTCAGCGGGCTGGCCGGCTCGCGCGGCCGTACCGGGCTCTCCATGCAGGCGGGGATCTCGATCGCCTTTCGGCCGGCGCGGTCGCCGTACTCCGGGTCGCGGGCGGCGCGCAGCGCCCGATCCGCCGCGGTGGCCTGCGCCTGGTTGCGCCGCCCCCGCGGGCGTCGGGGCTGCGACGCCCCGTCCCGTCCCTCCGCCATGTGCCACCACCTTCGGGCCCACAACCGACGGTAGGCGGTATCCGGCGCACCGCCCGGCCGAACCCGACAACCGGCAGAGATCGTCAGGGCGCAAGGAGTGCCGGCGCCGACGGCGGGGCGGTCAGCCGGCGGGCCACGGGCGCAGGGCGTCGCGCAGCCCCTCCGGATCGGCGACGGTCAGCGTGGCCGCCGGGTGGCGCAGCCAGAGGCCGGGGGCCAGCGCCGGCACCGGGGCGGCGAAGCGGACGCAGACCCCGGCGGCCACGCTGCTGCCGAAGGTGACCCCGGCGTCGGCGAGGGACAAATGCGGCCCGATCGCCCGCCACCAGCGGTACGGGCCGCTCAGCTCCACGCCGGTGACGTTGCTCCGGGCGGTGTGCAGCCGCCAGGGGCCGAACACCACAGCCAGTTTGTCGGGGCCCAGCTCGACCCGGGCCGTCTCCGGTCGTATCCCGAGCAGGGCCAGGGGTAGCCGGAACGGCGGGTCGAACCGGAACGCGAAGACCCGGGTCGGGCCACCCCGGGTCGGCCCGACCGTGTCGTCATGCGGCATGAGCCGGACGTACCCGGTTCGACCCGGCCGACACGCCCCGGGGGCTACGGCTACTGGAGGAACGCGCCGAGCGGCGAGAGCAGCAACCGGCCGAGCCGGGCCGCGTGGTCGTCCAGCCGCTTCCGCTCGCACTCGAGGGCTTCCGGGGCGTGCCGGCAGCGCCAGATCTTCTGCGCGTTGCGCCAGGCGACGTTTCGGGTGTATTCCACCAGTTCGCCCTGGTACCAGTCGTCGATGTCGCCGTTCAACATGTCGATCATGAGCTGCCAGTGGTCCAGGTAGCCCCGGCGCAGCTCCGGGATCCGCTCGGCGAAGATCTTGTTGATCTCCAGATAGTCGCGGTGCTGCTCACTGCCGTCGACCGGCTCGGACTCCAGGCTGTCGAACGTCGTCACCAGCGCGAACGGAAGGTCGTAGTTGATGTGCGCGTTGACCCCGGCGGCGGCCGAGGGCAGTGGCCGGGCGTCCGGGCCGCGCATCCGCTTGAACAGGCACGACCACGCCTTGGGGGTGTTCGGGCTGGACTCGGTCCAGAACCGCAACGCGTCGAAGTAGCGGGCGGCGAACTCCACGTCCAGCCGGGCCAGGAACACCGGATCGCCGAAACGGTCGTCGTAAAGGCCGTCCAGGACGCTGGTGGTGATGGTCAGATAGAGCTTGTTGAAGTCCGCCAGGGGGCAGCTCTGCTCCAGCGGAGGCAGCCGGACCAGCAGGTCCTGCAGCTTGGTGAGGTGGTCGACGACCGCCGGCACGTCGGCGGGATGGTCGGCGAGCAGCCCGACGATGTCCTGCTGCACAGGACCCCACACGGTTTCGATCATCTTCCCTCCACTGTGGCGACCGCCTGCGGCGTCACCGGCGACGCTGGACAGCCTGCCAGTCGACGCGGACCCCTCGGATCGGTAGAACGACGTATTCGCCGGGTTCTCAATGGTTACGTAGGAAGATCGCGCTGGCCTGCACCCGGGTGCGAACCTGGAGCTTGTCGAAGATGTGCGACACGTGGACCCCGATGGTCCGTTCGCTGATGAACAACCGCTGGCCGATCTCCCGGTTGGTCAGTCCCTCGGCGACGGCGGCGAGCACCTCGCGTTCCCGGGCGGTGAGCACCGCCAACTCGTCCGCCGCCGACGAGGCGGCCGGCGCCGCGGCCCGGGGCCGGGGCGCGGGACGGGCGGCCGGCACCTCCTCCAGGGGCACCCGCGCGCGGCCGGCCAGCGTCCGGATCTCCGAACTCAACGGCACCGCGCCCAGCGCCTGCGCCATCTGGTACGCCTGCCGCAGCAGCTTGCCCGCGGTGGCCACCCGGCTGCGCCGGGCCAGCAACGCCTCGGCCTGCCGCAGCCGCGAGTACGCCGCCGGGTAGGGGTGGTTGCGCCGGTCCCACTCGGTCGCCGAGCGGGCCCACAGCTCCGGGTCACCCCGGCCGTCGTCGAGCCGGCTGATCTCGGCGTCGCAGAGCGCCAGGAAGGCGTCCGCGACGTAGCGCACCGGGGCGGGGGCCTTCTCGCTCCGGCCGGCCACCCGGTCGACCACCTCGCGGAGCCGTCGTACCGCCGTCGGGTCCACCGCGATCGTCCGGCTCGCGTACGCCTCGGCCTCCGCGCGCAGCCCGTGCCAGGCGAGGGTGGCGAGCACGATGACGTCGTCCGAGCGGCTCTCGGTCAGCCCCCGCTGGACGGCCTGCCGGGCCAGGTCGTGCCGCCCCTGCCACATGGCCAACCCGGCCCGCAGGATGAGCATCGGCAGCACGTGCCGGGCTCCGCCGCCGGCGAGCATCGTGGCCACCGCCTCCAAGTCCCGGTCGGAGGCCTCGATGTCGCCGTACCCGACGGAAAGCCGGCAGCGGGCGAGCAGCAGCTCCACCGCGTCGGCACCGGAGGGACCATGCCGCAGTGCCGCCGCGACCACCTTCTCCGCCTCGGCCCACTGCCCGACCCGGAACAGCCCGTTGGTGGCGATGGCCAGCAGCCGGGTCCCCCAGGTGCGGCCGAGACCCAGCTCGGCGACCCGCTCGGCGCCCCGGCGGGCCACCACCACGCCCTCCTCGAGGATGTTCAGCGGCCCGGTCAGCAGCTCGGCCAGGTGCAGGTACGCGCACGCCACGTCTTCCGGCCGGCCGGACCGCTCGGCGGTCTCCAGGGCCTGCCGCATGACGGCCAGCCCACCGTCCGGGTCCTCCAGGAAGGCCTCGCTGTAGCCGAGCGCGGCGCTGGCCAGCACCACCTCCGAGGTGGTGCCGTCCACCGCACCGGCCAGTTCCAGCGCCTCCCGGGCCTGGTCGCCGGCCTCGGCGTACCGACCGAGGTGCAGCAGCAGCTCGGCCAGGTACGCAGCGGCGGTGGCCCGCTCGCGGGGCGGGCAGTCGGCGTCCGTCAGGGCCTGCCGGTACTCGGCCTCGGCCAACGCCGACCGCCCGGCCGCAGCCAGATACCGGGCCCGGCGGATGTGCAGGACGCAGGCCCGCAGGCCGGCGGGTTCCCCGGCCAGCTCCTCCAACAGCACCAGCGCCCGAGCGTGCTCGCCGCAGTGGTGTGCCGTCTCGGCGGTGTGCTCCAACAGCTGCGCGCGGCTCACGGTGACCCCAGCGGGCCGGTCGGCACCCCGGGAGACCGCCGCCGGGGCGGCGGCCAGCTGCAACGCCGCCGACCAGTGCCGGTGCGCCTCGGCATACCCGTGCAGCCGTTCGGCCTCGCGCGCGGCGGCCATCGCGGCCGGCAACGCCCGATCCGGTTCGCCGGCCAGCCGCCAGTGATGGGCCAGGCGGGCCTGGTGCAGCTCGGCGGTGGCCGAGGTGAGCACCTCGGCGTAGCGGCGGTGCAGCGCGGCGCGCTCGGCGGGCAGCAGCTCGTGCGCCAGCACCTCGGCGACCAGCCGGTGCCGCAGCCGGTAGCCGTCGTCGGCGCCGATCAGCAGTCGGTGCGCCACCGCGGCCCGGACCGCGTCGATCAGCTCGGCCTCGGACAGCTGGACCACTTCTGCCAGTAGCCAGTGCTCGACCGGTTCGACGCCCGCGGCGACCGCGTGCACCGCGGCGTGCGCGGGCTGCGGCAACGCGTCGACCCGCGCCAGGAACACCTCGCGCAGCGTGTCGGAGAGCCCGTCGCGGCCGTCGCGCAGGTCGCGGGCCAGTTCCTCGACGACGAACGGGTTGCCACCGCTGCGCCGCCACATCTGGTCGGCGGCGTCCGACGGTAGCGGCGCCCCGACGATCGCCGCGGCTAGTTCGTCGGTGCCGGCGCGGTCCAGCGGCGCCAGGTCGAACACCCGGACCGATCGCAGCCGGCGCAGCTCAGTAAGGACCCGACGCAGCGGATGCGCGCCCTGCAGCGCCTCGGCCCGGATCGCGGCCAGCACCGACAGCTGCAGATCGCTGAGGCCGGCGAGCAGGTAGAGCAGGAGTTGACGGGTGCTCCGGTCGACCCACTGGAGGTCGTCCAGGACGAGTACCAGCGGACGGCCGCCGGCGACCGCGTGCAGCCCTTGGGACACCCGCTCCAGCAGCGCGCCCGCGCCGTCCGGCCCCGGGGTCTCCTCGTCGAAGACCTGGAGCAGACCGCGCACCGCCGAGGCGGTCCGAGCGTCGGTGGGCTCGGCGTCGAGACGGCGCAGCGCCTGCCGCAACGGATGCAGCGGGGAGGCGTCGCCGATGTCCAGGCAGGAGCCGGTGAGCACCAGCGCGTCGGAGGACCGCAGCCCGTCGTTGACCTCGGCCAGCAGCCGGGTCTTGCCCACCCCGCTCTCGCCGGTGAGGAAGACCGCTGCGGTGTGCCCGGGCGCGACGCCGTCGAGCAGCGCCGACCGGAGCATCGTCAGGATGTCGGCACGGCCGACGAGCGGTGCGGTATCCACATCGCTGCCCATGGCCCCGCAGCCTAGCCACAGGTCCCCGCACCGTTCTACGGGATCGGGGTGCCAGTGGCACGTTCCGCGTCGACATTGCGACGAAAGGTTGCGGGTGGCCGAGATACGTCGTCCTACGGATCCCCGCACGGTCCGGCGGTGAAAGTCTCCATAGGTCGTCAGGCACCGGTCGCAGTGAAAGGGTGGGTGCGATGCCAATGGCCACGATCGTGGGGATTCGGAAACCCGCCACCGCCGCCCGTTGGCCGGTGCCCGAGGAACGACGTGTGGTCACCGTTCTCTTCGCCGACATCGTCGGCTCGACCGGCCTGATCGAGCGACTCGACCCGGAGGACGTCCGAGAGCTGCAACGGGCGTACTTCACCACGGTCGCCGGGGTGCTGCGCCGGTGGAACGGCGTGGTGGAGAAGTACGTCGGCGATGCGGTGATGGCGCTGTTCGGGGCGCGCGGCTCCGACGGGTTCGACGCGTACCGAGCGGTGCGCGCCGGGCTGGAGATCCAGGAGACGCTGAACCGGCGGGCGCCGGCCGGGACCCGGCTGCGGGTCCGGGTCGGCGTGGCGACCGGCGAGGCCCTGGTCGACCTGGCCGCCACCCGCGACGGTGGGCACGGCACGGCCAGCGGCGCCGTGATCACCACTGCGGCCCGCCTGCAGGAGTACGCCCCGCCGGGTGGGGTGGTCGTCTGCGCGGCGACCCGCCGGGCCACCGCCGGCCTGGTCGAGCAACGCCCGCTGGCCACGATGGCGGTGGCCGGCAAGGCGTTTCCGCTGGACCTCTGGCGGGTGATCGGGGTGGCCCGGCCGGCGCCGACCCGTCACCAAGGCCCGTTGATCGGCCGGCGGCGGGAGTTGGCCACCGCCTGCGACGAGATCACCCGCGCGGTCCGCGATGGCCAGCCGCGCTGGGTCTCTGTGGCCGGGCCGGTCGGCAGCGGCCGAAGCCGGCTGCTGCACGAGCTGGCCCGCGCGGTGCCGACCGTGGACGGACGACCGGTCCGCTGGTGCGTGGCCCACTGCCCGCCGTACCCGGACGGGGAGCTGGCGCCGCTGGCCGACATGGTCCGCGCCTTCGCCGGGGCCCGCGACACGGGCCCCACCGAGACCGTACGCCAGCGGCTGGCCGGGGCGTTGGACGGGCTGCTGCCGGCGGACCGGCGCGGCGCGGCGGCCCGCGCGCTGGCCGACTTCGTCGCGGCGCCGGGGGACGCGGGGGCCTCGGGTCGCGGCGCCGAGGCCTGGCGGGAGGTGCTGCTCGCCCTGGCCACCTCAGTGCCAGTGGTGGTGGCGGTGGACGACCTGGACCGCGCCGCCCCGACGCTGAGCCGATTCCTGCACCGGCTCTTCGCCGCGGCGAGCGAGCGGCAACTGCCGCTCGTCGTGGTCGCGACGCACGGGCCGGGCTGGGCCGATCTGCTGCCCGACGCCGCCGGTCGGCGTCGCCACGTGCCGCTGCCCGCGCTCGGCGCCGTCGACACCGGACGGCTGCTGCGGCAACTGCTGGACCGGGCCGGCCGCCCGGCCGCGCTGGCCGCGGAGCTGCTGCCCCTGGTCGGCGGCAACCCGGCCGTCGCGCGGGCGCACGTCCGGGCGCTCGGCGAGGACGCTGACCCGGCCGGGGTGCCGGAGGCGGTCCGGCGCATGGTCGACGCCCGACTGGACCAGCTGAACGGACACCAGCGGGCGGTGCTGATGGCGGCTGCGGCGCACCGCGCGAACGTCGACCCCGGCACGGTCGAGCAGCTGCTCGACTGGCCGGCGGGCCACGCCGAGCCGGTGCTGCGCGCCCTGCTCGCGGCCGGTCTGCTGCGCCGGGCCGGCGGTGGGTACGCCGTCGCCGACGCGACGGTCGCCCGGGTGGCGCGGCACCGGCTGCCCCGCGCGCTCCGGGCGGAGTTCGCCGGCCGGATGCTCGCCCGGCTTCCCCTGGCGACCCGCCGCACCGCCTTACCCGATGGCTTGCGCGCCGTCGGGAGATCGCCGGCACTCGCCGCGGCCTGAGCCCGGCGTCGGGGTGGAGCGGGCACGGGGCTGCTCCACCCCGGCGTCATCCCGGACGACTGCTCGCCGGCCGGCCCGGATGCGGCACCCATGTCGCGGGCATCCCGGACGGCACGGCGTTCCTCGCCTCCTACCGACCTGATGGCGTAAACGATTCAGGCCTGGTCGCCGTGGCTGGGCTCAGCCGTCGGCACCGCCTCTCGTGGCCTGGGACAGCGTGCGGCTACGACCGCGGAACTCGGCGACCACCTCGTCGTCCCGCCAGACGGTGACGTCGTAGATGCCGCTGCGGCCGTAGCGGACCCGCTCGGTGGCGCGGGCCTCGAGCAGGTCACCCTCGCGGACCGGGCGTAGGAAGTTGATCTCGCCGCCGGCGGCCACGGTGGCCGGGCCGTGGCTGTTGCAGGCCAGCGCGAACGCGGTGTCGGCGAGCAGGAAGACGAAACCGCCGTGGCCGATCGCGTGCCCGTTGAGCATGGCCGGGGTGACTCGCATCCGGGCCACCGCCGCGCCGCCGCCGGCCGTGACCAGCTCGATGCCGAGCCCCTTGGAGGCCACATCGACGTCGAACATGTCATGCGCCGCGGTGCGGCCGTCGTGCTCCACGATGTCAGTTCCCCTGCCGCTGGTCGACGATCCGGCGCATCTTACCCATCGACCGTTCCACCCCGTCGGGCTCGATGACCTGCACCGTCACGCTCACCCCGATGGTGTTCTTGACCTGCTGCACGAGGGCCGCCCCGGCCAGCTCCGCCTCGTCGGTGGCCACCCCGGTCCGCCGCTCCACCCGGACGGTGAGGGTGTCCATCCGGCCCCGCCGGTCCAGCACGCACTGGAAGTGCGGCGACAGCGCCGGCGTACGCAGGATCAGCTCCTCGATCTGGGTCGGGAAGACGTTCACCCCACGGACGATCATCATGTCGTCGGTCCGGCCGGTGATCTTCTCGATCCGCCGCATCGTCCGGGCGGTGCCGGGCAGCAGCCGGGTCAGGTCCCGGGTGCGGTAACGGACGACCGGCATGGCCTCCTTGCTGAGCGAGGTGAGCACCAGCTCTCCCTGCTCGCCGTCGGGCAGCACCTCGCCGGTGACCGGGTCGATGACCTCAGGATAGAAGTGATCCTCCCACAGGTGCAGGCCGTCCTTGGTCTCCACACACTCGACGGCGACCCCGGGCCCCATCACCTCGGACAGCCCGTAGATGTCCACCGCGTGCATGTTCAGGCGCTGTTCCATCTCGCGGCGCATGTCCTCGGTCCACGGCTCGGCACCGAAGATGCCGACCTTGAGCGAGGTGGACCGGGGGTCGACGCCCTGGCGTTCCATCTCGTCGACGATGGCCAACATGTAGCTGGGCGTGACCATGATGAGGTCCGGCTCGAAGTCGCGGATCAGCATCACCTGCCGCTCGGTCATGCCGCCGGAGACCGGAATGACCGTGCAGCCCAACTCCTCCGCGCCGTAGTGCGCGCCCAGGCCGCCGGTGAAGAGCCCGTAGCCGTAGGCCACATGCACGCGGTCGCCGGGACGGCCGCCGGAGGCGCGGATGGAGCGGGCCATGAGCTTCGCCCAGGTGGCCACGTCGTCGCGGGTGTAGCCGACCACCGTGGGCCGGCCGGTGGTGCCGGAGGAGGCGTGCAGCCGAGCGATCCGCTCCCGGGGCACGGCGAACATCCCGAAGGGGTAGTTCTCGCGCAGCTCCGCCTTGCTCGTGAACGGGAACCGGGCCAGGTCCGACAGCTCGCGCAGATCGTCCGGGTGCGCCCCGGCCGCCTCGAAGGCCCGGCGGTAGTGCGGCACGTTGTCGTACGCGTGCCGCAGCGACCACCGCAGCCGGTCCAACTGCAACGCCCGCAGTTCGTCCACCGACGCCCGCTCGACGGGTTCCAACTCGTCGGGACGAGGGGTGCGGTCCTGCACGGTTGCCTCCTGCGCGATGGCCCCGGCGCCGCCGCGCGCCGAAGGATGTCGCACACCGTACGCCCGTACCGGCCCGTCGTGCCAGGTCAGGCGCCGCCCCGGCCGGCACGGTTATGATCGGCGCAGACACCATGAGCCGACCACCCGAATTTCCCGTCGACCCCGACGTCGACCTGCACGTAGCCGCCGACCGGCGGGAGTTGATCGCCCACCCGGCGGCGGTCCTCGGTGCCATCGCCGCCGGCGGGGTGCTCGGCGCGCTGGCCCGGGCCGGCCTACAGACGGCTTTTCCGCATCCGCCCACCGGCTTCCCGTGGGCCACCTTCGGCATCAACGTCCTCGGCTCGCTGCTGATCGGCGCGCTGATGGCGGTGCTCACCGCCCGCCCGGCCGGCCCACTGGCGCGGCCGTTCCTCGGCGTCGGCGTGCTCGGCGGCTTCACCACCTTCTCCACGTACGTGGTGGACACACAGCGGGCGGCGACGGCCGGTGCGCCGGGGACGGCGCTGGCGTACCTGGCGGCGACCCTGGTCGGGGCGCTGGTGGCGGTCTGGGCGGGGGACGCGGTCGCCGGCCGGCTGCTGTCCCTGGTCGGTGGGGCGGCCCGGTGACCGTCCTGCTGATCGCGATCGGGGCCGCGCTGGGCGCCCCCCTGCGCTACCTCACCGACCGGGCGGTGCAGGCCCGCCACGGCTCCGTTTTTCCCTGGGGCACGTTGACCGTCAACGTGGCCGGGTCGCTGCTGCTCGGCGCGGTGGCCGCGGTCCCGACCGCCCCTGCGGTAGGCGCGCTGGTCGGCACGGGCTTCTGTGGCGCGCTGACCACCTGGTCGACGCTCAGCTATGAAACCCTGCGGCTGGCCCGGAACGGCGCCCGCCGCCACGCGCTGGCGAACGCGCTGGTCAGCGTGGTCGCTGGGCTTGCCGCGGCGTCCCTGGGGTACGCGTTGACTCGCGTGATCACCGGCTGACCGCTACCGAACGCACTGCTCCGCCTCGCTTGCCGGCGCCGCGTACCCCGTCTCCCGCACCAGGTGCGCGGCCCGGTCGTCCAGCCGGGCCGCCTCCGCCACCTCCCCGCTCATCCGGGCGGCACGGGCCAGGACGCGTGCCGCCCGGATCTCGATCAGCCGGTAACCGGCCCGTACGGCCAGGGCTGACGCGGCGCGGCCGTGCTCGCTGGCCGCGACCGGATCCCCGGCGACCAGTCGAGCCTCAGCGAGACCGGCCAACGCGGTCGCCTCGCCCCAGCTGAACCGGGTACGCCGCGCCAACTCCAGGGCCCGGCGGTGCTCCTGCGCGGCCTCGGCCGGTCGATCCAGCGCCAGCAGGACCCGGCCGAGCGCGTCCAGTGCCCACGCCTCGGTACCGGTGTCGCCGATCTCCCCGGTGAGCGTCACCGCCCGCTCCGCGTCCGGGTAGGCCGCCGCCGCCCGGCCCGTCGCGCACCAGAGCACCGCCCGGCCGGCGAGGGCGGTCGCTTCGCCGTACCGGTAGCCGAGGTCGCGGTTGGCCGTGAGCGCCCGCGTGTACATTTCCTCGGCTGCGCGGTGGTCGCCGAGGTCCCGGCGCACGTTCGCCAGGTCGACCAGAAGGACGGCCACGTTGTAGCGCGCCCCGGCCTGCTCGCCCCGCTCCAGCGCCGCCTGGATGTGCTCGTACGCCTGGGCCAGCGCGCCCAGCTGCCAGTACGCGAAGCCGATATTGGCCAGGGACATCACCTCCCCGCCGTCGTTGCCGAGTTGCCGGCTGAGCGCGAGCGAGCGACGGGCGCAGGCGATCGCCGCCTGCGGATCGCCCAGGCGCTGGTGCACCGCGCTGAGGTTGTTCAGCATGCCGGTGCGCCCCTCCGGCCAGCCGTCCCCGGCGTCGATCCGCAGCCCGTCGAGCAGGTGCCGGCGGGCGGCCTCGTACTCTCCGCTGGTGACGTAAACCAGGGCGATGCTCTGGTGCATGGCGGCCTGGGCCCGCGGATCCTCCTCGGCCTGGGCCGCCGCCAGGGCGACCGTCGCCGCCGCGAGCCACTCGACGCGCCGTCCCCGCTGGTGGAAGTAGGCCCGCAGCGCGTCGGTGAGCTGCCAGGCGTACCGGCGGGGGCCCTGCCGGGCCGCTTGCTCCACCGCCACGGTGAGGTTCGTCCATTCGGCGTCCAGCCAAACCAGGGCGGCCTCCGTGCTGGGGAACGGATCCACCGGCACCGGACGCGGCAGCCGGACGAAGTGCGGAATGAGCCGGCGACCCGCCGCGTCGGCCGTGACCAGGTAGTGGTCGAACAGGCGCTGCCGGAGCAGCTCCCGCTGCGCGACGTCCTCCTCCGTGGTGACCCGGTCCACCGCGTACCGGCGCAGCAGGTCGTGGAACCGGTACCGGTCTGCGGCGAGCCGTTCCACCAGGTGCGCGGCGGCCAACGCCCGGAGCAGCCGTCCGGCCGTGGCCGGGGACGCGTCGACGAGGGCACCCGCCACGCCTGCCCCGAAACTCGTGCCGGGCACCAGCCCGAGCCGGCGGAACATTCGCCGCTGCTCCGCCGACAGCGCCCGGTACGACAGCGCGAATGCCCTGGTGACCGCCGATTCGTCGGCTCCGTCAATGGTCAGCCCGGCCAGCGGATCCCCCTCGGCCAGTTCCTGGGCCAACCCGGTGATCTCCGGCTCCCCCGCGGCCTGAATGTTGGCGGCCGCGATCCGCAGCGCGAGCGGCAGGTGCCCGCAGAGCCGGGCGAGCCGCGCCGCCGCGTCCGCCTCGGCCCGGACGGTGTCGTCCCCGAGCAGGGTGGCCAGCAGGCCGGCCGAGTCCGCCGGGGTGAGCACATCCAGCGGCAGCATCCGGGCACCGGCCCGGACCACCAGTTCACCGAGGCGGTGCCGGCTGGTGACCAGCACGGTGCCCGCGGACGGGATCAGCGGCAGCACCTGCCCGGCATCGCGGGCGTTGTCCAGCACCAGCAGGACGTCCCGCCCGGCCAGCAGAGAGCGGAACAACGCCGCCCGGGCGTCCACCCCGTCGGGTATGGCTCGGGGGTCAACTCCGAGCCCACCCAGCAGGTGGCTGAGCGCGGCGGCCGGCGGAACCGGCTCCCGTTCGGCGTCGAAGCCGCGCAGATCGACGAAGAGTTGACCGTCGGGGAATGCGTCGCGCACCCGGTGTGCCCACCGCACGGCCAGCGCGGTCTTACCCACCCCGGCGGTGCCGGTGACCACCCAGAGCCGGGTGCCGCCGACCCGATCGTCCAGGGTCGCGTCCAGCCGGGCGAGGTCGGCGGCTCGGCCGGTGAAGCCGGGAATGTCGTGGGGCAGTTCGGCGGGGCGTACCGAGCCCCGTTGGTCGGTGTTCTCGGGCGGGTCCAGCGTCGGGTCGGCCCGGAGGATGAGCTGCTCGATCCGGCGCAGCTCGGGCGCGGGGTCGAGGCCGGACTCGTCGGCGAGCCGGACGCGGACCCGCTGGTAGGTGGCCAGGGCCTGGTCGGCGCGACCCTCCCGGTGCAGGGCGAGCATGAGCTGCCCGACCAGCCGCTGGCGGCCCGGACAACGGGCCACCTGGTCGGTCAGTTCACCGACCACCTGCCGGGCGCGCCCAAGCCGCAGTAGCGTCTCCGCCCGGTCCTCCACCGCCGTCCACCGGGCCTCCCGCAGCCCGGCGCCGAGCCGGTGGCGCACCTCCTCGTCGGCCACGTCCGCGAGCGGCTCCCCCCGCCACAGCCCGAGCGCCCGGTCGAGAAGGTCGACCGCGGCCTCGTCTCCGGCGGAACGGGCCCGCGCGGTCAGCGCGTTGAACCGGTGCGCGTCCACCAGGTCGGGATCGACCCGCACAAGGTAACCGGCGCCGCGACTCACGATCTCCACCGGTGCGTCGTGCCGGCGGAAGACGGCCCGCAACCGGGAGACCAGCGCCTGCACCGTGGCCCGCGCGCTGCGCGGTGGCGACTGCGGCCAGAGCAGGTCGATCAGCCGGTCCACCGGCATCACCCGGTCCGGCTTCAGCAGCAGCGCCGCGAGGACGAGCCGCGGCTGGCGGCCGCCCACGTCGACGCGGGCCCCGTCGGACCACACCTCCACCGCACCCAGGATCCGGAACTCCACGACGCGGGAGTATGCCCAATCGCCGCAGACCGGCTGCAAGCCGGTTGCAAGGACGTTGCACGGGGAAGCGTGGATCATGGTGCCGGATGGGTGAGTCCATCAGCACCCGCGGGATCAGCCAGCCAAACATCCGCATTGACCGGCGGGCACTGCGGGTGGGCCGTCGCGCGCGCCGCCCACCCGCTTCGGGGGCGGCCGGCCCGGACGGGGACGCCGGGCCGGCCGGCCCGCCGGTCAGCGGGCCGGCTGGCGCAGCACCGGGACCAGGGCGAGGGTGGGCAGCAGGAGGAGCGGCACGACACCCAGTGCGTGCAGGGTGCCCAGCTGGTCGCCGAGGAAGCCGAGCAGCGGCGGGCCGCCGAGGAAGGCGGTGTAGCCGATCACGGCGACCACACTGACCCGGGCCGGGGCCCGGTCCTCGTCGTCGGCGGCGGCGCTCATCCCGACCGGGAAGCCGAGCGACGCCCCGATCCCCCACAGCGCCACGCCGACGACGGCGACCGGCCCCGAGCCGGCCAGGACGGCCAGGGCGGCGCCGGCGGCGGCCAGCCCGATGGTGCCGTACAGCACCGGCACCCGTCCCCAACGGTCGATGGCGATCGTGCCGGCGGTCCGGCCGAGGGTCATGCCGACCATGAAGACGCCGAGCACGGCGGCACCGGCCGCCTCGCTGACCCGGTACCCATCGACGAAGGCCACCGCCAGCCAGTCGTTGGCGCTGCCCTCGGTGAACGCCATGACCAGCACCAGCAGACCGATCAACAGGGTGCGCGGCTCCCGCCAGGTGGCCAGCAGCGCCCGACGTCGGGCCGCCGGGTCCGTCGGGCCGTCCGCCTCGGCGGGTGCGGGCAGGAACGCCCGGGCACCGAGCAGCGTACCGACCAGGACCACGGCCGCGAGCGCGGGCAGATGCAGCCCGACCGGTATGTCGAGCCGGGCCGCCCCGGCGCCGATCCCGGCCCCGGCCACCGTGCCCAGGCTCCACGCGGCGTGGAACCGGGGCATGATCGTCCGGCCGAGGCGCTTCTCCACCGCCGCGCCCTCGACGTTCATCGCCACATCGCAGGTGCCGGAGCCGTAGCCGAAGGCGAACAGGCCCAGTGCCACCCCGACCGCCGAGCCGATCAGGCTGGTGGAGAGGCCGGCGACGACCGTGCCGAACGCGACGAACAGGACCGACGCCGCCACCGTGCGGGCCGGGCCGAGCCGCTGGGTGACCAGCCCGGCGACGGGCATCGCCAGCACCGCGCCGGCCGACATGGCCAGCAGCAGCAGGCCGAGCCGCCCGGCGCTGAGCCCGAGCGCCTCCCGCACCGCCGGGACCCGGGAGAACCAAGTGCCCACGGCGAGCCCGTTGAGAGCGAACACGACCGCCACCCCGTTACGGGCGGCCACGACCGGCCGTGGCACGGGGTGCCGCTCGACGACCGCGTCGGCGGTGCTGCTCATCTCGTCGTCTCCCTCTCCCCCGGTCACCGGCGGCGCCGGCCGGCCTGCCGACCATCGCACACCTGAGAGCGCTCCCAGCACAACCGTCGTCACACCGTACCGTGGGCTGGCAGCGCGCTCCGAGCGGCGGTTGGAGCGGCCGGAAGACGGGTATGCGCCAGCCGACCCGACGAACGACGAAGGCGAGCCGAGGTGACCGAGCCCGCGCCACCGCACCGGCAGCCCGAGGAGGGGCACCGGCACGGCCGGCTGAGCGCCCGCCCCACCGCTGTGGCCGCGCCCGGTCCGACCGGGCTGACGTCCCTCCCCGACCCGGAAGGCGGGCCGCCGGCGCTGCGGTACGTCCCCGCCGAGGGTGCCGGCCCGTACCGACTGGTGGTGCTGCTGCACGGCGCCGGCGGCTCGGCCCAGCAGGGCCTGGACCTGCTGCTGACCCTCGCTGACGCGCGGCGGCTGCTGCTGCTCGCCCCGCCCGCCACCGCGAGCAGCTGGGACCTGATCGCCGAGGGGTTCGGCCCGGACGTACGCCGGATCGACGCGCTGCTGGGCGCGGCGCTCGCGGAGTACCCGGTGGCCGGGGTGACGCTCGGTGGCTTCTCCGACGGGGCGTCGTACGCCCTGTCCCTGGGCCTGACCAACGGCGACCTGGTCGACGCGGTGGTGGCCTTCTCCCCCGGCTTCGCCGCGCCGCTGGTCACCCACGGCCGGCCGCGCGTCTTCGTCTCGCACGGCGCCGACGACCGGGTGCTGCCGGTGGACGTGTGCAGTCGACGCCTGGTCCCCCGCCTGCACACCCTCGGCTACCCCGTCGAGTACGTCGAGTTCCCCGGCGGCCACGAGGTGCCGGCGGAGATCCGCCAGCGGGCGGTCGACTGGCTGGCCGGCTGAGCCGATCGTAGGCATCGATGTGTTGCACCACGCCGCAAGCCCCTCTACGCTCCATGGGAGCGCTCCCGAGGCGCCGTGCCGAACTGTCCGGGCGAGTTCGCGACGGCACCGCGTGCCCCACCACCAACCCACCAGATCGGACGATCCCGCATGACCTCGATTCCGCGCCCGTCGCGGCGCCCCCTCCTCGCTGCCGGCGTCGTCGGCGCACTCGCCGTGGCCGCTGCGGCCCTCCTGCCGTCGACCAGCGCCATGGCCGCGACCGGCTGCGCCGTCACCTACACCACCAACGACTGGCAGGGCGGGTTCACCGCCAACATCACCATCAAGAACCTGGGCGACCCGATGAGCCGGTGGACCCTCGGCTTCACCTTCCCCAACTCGGGGCAGCGCGTCACCCAGGGCTGGTCGGCAGACTTCAAGCAGAGCGGCAGCGCGGTCACCGCGCAGAACCTCGACTACAACGGCACGCTGGCCACCGGGGCGAGCACCACCATCGGCTTCAACGGCTCCTGGACCACCGCCAACCCGGCCCCGACGTCGTTCACTCTCAACGGCGTGACCTGCACCGGGAGCACCACCCCGCCGACCAGCGCACCCCCGACCACCATCCGGCCGACCACCGCCCCACCGCCCACCACCACGCCGCCCACCTCGCCGCCGCCGACCGGCACGCCGGTGAGCATCAACGGCCAGCTGCGCGTCTGCGGGGTCAACCTCTGCAACCAGTACGGCAAGCCGATCCAGCTGCGCGGCATGAGCACTCACGGGCTGCAGTGGTTCGCCAACTGCTACAACGACGCCTCGCTCGACGCTCTGGCCAACGACTGGAAGGCCGAGCTGCTGCGGATCTCGATGTACGTGCAGGAGCAGGGCTACGAGACCAACCCGACCGCCTTCACCAACCAGGTGAACACCCTGGTGGACAAGGCGACGGCGCGCGGCATGTACGCGCTGATCGACTTCCACACCCTGACGCCCGGCGACCCGACGTACAACCTGGACCGGGCCAAGACCTTCTTCGCCGCGGTCTCGGCCCGCAACGCCGGCAAGAAGAACGTGATCTACGAGATCACCAACGAGCCGAACGGCGTCAGCTGGACCACCATCAAGAACTACGCCGAGCAGGTCATCCCGGTCATCCGGGCCAACCACCCGGACGCCGTCGTTCTCGTCGGCACCCGCGGCTGGTCGTCCCTGGGCGTCTCCGAGGGCGGCAACTCGGACGAGATCGTCAACAACCCGGTCCGGGCCAGCAACATCATGTACACGTTCCACTTCTACGCCGCGTCGCACAAGGACAACTACCGCAACGAGGTGCAGCGTGCCGCGACCCGGATCCCGCTGTTCGTCACCGAGTTCGGCACGGTGACCTACACCGGTGACGGTGCGGTCGACACGGCCAGCAGCAACGCCTGGCTCGACCTGCTGGACCGCCTGAAGATCAGCTACGCGAACTGGACGTACTCCGACGCCAACGAGGGCAGCGCCGCGTTCCGGCCGGGCACCTGCGCCAGCGGCCAGTACGCCGGCACCGCGCCCCTGACCACGTCGGGCAACTACATGCGCAACCGCATCCGTATCCCGAACAACTTCCCGACCAGCTGACCGTAGGGGCGGGGGCGGCGCGGCGAACGCGCCGCCCCCGTCCGGTCACGGATAGTTGACCAGATACACCGGCACGGTGGCGGTGCCCTGCGCCGTGGCGCCGGTGTCGTTGATGACGTGCGTGATCGACCCGCTGCCGCCCAACGAGACGGTCAACAGGTCGTGGAACCGGACGCCGGCCTTGTTCGGCGCCTCGAAGCCGTGATACGCGGCGATGGTGGGGTCGACGTTGAAATAGCAGTAGCTGCCCAGGCCCCAGCCTTCGAACGTGGTGACCGGATCGGCCACCTTGAAGGCCGCGTAGCCGGTCATCGTGCCGTTCTTCCAGGCACCGGCGTTGGGCGGGTCGTACGGCAGCTCGTTCTGGAAGAAGATGGTCCGGCCGTTGTTGCCGTTCCAGATCACCTCGTACTTCTGGTAGTGCTCGACGAACAGGCCGAGCGCGGTGACGTTGTTGCCGTTGACGATCAGGCCGGTGTCGGCGGTGTTGACGGTCCAGCCGACGCCGGCGCCGTGGTCGGCCCGCCAGGCCCAGATGTGGTCGATCAGCGCGTCGTTCTGGTTGACCACCAGGCTGGTGGTGGCCTTGCCCGCGCCGGCGCCGCCGATGCGGAAGAAGACGTCCTGGATCGAGGTGGGGTTGGCGGCGTGGCTCGCGGTCGAACCGGTCGGCCCGACCTGGAGCAGGATCGGCGAGTTGACCGGCCCGGCGTCGAAGAGCATCCCGGCCAGCCGGACCCCGTCGACGTCGGCCACCGACATGGCGGTGACGCCATTCTGCGGGATCAGCGTCGGGAAGCCGATGCCGAGGACGACGGTGCCCGCCCGGTTGACGGCGATGGTCTGGCTGACCGAGTAGACCCCGGGGGTGAACAACAGGTGCAAGCCCTGCGCCAGGGCCGCGTTGATGGTGGCGGCGGAGTCGCTGGGGCGCGCCACGTAGAACTGGCTCAGCGGGATGGAGGTGCCGGGGGTCGAGCCGCCCAGCCACGACGCCCCGGAGGCGTTCGTCCGGGTGGACGGGACGAAGACCTGGTAGTTGCCGGTCGCGTCGAGGTAGAGGTAGGGCACGTCCCGACTCACCGGGGTCTGGGCGAGGGTGGTGTACGGCGGGTTGGGGAAGCTGGTGGCGGGAGCACCCGCGACACCAGACTGGACCATGTTCCACACCGCGTTCTGGAAACCGCCGACGTTGCTGTCCCGGGTGTACCACTGCTGCTGCGAGTACGGCTGGACAGTGCCGGTGACCCGGCTGTCGGCGATGTATCCGCCGCTGGCCCAGCCGTAGCCGTTGGGGGCCAGGTTCAAATTGCCCTGGATATCCATCCGGCGGAACGGCGCGGCCTGGGAGACGGCCCAGCGGGTGAACCCGGCCGACGGGAAGACCTGCATGTTGGACGCCGAGCGCCAGAAGTTCTGGGTGGCGTTGCCGTTGAACCAGCCGGCATCCACTGTGACGTCGCCGTGGATGCGGACGTCGCCCGGGTTCCTGCCCAGACCCATGATCGAGGTGTAGAAGCCGATCTGCGCGTTGATCCCGCTGTAGTCGCCGGGCTTGAACATCAGCGCGTATCGCTGGGTGCCGAACTGGTTCGACTCCTGCGCGCGGAAGACGGTGTCGAGCTGGCTCTGGATGCTGGCGCTGGACATCGACGGCTCGAAGACGATCACGTTGGGTCCGAGCGGCCCGCCGCCCGGGAGGCCGTTCCCTCCTCCGGTGGTGTTCACGGTGAACTCCCAGAGCGAGTAGCCGTAGCCGGTGGCCCGCGCGGTGCCGTACATGCGCACGTAACGACCGGTGCCGGTCAGGGTGAGAGTCTCGGTGCCGCCGGCGCCGGTGGTGGTGGACCAGACGGTGGTCCAGCCGGCGCCGTCGGTCGAGGTCTGGATCTGGTACGCCCGCGCGTACGCGGCCTCCCAGTTCAGCACGACCCGGCACAGAGTGCGGACGCTGCCCAGGTCGACCTGGAGCCACTGCGGGTCGCTGGCGGCGCTGGACCAACGGGTGCCCAGGTTACCGTCGACGGCGGCGGAGGCGGGGAAGCCGGCATTCTCGGTGGAGGAGGCGGTCGCCGGTCGGCCCAGGGCGGCGTTGGTCGCGGTGTCACAGCCGGTGCCTCCGCCGGTGGTGCCGTAGACCTGGAACTCCCACAGTGAGTAGCCGTACGCGGTGGCCCGGGCGGTGCCGTACATCCGCACGTAACGGCCGGTGCCGCTGACGGTCAGGTCGACGGTGCCGCCGCTGCCGGTCGTGGTGGACCAGATGGTGGTCCAGGTGGCGCCGTCGGTCGAGGTCTGGATCTGGTACGCCCGCGCGTACGCGGCCTCCCAGATCAGGGTGACCCGGGAAACTGTGGCGGTGGCGCCGAGGTCCACCTGGAGCCACTGTGGATCGCTGAAGGCGCTGGACCAGCGGGTGCCGGTGTTGCCGTCGGTGGCGTTCGCCGCCGCGGTGCCGGCGTTCTCCACCGACGACGCGGTGGTCGGTTTCCCCTGCGAGAGCAGCGGGTCGGCCGCGTGGGCCGGCGACGGCGGGGCGACCAGCGCGGTCGCGACGAGCAGCGATGCCAGCACGGCGAGCAGCCGCCGGGCCGGGCGCGGGGGTTGGCTGGGTGACATGGGCCTCTCCAGGACGGGGTGGGTAGCCGGGATGGCGAACAGGTGCCCGCCGTGTCGCGGACACCCGCCCGGTCGGGTGGAGATTCCCCGTATCAGTGACCCATGTCAATGGATTCGTCGCGCCCGCTCGCCTTTTTTCACCTCTTGTGGAAAGTCAAAAAGCAACTATCTGAGCTGTGCTGCGTGTGGTCAGCCCTGGCGGGCCTTCTGCCGGGGGTTCGCCTTGTTGATCACGAAAACCCTGCCCCGGCGACGCACCACGATCGAGTTGACCTTCCGCTTCAGCCCGCGCAGCGAACTTCGGACCTTCATCCTGGGCCACCCCCCGTTCCTGCTGGATTTCGGCTCTCGGCTCCGCGTACCCGGCGTTGCCGGGCTCATGCGACGCGCCCGCGGCGTCAGCCCGCCCCGTCCGACGGACACCTCCGATCGGGACCGATACGCCAGGGAGGCATGTTCATGCCCCAAAGGCATATCGCTCTCAAAGACCTCGTCATACGTGACCGAGGCCATGCGCGGCCACAAGGCGTGGGAGCAGTTCCGCGCCGAGCAGGCCCGCCGAAGCGTCCCGCTCACCGAGCACGGCATGGCTGAGTGCAGTGCCCGCCGGTACGAGCTGCGGTCCCAGTGGCCGGCCGAGCGATGCGATGCCCTGCGCGAGCGGGTCCGTCGGCACGTCGACGACGGACGACGGAACAGCACCGGGCGTCGATCCTGACCGGCGAGGGACACCGTTACGGCGAGGTGCTGCCGGACGCCTCGGGTGAGGCGCCCGGCAGGTCGGCCGTCAGGCAATCGTGCAGGGAGCCCCGTTGAGCGTGAACGAGGCGGGCTTCCCGGCGTTACCGGTGTGGTTGGCCTGGAAACCGATGTTGGTCGACCCGTTCGGCGGGATGGTCGCGTTGTAGGAGACGTTGCGGCCGGTCACCGTGCCGCTGGACGGCGTGTACGTGGCGTTCCACCCGCTGGTGATGGTCTGCCCGCCGGGCAGGGTGAACACCAGACTCCAGCCGTTGACCGTCGCGGAACCGGTGTTCGTGATCGTCACGTCCGCCGTCAGGCCGTTGTTCCAGGCGTTCACGACGTACGCGACGCGGCACCCGCCGGACGGCGGCGGGCTGCTGGGCGGGGCCGTGGTCGGCGGCGCCGTCGTCGGGCGCGTGGTGGTCGGGGGCGTAGTGGTCGGCGGGATGTTGGTGTCCAGGCCGAAGAAGCGGATCGCCTGGGCGGCGTCGACCGGGAGGTTGTGCGACACCCCCTGCATGCTGATCGCCTCGACCGGCGCCGTGCCGCCGCTGCTGCCGTAGCGGGTACGGGTGTAGCCGGCCTGCGGGCTGTCGGTGTACGTCGGGGTCTGACTCAACCCGTTCAGGTTGGTCCACTGCTTGACCTCTTCACCGAAGTTCGGATAGCGCAGCGTGTCGTCGCTGGTCCCGTGCCACAACTGCATCCGAGGCCGCTTGCCGTTGTACCCCGGGTACGCGTTGCGGACCAGGTCGCCCCACTGCTGCGCGGTCTTGATGATCTGCCCGTTGGCGCAGTCGCTGTTCCACTCGGAGCCGTTGGTGGTGGCGAAACAGCCGAAGGGCACCCCGGCGAACGCCGCGCCGGCGGCGAACACGTCCGGGTAGAGGCCCAGCATGACGTTCGTCATCATCGCCCCGGACGAGACGCCGGTGGCGAAAATCCGGCTCGGGTCCACGTTGTAGCGCTGCCGCACGTAGTTGACCATCGACATGATGCCCACCGGGTCGCTGCCGCCGTCGCGGCGCAGCGCCTGCGGCGAGGAGACGTCGAAGCACTGGCTGCTGCGGGTCACCGACGGGTAGACCACGATGTAGCCGTACCGATCGGCCAGCGAAGCGAACTGCGAGCCGGAATAGAACGCCGGCCCGGTGCCGGTGCAGTAGTGGATCGCCACCACCAGCGCCGGCTGCGGCGCGACCCGGTCCGGCACGTACAGGTACATCCGCAGGTTGCTCGGGTTCGTGCCGAAGTTCGTCACCTCGGTCAGCGCCGCCGCCGACGCGGGCGTCGCGGCCGTGACGGCGGCCACCGCGGTCAGCACGGCGGCGACCAGGGCCGCGCCGAACAGTTTGATCCTCTTTCTCAACATGGCTCTCCTCAGGTGGTGGGGACGCCGCGCCACGACAGACAGACGCGACGTGCTCGCCGGCGAGGCGCCATCACGGCGGCCCGGACCCTCGGAGACGAGATAGACGGCCGCAAATCATTGCGGTCGGGGTGGAGTTTACGGGCCGGCACGGCCACCAACAACGGGTCGCCCACCTGACGGACCGGCGACCGGCGGCGCCACTACCGGTCCACGCGCCGGCGTACCTGCTCAAGCATCTCGTCGACCGATCCGGCCGGGTCGGTCACCGGGAACTGCACCACGCGCACCACCGACTCCGGGTCGATCAGCAGCGTCAGCCGCTTGAACCGCGCCACCCCACCCGCCCGGAAGGTCGGCAGCAGCAGACCGGCGGCGAGTCGGCCGTCCTCGTCGGACAACAACGGGTACGGCAACTTGGCGTGCTCGGCGAAGGCGCTCAACTGGTCCGGGCGCTGGGTGCTCGCGCCGCGCACCTCGGCGCCGGCGGCGCGGAACAGGGCGTGCCGGTCGGCGTACGTCCGGGACTCGAGCGTGCACCCGACGGCGCCGGGGATCTCCCCCCAACTCGGCGGGAGACCCTGCGCGCCCGGCGCGAACGCCCCCGGAAAGAGGTAAAGGACAGCCCACCGACCGGGCACGGCCGGTGGTTCCGCGCCACCGTCGTGCCGGCGCAGCGCCAGCTCGGGCAGGCGGCGGCCGACCAGGCGGTGCACCCGCCGCGCCTCGGCGGAGTCGGCGGTGGCGGTGGCGGTGAGCGCGCCGTCGCCCATTACGTGCCGGGTGCCCCAGTCCTGCAACGCGACCAGGACCGGCAGCAGCGCCTCACCCTTGCCGGTCAGCAGGTAGTCGTGGCGCGGCGGATGCGCCGAGTACGGCTGCCGACGCAGCACGCCCTGCTCGACCAGGCCGCCGAGCCGCTCGGTGAGCGCCCGCCGGCTGACGCCCAGCTCCCGCTGGATCGCGTCGAATCGGCTGGTGCCGCCGGCGATCTCACGGACGATCAGGAAGGTCCACCAGTCGCCGAGCACGCCGAGCGCCTGGGCGATGCCACAGTCGGTGTCGCCGAGATCCGCCCGCTTCACATCCCACCCCCGCTCGTCCGGCCGCCTCGACTATAGTCCGTTTCAGTTTGGAACTCACTGGCTCGGATCGGGGGTGACGGCATGTCCGTCGGGCAGGGGGCCGGGGTGTTCTGGCGCTGGTGGACCGCCGGCACGACCAGCTCGGTCGGGTCGGCGGTCGGCGCGGTGGCGCTGCCGTTGACCGCGCTGACCGTGCTGGACGCGTCCGCGTTCGAGATGGGGCTGATCGCCGCCGCCAGCTACGTGGCCTGGCTGGTGATCGGGCTGCCCGCCGGCGTGATCGTGCAGCGGCTGCCGCTACGCGGCGCTCAGGTCGGCGCCGACCTGGCCCGGGCGGCGGCCGTGGCGTCCATCCCGCTGGCCTGGTGGTGGGGCTGGCTGACCGTGGCCCAACTGGTCATCGTGGCGCTGGTGGTCAGCTTCGCCAACGTGCTCTTCGACGTCGCCAACGCCACCTTCCTGCCCGCCATCGTCAGCCGGGAACAATTGCACGCCCGAAACAGCCTCACCTCGGCCACCCACGCCGGCACCCAGCTCAGCGGCCCGGCCCTGGGCGGCCTCGCGGTGCAGGCGTTCGGTGCGGTGCCGACGGTGCTGCTCGACACGGCCAGCTACCTGGTCTCCGCCGCGCTGCTGTGGTCCCTGCCCGCCCGCCGGGCCGACGCCCCGGATCGCTGGCCACCGGTACGCGCGATGATCGCCGAAGGCTGGCGGTACGTCACCCGTCACCCGATCATGGGGCCGACGATGTGGTCGGCCACGGCGGCCAACTTCGTCTGCGGCGCGCAGCTCGCCGTCTACCCGCTCTACCTCGTCCGGGAACTGCACGCCCCGGCCGCGCTGGTCGGCGTCCTGCTCGCGGTCGAGGGAGTCGGGTCACTGGTCGGCGCGACCCTCACGCCGTGGATCACCGGGCGGTGGGGCACCGCCCGCTCCCTGGTGGTCGCCTGCCTCGTCGGCGTCGGGGGCGCGTTCCTGGTGCCGGTGGGCGCCGGCTGGCCCGCGTACGTCGCGTTCGCCGCGGGCAATGTGGTCTTCGCCGGGGGCATGGTGGTGCTCAGCGTGACCACCCGCACCTACCGGCAAATGGCCAGCCCGGCCGACCTGCTCTCCCGGGTGATGGCCACGGTCCGCTTCGTCTCCTGGGGGGCGATCCCGGTCGGTGGGCTGGTCGCCGGGGCGCTCGCCGGCCTGGCCGGGCCGCGCGCCACCCTCTTCGCATTCGCGGCGGCGATGGTGCTGGCGCCCCTCGCGCTGTTCCTCTCCCCCGTACGCGGGCTGCGCGACCTCGCCGACCTGCGGGTCGACGACCCGGCGGAGCCACGGCCCGTCGCGTCGGTCGGCTGACCGTCAGCGCTCCGCCCGTCCGGCCGCACCCCACGTCCACATCGCCGCTTGCCAACAACCAAGAGGCGACTACACTTTGCATTGCAAAGTATCGCGCTGATGCAAAGCTGAGGAGCGCCATGGATCAGGCGAGCGAGGGACAGGTCACCCAGACGTTGGCCGAGCTGGAACGACTACGACGACGGACCCGGACACGGGCACACGGCGGGGCATGGCTGCCGGCCCTCGGCATCGCCGTGCTGCTGCTGGCAAGCAGCGCGCTCTACCGCCACCCATTCGCCGCGACCTACAGCATCTCTGTCGACTCCCCCTACTGGGCTGGACTGCCCGACGAGCAACGCGACCCGCTCGCGTCGTACCTCTTCTGGTTCCTCGGCACGCCACTGCTGCTCGCCGCCGTTGGCGCCTGGTATCGGTGGCGGTCGCGATCGGTGGGCCTGCGGGTGGCCTGGCCATTGTTCGCCGGTACCGGCCTCGGCGTACTGCTCCTGCTGGCCGTGCTCGCGGCCGTGCCGACCCAGGAGCAGCAACAGTCCGACTCTTTGAAATCGAGCCCGGACCACTTCTGGCTGGCCGGTCTGCTCACACCCTTGCTGCCAATCGCCGCGGCCGTGATTGCCCTGGGCTGGGCAGAGCGCAGCCGGAGTCTGACGATCGCCGGCGGATGGAGCGCCATCCTCACAGTCTGGCTGTGCGGCTGGCTCCCGATGGGACATCTACCAGGGTGGGCCACCGACATCCTCGGCGGCGACCTGACCGGCCTGATGAACGGGGCTCCGAACTCCCTCGGCGGGCAGGTCGACCTGAGGCCGGGAATCTGGCTCACCCTGATGGCGCTGCCGCTGATCATGTTCGCAGCGATCCGGGGCTGGCAGAGCTGGCGGGTGGCCAGCGGTGGCTGATTCGCCGTCGCTACCCGAACCACAGCCCCCGGCTCATCCAGCGCTGGCGCTGAACGATGTCGTGCACCAGCGCGTGCGACTCGCCATTCTCACCGTGCTGAGCGAGACGCAGGAGTGCACGTTCTCCACCCTTCGCGACGAGCTGAAGCTGACCGACGGCAACCTCAACCGACACCTTCGTGTCCTCGAAGAGGCGAGCCTGCTCCAGGTGGTCAAGGGATACGAAGGTCGGCGCCCCACCACCTGGCTACGACTGACCAGACAAGGCCGAGCGGCGCTGCGCGCCGAGATTGCCGCGCTGGAGCAGTTGGTCTCCCGCGTCCGGAAGGCAAGCACCGCCCACCTGAACAACGACACGGATGCCCCCTGACCGAGTTGCCGCAACGCCCATCCAATGGGGCAGGGAGAACGTCACCGGGCCGGGGACGAACCCGGGGCGGACGGGCGGACGGGCGTAAACACCCGGGCGGCGGTGTTGCGGGCCGCCAGGCCGAGCCGGGTACGCGGCACCAACAGCCCGGCCGCGTACCCGGCGAACCGCTGCTTCGGCTCGGTGCGGCGGCGGTGCACCGCCTCGTAGCGGCGGAACGCCGCGCCGTGCTCGTCGCCGGCCAGGGCCTCGGCGAGGGTATGAGCGCCGGCGATCGCGAGGCTGGAGCCCTCGCCGAGCAGCGAGACGCAGGAGGCGGCATCCCCCACGAGCCCGATCCGCCCCCGCGACCAGCGGGCCAGGCGCACCCGGCTCACGCCGTCGAAGTAGAGGTCGTCGGCGGCCCGCACCCGGTCGAGCAGTTCCGGCACCCGCCAGCCCCGGTCGTCCTGGTACGCCTCGACGACGATCCGCTTGTGCTGCGCAAGGTCGCGGTGGTCGAAACCGTCGACCATCGCGCCCCAGAAGATGAACGCGGCCATGGCGTTGCCCCGGGCCGGGTGCACCGAGGCGAGCCGCCCCGGCGTGTTGTAGAGCAGCACGTGCCGCGGATCGTCGGCGGGGCCGCCAAGCGGCAGGCCGGCAACCCACAGACCCAGATGGCGGACGTGCTCTGTCTCCGGCCCGAAGGCGAGGCGACGCACCGTCGAGTGCAGGCCGTCCGCCCCGACGACCAGGTCGAAGCGCTGGGGCTCGCCCCGGGCGAAGGTCACGTCGACGCCGCCCGTGTCCTCGGCCAGCTCGGTGATCGTGTCGTCGTACCGGAACTCGGCATCGTCGGCGACGGCCTGCTGCAGGATCGCGGCCAGGTCGGCACGCGCTACGCACCGTGACCACCGACAGCGAGGAGATGGGCAGCCGGCTCGCCGCGCTGCGCCTGCGGCTGATCCGCGACGTGCCGGTCGTCCGCGGGCGTGCCCTGCAACTCCAACTCGACGCCCAGCGGGAGATCGCCCGGCACCTCGCCGCCGCGTACCCGGAACAGCTCGACCCGGTGTCGGCGGCGGCGCTGGTCGGGGCGTTCGTCGGCGCGGTGGCCGGCGCGCTCCAGGTGCTCCTCGACGACCCGGACCAGGCCGCCGACCCGGCGATCGTGCAGGCCGCCCTGCGCCGGGCCACCGAGATTGCCCTCACCGGCTGGACCGCCACCACCCCGACCGGCTGACGCCCGCAGGTCAATCCGCCTGCACCGCCGCGGCGACCCGCCGTACCCGCTCCGGGTGGGTGAGCACGTCGACGTTGTCGACGTACTGGTCGACGGTCCCGACCGGCGGGCGGGCCCGCAGCGCCGGGTCCTGAACCGCGGCACGCAGCGCGGCGACGAACCGGTTCGCGCCCATGACCAGGAAGGGCCGGTCGTGGAACGGCCGGGCGGTCGGGTCGACCACGGCGGCCAGCCCGGTGTCGTTGGTCCAGGTCGCGACGGTCTCCAGCGCCCCGACCAGCCCGGCCTGCCGTGCCGGCCAGTCGCCGGGCCCCAGGGCGGCGGCCAGGGCGTCCAGCACATGGTCCGCCGCCGGCAGCGCGGCGAAGACGGTGCCGAGCCACTTCGCGTACGGGGGCCAGCGCTGGTGCAGCAGCAGCCCGAGCCGCATCAGGTCCCGGGCCAGGCCACCGGTCACCACCCGGCTGCCCAGCTCGTCGCCGACCTCGGCGCACCGGCCGGCCAGGTGCTCGGCCTGGCCGATCCGCTGCCAGCCGGCCGCCAGCACATACCGCCACACGTCGTCGGGATACCAGGCCAGCCGGGCGCGGGCGGCGGTCAGCGCCCCGTCGAGCCCGTCGTGGAAGACCGCCCCGCCGGTCAGCTCGGCGAGCCGCTGGGTGGGTACGGACAGCCAGTCCGCCACCGCCATCCCGGCGCGCGGGTCGCAGCCGAGCCGCCCGCGCAGCCACCCGCCCAACTCGTCGACGTTCACCCCGTGCCGGTCGCCGTCGACGCGGGCCACCCCGAGCCGGACGTCCGGGCCGCCCACGAACCGGGCCGGCCAGCCGAGGAACTCCCCCGGCAGCTCCGCATCCAGGACCGCCCGTACCGGCGCGACGTCGGCGGAATCGGCGACGAAGAGCTGTGCGCGCGGCCCCCAGTCGTGGTCGGTGGAGCGCGGGGTGTCCAGCCCGAGCAGTTCCGAGCCGCCGTCGAGCAGCCCGGCGGCGTAGCGGAGGCGGGGCAGACGGCGGGCCAGCAGCGGCCCGACGACCTCGTCGTGGAAGCGACGGCAGAGCGTCAGGCCGGGTACGAAAGCCATGCCGTCAGTCTGCCGGCCGCGCACCGGAGCACCCAGCGGTTATCGGCCGGTGTCGCCGTCCCGCCTCGTCACACCGTTGTGCCACTCTGGTGCGCGTGGCACACAAACCCCCGATCCTGCTGATCGACTCCCCCAGCCTCTACTTCCGCGCCTACTTCGGCATACCCGAGTCGGCGGCGAAGACGGCCGACGGCCAGCCGGTCAACGCCGTCCGCGGCTTCCTCGACATGCTCGCCCAGCTCATCCGCACCCGCCGGCCCGACCGGATGATCTGCGCGCTCGACCACGACTGGCGGCCGGCGTGGCGGGTGGAGCTGCTGCCGTCGTACAAGGCGCACCGGGTCGCGCCGGAGGGCGGCGAGGTGGTGCCGGACACGCTCTCCCCCCAGGTGCCGATGATCCTGGAGGTGCTCGACGCGTTCGGCATCAGCGCGGTCGGCGCCACCGGCTACGAGGCCGACGACGTGCTGGGCACCCTCTCGGTGACCCAACCCGGCCCGGCGGAGGTGGTCTCCGGCGACCGCGACCTGTTCCAGCTCGTCGACGACGCCCGCCAGGTGCGGCTGCTCTACATCGGGCGGGGCGTGGCCAAGCTGGACGACTGCGACGACGCGGCCGTGCGCGCCCGTTACGGCGTCCCCGCCGACCGCTACGCCGACTTCGCCGCCCTGCGCGGCGACCCGAGCGACGGGCTGCCCGGTGTGCCCGGCGTGGGCGAGAAGACCGCCGCCCGACTGATCGACCGCTACGGCGGGCTGCCCGGTATCCTCGCCGCGCTCGACGACCCGGCGTCCGGCTTCGCTCCCGGGCTGCGGGCCAAGCTGGCGGCGTCCCGGGACTACCTGGCGGTCGCGCCGAAGGTGGTCCGGGTGGCCACCGACGTGCCGCTGCCGGAGCTGGCCACGGCGTTGCCGACGGCGCCCGCCGACCCGGACCGGCTGCTGGAGCTGGCGCAACGGTGGAACCTGGCCGGCTCGTGCCGACGCCTGGTCGACGCCCTCGCCGCCGGATCCTGACCTCCGAGGCCGCCGGGCAGGGCCACTCAGGTGGTGCCGTGGTAGGCCAGGACGCCCCGGTTGACGGCGGCGATCGCCTGCCGGGCGGTGGCCCGCAGCTCCGCGGACGCGCCGCCGGAGTCGGCGAGCTGGCCGAGCAGGTCGACCACCTGCCGCGCCCACCGGACGAAGTCGCCCGCGGGCATCTCGCCGTCGATCTGGTGGCCACTGGCGAGCACCTTGGCCAGTGCCTCACCGCGCGCCCAGCGGTAGATCGGCCAGGCGAAGCCCAGGTCCGGCTCCCGGGTGACCGCGAGCCCGCGGCCGGCCTCGTCCGCCTCGATGTCGCCCCAGAGCCGGAGGGTCTCGTCCACCGCGTCGACGACCGCCCCACGCGGCAGGGAGGCTCGCTCGTCGACGTCCCGGCGCGCCTCGAAGACCACCACGGACACCGCGGCGGCCAGTTCCGCCGGCGACAGCCCGTCCCAGACCTTGCGGCGCAGGCACTCGGCGACCAGCAGGTCCGCCTCGGTCCAGATCCGGCCGAGCATCCGGCCGGCGTCGGTGACCTCACCCTCGGTCGAGAGGTAACCCCGCGCGGTCAGCAGCGCCACGATCCGGTCGAAGGTGCGGGCGAGGGAGCCCGTCCGGCCGGCCACCCGCTGGCGCAGCTCCTCGGTGTCCCGCTCCAGACGGCGGCGCCGCTCCGCCCAGCGGGCGTGCTCCTCCCGCTCCGGGCAGGCGTGGCACGGGTGCCGGCGCAGCTCGGTCCGGAGCTGGCTGAGCCGGTGGTCCTCGCCGGCGGCCTGCCGGGACCGCCCGCCGCGACGGCCGCCGTGCCGGTCCAGCCCGGTGCCGCTGACCGCCGCGGCCAGGTCCCGCCGGGCGGCCGGGGACCGGTGGTTGAAGTGTTTCGGCACCCGGATGCGGGCGAGCACCTCGGCCGGCGTGGTGAAGTCGCCGGGGGTGACCCGGCCGGCCCACCGGTCCTGGGTGAGCACCAGCGGGCGCGGCTCGCCGAAGCCGCCGGTCGCCGGGTCGAGCACCACGGCGAGGCCGGCCCGACGGCCGGACGGCACCCGGATCACGTCGCCGACCCGCAGCCGCTCCAGCGAGGCGACGGCGGCGGCCTTGCGCTGGGTCTGCCCCTGCCGGGCGATGGCGCGTTCCCGGTCGGCGATGGCCACCCGCAGGGCGAAGTATTCGTCGAAGTCGCCGTGGTGGCAGGCGGCCTCCGCGCCGTACGCCTCGATCGTCTCGGTGTTGCGCTGCACCTGCCGGGCCAGGCCGACCACCGACCGGTCCGCCTGGAACTGCGCGAACGAGGACTCCAGCAGCGCGCGGGCGGGCTCGGCGCCGACCGTGCCGACCAGGTTGACCGCCATGTTGTACGACGGCCGGAAGCTGGACCGCAGCGGATAGGTGCGGGTGGAGGCGAGGCCGGCGACGTGCCGGGGGTCGGTCTCCGGCGACCAGACGACGACCGCGTGGCCTTCCACGTCGATGCCCCGGCGACCGGCCCGACCGGTGAGCTGCGTGTATTCCCCCGGGGTGAGGTCGACGTGGGCCTCGCCGTTGAACTTGACCAGGCGTTCGAGCACGACGCAGCGGGCCGGCATGTTGATGCCCAGCGCCAGGGTCTCGGTGGCGAAGACCGCCCGCACCAGGCCACGGACGAACAGTTCCTCGACGACCTCCTTGAACACCGGCAGCATGCCGGCGTGGTGGGCGGCGAGCCCGCGCTCCAGGCCGTCGAGCCACTCCCAGTAGCCGAGGACGGTCAGGTCCTCACCGGGGATGGCGGTGACCCGGGACTCCACCACCCGGCGGATCTCCGCCCGCTCCTCTGGCGAGGTGAGCCGCAACCCGGCGGCGAGACACTGCTGCACCGCTGCGGCGCAGCCGGCCCGGCTGAAGATGAAAAGGATCGCCGGGAGCAGCCCCTCCCGGTCGAGCCGGTCGACGATGTCGGGGCGCAACGGACCGCGCCAGCGCGGGCCACGCCGCCCACCGCCGGGGAAGGCGCTACGCCCCTCCCCCAGCTCGAGCCGGCGCATCGTGTCCCGGGTGTAGCGCAGCAGCTCCGGGTGCACGTCGTGCTTGCGGGCGGCGTCGGCGTCGTGGAACAGGTCGAACATCCGCTTACCGACCAGCATGTGCTGCCACAGCGGCACCGGCCGGTGCTCGCTGACCACCACCGCGGTCTCGCCGCGCACGGTGACCAGCCAGTCGGCGAACTCCTCGGCGTTGGAGACGGTGGCCGACAGGGAGACCAGGGTGACCGAGGCGGGCAGGTGGATGATCACCTCTTCCCAGACCCCGCCGCGGAACCGGTCGGCGAGGTAGTGCACCTCGTCCATCACCACGTAGGCCAGGCCCTCCAGGGTGGCCGAGCCGGCGTAGAGCATGTTGCGCAGCACCTCGGTGGTCATCACCACCACGGGCGCGTCGCCGTTGATCGCGTTGTCGCCGGTGAGCAGGCCGACCTGCTCGGTGCCGTAGCGGTCCACCAGGTCGTGGTATTTCTGGTTGGACAGCGCCTTGATCGGCGTGGTGTAAAAGCACTTGCGCCGGGTGGGTGGCTCCGCGCCGCCGTCGGCCGCCGCCGGCCGGTCGGGCGTGCCACTCAGCGCCAGGTGTACGGCGAACTCGCCGACCACGGTCTTGCCGGCGCCGGTCGGGGCGCACACCAGCACGCCGCTGCCCCGTTCGAGTGCCTGGCACGCCTCGCGCTGGAAGTCGTCGAGGTCGAACCCCAGATCTCGGGCGAATTCATCCAGGGCCGGGAAGGCGGAAGCCTGCGCGGCCCGGCGGCGCGCTGCGGCGTACCGCTCAGCGGGGCTCGACATGCCCCCAAGATTAATCGGTCCGCCTGACGACCACCGGCCAAGGCCATCCGGCAACCGGGTCGGTAGGGTGCACGACGTGCCGGACCGTACCGAACCGCCTCACGCCTCGAACGGCGCTGACGATGCCCGCCCAAGCGCGTCCCGCCGCACCGTGGCGGCGGTGCTCTTCGACTTCCACGGCACCCTCGCTCAGGTGGAGGAGCCCCGGGAGTGGGTGCTGGCCGCCGCGGCGGCGTGCGGGGTGGAGCTGGACCGGGTCCGGGCCACCGCACTGGCCGACCGGCTGCTCACCGCGGGCCGGGCGGGCGGGCCGCTGCCGACCCGGGTGCCGCCCCGGCTGGCCGAGCTGTGGGCCGACCGTGATCTCTACCCGTACGCCCACCGGGGCGCGTACACGGGGCTGGCGGAGACCGTCGACGCGGGCATCGACGGGTTCGCCGAGGCGCTCTACGAGCGCGTGCTGGTGCCCGAGGGCTGGGTGCCGTACCCGGACACCGAGCCGGTACTCAAGGCGCTGCGCCGGGCCGGGGTGAAGGTGGCGGTGGTCAGCAACATCGGCTTCGACATCCGGCCGTTCTTCGCCGCCTGGGGGCTGGACGGGCTGATCGACGCCTACGCCCTGTCGTACGAGGTGGGGCGCTGCAAACCCGACCCGGGGATCTTCTACCGTGCCTGCGGAATGCTCGGCGTCGACCCGGAGCAGGCGCTGATGGTGGGCGACACGCCCGCCGACGCGGGTGCCGTCGGAGCCGGCTGCGCGGTGCTGGTGCTGCCCTGCGCCGACGCCGGGCGTCCCAACGGCCTGGGCGCGGCGCTCGACCTCGCCGCGCCCGCCTGAGGCGTTACGCGGCCCCGGGAACCCGCCGTGGCCTCGGTGCCGCACGCCGGCCAGAGTGACCGCCGACGCTCCCCGCCACGCCCGGCGATCAGGCGTTTCACCTGGGGTTTAGCGTCACGGGCATGACGACCGTCCCCACCTCGCCCGCACCCGCCCCGGCCCGGCGTACCGGTCGCCTCGGCGCCGTCGGGCTGGTGCTGGGCGGGGCGCTCTCGGTGCAGTTCGGGTCGGCGGTCGCCGCGCTGCTCTTCCCGCACACCGGGGTGGCCGGCGCGGTGACGCTGCGGCTGGCCATCGGCGCGCTGCTGATGCTGGCCGTGTGCCGGCCCCGGCTGCGCGGGTACGACCGCGCCGACTGGGCCGCCGTGGTCGCCTTCGGGCTGGCGCTGGCCGGCATGAACTCGATCTTCTATCAGGCCATCGAGCGGATCCCGCTCGGCCCGGCGGTGACCCTGGAGGTGCTCGGGCCGCTGGCGTTGTCGGTGGTCACCGCCCGCCGGCCGGCCGCCTGGTGCTGGGCCGCCCTCGCCCTGGGTGGGGTGGCGCTGCTCGGGCAGGGGGGCTTCGCGCGGCTGGATCCGGTCGGGGCCGGGCTGGCGCTGGCCGCGGGCGCGCTGTGGGCGGCGTACATCGTCTGCTCGGCCCGGGTCGGCGGGCGGTTTCCCCGCGCCGACGGGCTGGCCCTGGCACTCGCGGTGGCCGCGCTGGTCACCCTGCCGATCGGGCTGGTCGACTCGGGCGGCCGGCTGTGGCACCCGACGGTGCTGGGGCTCGGCGCCGGGCTGGCCCTGCTCGCCTCGGTGCTGCCGTACACCCTGGAACTGGCGGCGCTGCGACGGCTGCCCACGGCGACCTTCGCTGTGCTGATGAGCCTCGGCCCGGCGATCGCCGCGCTGGCCGGCTGGCTGGTGCTCGGTCAGCAACTGGCGGCGGTGGAGATCGCCGCGATCGGCCTGGTGATCGCCGCCAGCGTCGGCGCGGTCCGGGCCGCCACCCCCGCCGCCGGGCCTTCGGCCGGCCCCGCCGGGCCCCCGGCCGACCGGCCCCGGGCGGACGACGTGGACCTGGTCAGCGCAGCAGCCGCACCGCGGCCGGCACCGCGGTGATCCGCACCGGCAGGTCGGCCGCCCGCTCCCCGTCCGCGTAGGTGGTGATGCCGGGGGCGTCCAGCTCCACCGTCCGAGCCCGGTGGACGCGTACCAGCGGGTGCGCGACGTGAGTGCCCTGATAGATGCGGGGCTTGACCCGGATCAGGGTGCGCCGGTCGAAGCGCCCGCCCACCACCACGTCCAGCAGCCCGTCCGTGGGGTCGGCGTCGGGGCAGATCCGCATGCCGCCGCCGTAGCTGGCGCAGTTGCCGACGGCGACGAGGACGGCGTCCACCTCGTGCTCCACGCCGTCGAGGCGCAGCCGGTAGCGGCGCGGCCGCAGCCGGGCCAACTCGACCAGAATCGCCAGGTCGTAGCGGCGCGGGCCGCGCGGCCAGCGCATCCGGTTGGCCCGCTCGTTGACGATCGCGTCGAAGCCGGCCGCCAGCACCGCCCCGAACCAGCGGTCGCCGCCGCCGGCGTCGGTGATCCGCCCCAGGTCGACGGGACGGGTTCGGCCGGCGCGTAACGCCTCCGCGATCACCTCGACGGCCGCGAGCGGGTCGGCGGGGAACCCGGTCTCGGCCGCGAAGTCGTTGCCGGTCCCGGCGGGAACCGGGCCGAACGGCACGCTGGTGCCGGCCACAGCCTGCAACGCCCGGTGGATAGTGCCGTCCCCGCCCACCGCGACCAGCGCGCCGGCGCCGTCGGCGACCGCGGCGTGGCAGGCGGCCTCCGCCTCGGCCGGGGTACCCGCCTCCAGCACCCGGACCGGCCGGCCGGCACCCGCCAGCCGGTCCAGCAGCCGGGGCAGCAGGCCACGGTGGCGTCCCCGGCCGGCGGTCGGGTTGGCGAGCACGGCCACCGGGCCGGGCGGGACAGGATCGTGCGCGGTCACGGCGAGCACCGTACGGCACGACCGGCGCCACCCACCAGGTCAGAAGGTGATGCGCACCTTCAGTGCGGTGCGTTCGTCCATCGCCCGGTAGCCGTCGGGCACCCCGTCGAGGGTCACCGACTGGTCGAAGACCGGGGACGGGTCGATGGTGCCGGCCAGCACGTCCGCGAGCAGTTCCGGCAGGTACGCCCGGGCCGGCGCGACGCCGCCGGCGAGAGCCACGTTACGTTCGAACATCTGCCCGAGGTCGACCCCGGCCCGACCGCCGTGCGGGACGCCGACGTAACCCACCGTACCGCCGTCCCGGGCCACCGAGATCGCGGTACGCATCGACTCCACGGTGCCCACGGCCTCCAGCACCGCGTGCGCGCCCTGTCCCTTCGTCAGCTCCCGGACCGCGGCGACCGCCGCCTCGCCCCGCTCGGCGACCACATCGGTCGCGCCAAAGGAGCGGGCGATGTCGGTGCGCGCGGTATGCCGGCCCAGCGCGATGATCTGCTCGGCGCCGAGCCGCTTCGCGGCCAGCACCCCGCACAGGCCGACCGCGCCGTCGCCGACGACCGCGACGGTGACTCCCGGGCGGACCCGGGCGGCGAGGGCCGCGTGGTGACCGGTCGACATCACGTCGGACAGGGCCAGCATCGCGGTGAGCAGCCGCTGGTCGCCCGCCGCCTCGGCGGGCAGCCTGACCAGGGTGCCGTCGGCGTACGGGACGCGGACCGCCTCCCCCTGGCCGCCGTCCGAGCCCGGCGAACCCCAGAAGCCGCCGACCGGGCAGGAGGTGTGCAGCCCGCCCCGACAGAAGTCGCAGACACCGTCGGACCACACGAACGGAGCCACCACCAGGTCACCCACCCGCACCGAGCCGACCTCGGCGCCGACGGCCTCCACCACACCGAGGAACTCGTGCCCGATCCGCTGCCCCGGCTGGCGCGCGGCCACCCCCCGGTAGGCCCACAGGTCGCTGCCGCAGATGCAGGCGAGCAGGACACGGACCACAGCGTCGGTGGGATGACGGACGGCAGCGTCCGGCACCTCCTCGATGCGGATGTCGTTCGGACCATGGATCACGGTGGCGCGCATACGCCCATTCTCCTCCCCGCCGAGCGGCACGATCGTCACCCCCCGCCGGCGCCCTCGACCCGAGCCGGACGCCACCGCCGCTGGAGCCGGGTCGCCCGGGTCGCCGGGCTCAGCATTCGGCACTATCACTCGTCTCCTACGAACTTGATGTCGTGAACGACTCACGGGCCGAGCCGAGATCGCTGAGTCATCTACGACATCAAGTTCGTAGCACCGGGTGCGGCTGTCCGGGGCCGGCGCAGTCGAGGACCGCGGTGACCTCGGGGCGCGGCCTGGCGGAGAGGATCTCCACCTTTCCCCGGATGCGGAAACGCCGCCCCACGTGGTTCCGGGTGGCAGGTCACCGGCGAGGTACCGGCCTGGCCTGCTGTTCATCGCTCCTCCGTCC
>NZ_JBEYIX010000044.1:0-50134 GCF_040636055.1 Micromonospora sp. NPDC006766 | reverse complement strand
TTATTTACCCCGGCACCCCCCGGCGGGACTGCGCCCCGGCCGCGGTGCGCGGCCCGCCCCCCGCCGGCCACGCCCCCCCCCCCCGCGCGGGGTCGGCGGCCTTTCGCGTACGCGGGTCAGTGGCTCTTGTGGCCCGTGCCCGCAGTGACGGGCAGCTTGCCGAGCACCCGGTTGATGATGTGGATCCGCGCGCCGGCGGCCTGGTAGTCGGCGCAGACCGTGTCGGCCTTGCGCGCCACGCGGGCGCTCGTTCCGCCGCCGGCCTCGGTGACGGGGATCTTCGTACCGGCGAGCGTGGTGACCTCGCCGGCGGCCACCAGATCGGACAGCGACAGCGACCCGGCGACCAGGTGCTCGCGGAGCAGGCCGCGAAGCTTGTCCTTACCGGTGATGAAGAGCTCGTCCAGGTTGTCCTCGGAGAACTGCAGCTCGAACGCGTCGTCGCTGGGGGCGAGAATGGTCACCCCGGACGCGCGGTGCAGCTCGGACTCCATACCGGCGGCCCGTACCGCCGCCTCGAACATGGTGAGGACGGGGATCCACTGCAGGGCCTTCTCGGGGGGCTCCTGGGTGAGCGCCGCCGGGTTGCCGGGATCGGTGCCCGAGGGCAGCGCATCACACAGCCGCCCATGGAGGGTGGGTGCCCCTGCCGCTGCGGCGTCGGTCGCCGCCCGGGCAGGGGCGGCGTCGCCGGAGCAGGCCGTGCCGGCGAGGGTCAGGGACAGGCCCACCGCGGCGAGTGCGGCCAGTCGGCGTCGTGAACCGCGACGGCCCGGCCGGTGGGGACGGGATGGTGCGGTGGCAAGCTGGTCCACTGCGTCTTCTCCAGGTCAAATTGGGCCGTACCGGCCGGACCGGCCCGCAGGCCGGCCCAGCCGGTACGACGATCAGCGGGTCACAGACCGGCGCACTGGCCGTTCTTCGGTCCCGTGACCGAGTTGCGCAGCTCCAGGTTCACCGGAGCGTTGGCGTTGCCACTGCACTGCAGCGGACCGGTCACCGTGTTGGCCGCCACCAGGGGCGCGCCGCCACGGTTGTTCACCAGCTCGACCGGGCCGGTGGCCTTGGTGTCGACGACCACCACCGGGCCGGTGGTGCCGGTGATCCGGGTCGGGCCGGTGACCGTGCTGTTGGTCAGGAAGACACCCGCGGCGCCGCTGGCCTCCACCGGGCCGGTGAACGTCGAGCCCGTGGCGACCAGCGTGGCACCCGGCTGGAGCCGGACCGGGCCGGTCACCGTGGCGTCCTTCAGGCAGGCGAAGCCGGAGATGGTCAGCTTGCCGTTGTGCTTGCCGGTCATGGTCGGGTACACCCGCTCGCCGGCCACCATGTTCTCGACACCCTGCCCGTCCAGCAGCAGCGGGATCAGGCCCCGCTCCGGCTGGTTCAGCGGGACGACGTACCCGTCGGCGGTCTTGACGACCTGCCAGCCGTGCGAGGCGAGCCGCTCCGCGACGGTGGTGCGCATGCCGGCCGGGCCGTCGGTACGCGCCCCGTTGTACTGCTCCTCGGTGAGCTTGTACGCGCACGGCGCGTTGTCGAGGATCAGGTTGGCGGCGGGGGCGTCGACCGGCGGCGGGGCCTCGCCCGGGTGCGGGGCCGGGTACGCCTCGATCGGGCGGGAACCGCGGAAGACGACCCGGCCGGTGTTCGACACCTGGAACTTGATCGCCTCGGCCCGCGCCGTGGTGATCGCGTTCAGGTTCGCCCGGTGGTAGTCGAGGAACTGGTTGAACGTCCACAGCGCGGAGAAGGTCTTACGCCGCCGGTTGTTCGCCGTGTTGCCCTCGTCCGGGCGGGTGGGGCCGCCGGAGCTACGCAGCTCGAGCAGCGAGTTGACGACGTTCTTGAGCCCGGCCGTGTTACGGAGGATGGTCTCCTCGCTCAGGCCCACGGCCCCGCCACCGCTGCACCCGTACGGGCACGGCCACCAGCCGTCCTTGGCGCCCTCGGTGTACATGTGGCCCTCGATCATGTGCTGCGACTCGTCGAAGATCGACTTGGCCACGTTCTGGTGCCGCGGCGGCAGCATCGGCAGGTCACCGGCGTTGGCGTTGCCGAACTCGTGCCCGTCGTAGCTGGCCACCGGGTGGTAGTCGCGCAGCATCCGCACGAACGCCGCGTTCTCCGGCTGGCGGATCAGCGAGTAGTCCCGGTTCAGGTCCTGCCCGGTCGAGTTGCCCCGGGTGTTGGCCGCCCGGCCGTCGCCGTTGATGGTCGGCACGATCAGCACGGTGGTGTGAGACAGCAGGTCCTTGGTGCGGGCGTCATTGCTGAAGGCCAGCTTGCGCGCCATGATCAGGCAGGCTTCCCGGTCACCGGGCTCGTTGCCGTGCACGTTGCAGTTGATCAGCAGCGGCGAGGTGGCCGCCACGGCCGCCGCGGTCGCCGGCGGCTTCGGGTAGCCGAGGACGAACATGTTGATCGGCCGGCCGAGCACGGTCTTGCCGATCTCGGTCACCCGGACCCGGTCGCTGGCCGCGTCGAGCGCCGAGGTGTAGGCGTACTCGTTGACGTCGCTGGTGTACTGCGCCGCGAGGGTGGTCTCCCACTGGGTCCTCAGGTTCTCACCCGGCACGTTCGGGTCGCCCCAGGGCGCCAGGGTGGTGCCGGATACCGGCTCCGAGTACGGCTGCGCGGTGGTGCCGAAGCGGGCGCGGACCCGCCACTGGAACCGGGCGCCCGGGTTGTAGCCCGAGTCGGCGAAGGTCGGCGCCTCGTTGTTGATCTGGCGGTTCGGCCGCCATACGCCGGTGATGACGGCCGGGCCGGTGGCCGAACCGTCAGCGGCGATCGGCGTCCGCTCGATCTGGTAGTCGGTGGCGCCGTCGACCGGCGTCCAGGCAAGGGTGGCGTAGCCGTCGGCCTGCACGACCGACAGGTTCAGCACCTGGTTCGGCTCGGCTTGGACGGCGACGCCGGCCGGCTGGGCGTACGCGGGCAGAGGCGCGACCGTCGCCGCGAGGCTGGCGGCGAGCAGGACGGAGAAAATGGTTGTCCGTCTGTCTCTCATGGAGGCTCCAGAGGTGAACTGACAAGGTGCCGAACAGCACACGTGAGTTACGTCGTACGAAGTGGACCAGGCGGGATTTCTTGAGGATGATCTGAGATTCCGGCACCGGGCCTAGCTCGGCCGTAGCCGATAGCCCACTCCGCGTACGGTCTCCACCAGGCCGGCGTCGGCGAGCTTGGCCCGCAGGGCCGCGACGTGGACGTCGAGGGTGTGCCCGGCCTTCCAGGTGGTCTGCCAGATGTCCATCAGCAACCGCTCGCGGGACACGACCGTCCCCGCCTGCCGGGCCAACGCCATCAGCAGGTCGAACTCCTTACGGGTCAGGCTCACCTCGCGCTCGGAGAGCCAGACCCGCCGGGCGCTGAGATCGATCCGCAGTTCGCCGAGCTCCAACGTCTCCTCAACCCGCGCGGCCCGGGCCGTCCGGCGCATCACCGCCTCGATCCGGGCCTGCAACTCCGCCATGGAGAACGGCTTCACCACATAGTCGTCGGCGCCCGCCCGCAACCCCGCCACCCGGTCCCGCTCCTCCGACCGGGCGGTCACCGCGATGATGGCGACGTGCTCGTTGTTCCGGCGGATCTGCCGACACAACTCCAGACCGTCCCGGTCGGGCAGGTTGAGGTCGAGCAGGACGAGGTCGACCGGGCCCGCCGTGGTCGCCTCCGCCACGGTCGTGGCCGGGATGACCGCGTAACCCCGGCGGCGCAACGCGCTGCCGAGCGCGGACGCGACTCGCAGGTCGTCCTCCACCATCAGCACCCGCACCCGCGTCTCCTCGGCCGTCGTGGTTGACAGGTCCACGCGAGTCTGTCCGATGGTTACGGCCGTGACCAGCAATGACGCAAGATCGTGACCGCGCGATGACCGCGCGATGACCGGCTCGGCAGTCCCGGTGATCCCGCCGTCACTGCGGGCGAGCCGGGCCAGATCCGCCCGGCGTGGGTACGCCTCAGCGCAGGCCGGCGGCGGCGAGCAGGTTACCCTCCGGCAGCGGCGACAGCGCCCGGCCGAGGGCCATCCGCTGCTCGGCCCGCGCCGCCGTGAACGTGGCGTCCCCGCCGATGGCGGTCGCGTACGTGGCGGCGGTGCGGGACGCGATCGCCGACCAGGCGTACCGCTCGTGGACCAGGGCGCGGGCGCGCCGGGCGAGAACGCGGGCCCGCTCCCGGTCCGACAGCAGCGCGTGCACCGCCTCGGTCAGCCCGTCCGGGTCCTGCGGGGCGAAGGTCATCCCGGTCACGCCCGACTCGACGATCTCGGCGAGCCCACCGGTCCGCGACACGGCCAGCGGCGCACCGGCGGCGGCGCCCTCCAGGGCCACCATGCCGAACGGCTCGTAGATGCTCGGCACGGCGAAGCAGTCCGCGGCGGCCATCACCGCGGGCAGGTCGGTGCCGCCGAGGAAGCCGGGCAGGCTCACCGTGCCTTCCAGGCCGAGCCGGTGCACCTCCGTCTCCAGGGCCGCCCGGTACGGTCCGTCGCCGACGATCACCGCGCGCAGCCCGGGATGCCGCTCGCGCAGCGCCGGCAATCCGGCGAGCAGGTCCTGCACGCCCTTCTCGTAGACCAGCCGACCGGCGAAGGTGACCAGCGGACCGTCGCCGGCGAAGCGGGCCCGGGCGGACGCGACCGCCGCCGCCGGCACCTGCCAGCGGTGCGGCTCGACCCCGTTGGGCACCACGTCGACCCGCCCGGTCGGCACGTCGAACAGCGCGGTCACCTCGTCGCGCATGTGGCCGGAGCAGACGATCACCCGGCCCGACTCGGTGGCCAGCCAGTGCTCCACACCGTGGATGGTGCGGTTCATCTCCTCGGGCAGCCAGCCCTGGTGCCGGCCGGCCTCCGTGGCGTGGATGGTGCTGACCAGCGGCAGGTCCAGATGCTCGCGCAGGGTCATCGCGGTGTGCGCGACCAGCCAGTCGTGGGCGTGGATGACGTCGTACGCGCCGGTCTCGGCGGCGCGCAGGGCGGCCCGGGTGAGCGTGTGGTTGAACGCCATCGTCCAGGCGAGCAGGGAGTCCGTGGCGAGCGGGAAGCGGACCGGGTCCTCGGCGGCGCGGACGATCCGCACGCCGTCGGCGTACTCCTCCAAGGGAGCGCCCTCGGCGTGCCGGGTGATGACGGTGACCTCGTGGCCGGCGGCGGCCAGGGCGACGGAGAGGGCGTGCACGTGACGGCCGAGGCCACCGACGAGCACGGGTGGGTATTCCCACGACAACATCAGGATGCGCCGCGGCCGGGTGGGCCCGCCGGGCTGCTGGGGGACAGTGGGGTAGGAGGTGAGGGTGGGTAGGCTCCGGTCCGTCGCGGTGGCGGGCTGTGCGTCGACCCGCAGGATGGTCACATCAATCTCCGTCCGTGCATGCTGGGGCGCGCCGGCGACGCTGCCGGCGTGAAAGGTGCGGTGAGGGTGGCCGAAGGGCCGGGTGACGCGGGCGGGCGCACGCGTCCGACATCCAGGAAAGGCCATTCCGCGCCAGCCCGCACCCTGAAACGGGCGATCGTGACGGAAGACACCCGAAGCTCCTCTGATCGGCGTGGCCGCTGCCGGGTCGTCCCCGCGATGCCCAACTCGTCAGGGCCTTTCAAGCTGATGTCGTAAACGATTCACTCCCGTACGCGGGGCCAACCTGGCGGGACGTTTCGGGCCCGGGCACGTACGGTTGCGCGTACTCGTGGGGCGACATTGCTGGGAAGCTGCTGCTCGGCCTCTTGCGAGGAGAAACAAGCGACATCCTCGAGCTCCTGCTGAGGCAGATCGAAGCCATCCAGGCCGGAGATAGTGCCGCAGTCGAATGTGAAGCTGATGATTGCTCTTGGTCGGCGTTCGGCGGGAGGTGCCCAGTCGACGACGAGCAGGTCTCCCACCGATACGGAGATACCCAGTTCTTCGTGGACCTCACGGGCGCAGGCGGCTGCGGCGGCGTAGAAGGCGGGCAGGTTGGCGTACCAGGTGGCGGGCTCCGTCCAGGTCACGTCGGTGACGCTAGCCGATGCGTCTCGATACGGCCTCGCGCTACTTGTGCGACGGCGGGGTCGCGAGGTCAAGCAGGAGTTCCTTGACCTGGGGCATCGCTTGATGAGGGTTCAGCATGGTGGCGAGTTCGCCCGAGGCGGCGTTCCAGGCGCGCAGAATGGATGTCTGGCATGTGCTGCCCCAGCTGCCGGCCCCAGCCACAGGCGGCATCGATGTCCCCGGCACGGGCATGGATCGTCGCGATGAGAGCGGTGTGCAGGGCGCGCGTCCGAGCGTTCTGGCTGGAGACAGTGATCGCGTCGCGTACCCGCTTCAGAGGCGATAGAGCACCGCGCCGTCGATGTCCTCGCGGGTGATGCCGAGGCCGTCGACCGGCCGGCTGGGCACGCCGTCCCAGGGGGTACCGGGCAGGTAGTCCGGTAGCACGAGCACGTCCTTGACGCCGATGCCACGCAGGTACGCGATCGAGGCCTGGTCCGGGAATGTGGCGGTGGCCGCCCGGGTCTGCGCCTGGGTGGTTGGCTCGAATCCGGCCAAGCCGTTGGCGACCCGCGGCCAACCGTCGACCGTCCACATCATGTAGTTGAGCTCGATCAGCCCGGTCGCGGGCAGTATCAGCAGCGGCTCGCGGGCCTGCGCGAACGCGGCCGGCGGCTGCGGAACGGGCGGGTGGGCGGTGTTGTTCACGCCCTCGCCGATCACGAGTAGCAGCGGGATGACCAGCGCGACCCGTGCCACGGCGCGGCCGGCGCCCTTGAGCGTGCCTGCGTTGCGGGCCGCCTCGCTGATCGCGCCGGCGGCGAGGATGGCCAGCAGCAGGCTGGTCCAGATCATCAGCCGACCCGGCGTGCGTAGCGCGTCCCAGCCGGGCAGGTGCTTGGAGAGCGTGAGGTACCCGGGGTCGCCGTCCCCGCCCAGCGTCGAGCCCAGTCCGAGCAGCGCGGTGCCGACGGTGGCCACGGCCAGCATGATCCGGTGCCGCACCGAGAAGATCGAGAAGAACAGCCCGGCCGAGGCCAGCACGATCAGGCAGACGCCCGGCAGCAGCGCCATCTCCGGCGGCCAGGTGAGCTGCTCGCGGGCGGCGGCGTGCCGCTCGCCCCAGAACCACGACTCGCCCGGCGCGGTGAAGTATCCCTTCACTGGTGGGGAGAACAGGACCGTCCACTCCAGGCCCCGCTTGCTGCCCGGGTTGAGCTCGGTGACCTTCAGGTACGCCAGCGCGATCGAGATCGTGACCAGGCCGAACAGCGAGCCGCCCACAAGGTCGGCGACGAGCAGCCGGCGACCGAACGGCGGCCGGGTCTTCTTGCGCCACCACGAGAACGCGTACGTGCCGGCGGCAACCAGGCAAGCGCCGGCCAGGAAGTATACGAACGGCAGGCCGATGCCGAAGCCGAGGCTGATTTGCCACGCCGCGGTCAGCCACCCGGCCAGCACCCAGCCGGGCCGGCGCTTGTCCGGCTGGTAGCCCCCGGTGAGCGACCAGCCGTGGCCGCGGGCCAGCATCGCGAGCGAGAGCGCGATGCCGCCGGTGGAGAGGATGTTCATGTGGCCGCCGTGCGCCAGCCGCCACGGCGAGAACGCCCACGCCACCCCGGCCACCGCCGCGCCCAGCCGGCCCGCGCCGAGCTGGCGGACCAGCGCGTACGCGCCGATGAACGCCAACGCGTACAGCAGCACGTACAGGATGTTGTAGCGGACGATCGTCGCCTCAAGGCCGGAGCCGATGAAACCGGCCGGAGCGTAGCCGAGCAGCGAATCCGTGTAGGCGTACGTGTACGGCTCGGGATAGAACGTGTTCGAGTGCCACAGCGACAGCGGATCGGTCAGCAGCGCGTGCCCACCCCACGCGATCTGCCACGCCTGCACGGTCGGGTCGCCGAGGTCACCCGGGATCGTGGACGCCGGGTGCTTCAGCGTCGGCCAGGTCAGCATTACCGCGAGCAACAGGCCGCCGAGCACCACCAGCGTCCACTCGTGCCGCAGCACTCGCCAGATGAGGGCGCGTCTCGGCCCGCCTTTCGGCTCGTCGACGGTCTTGGGCGCGATCGTGGGCGCTGCGGCTTCCATAGCAGCCGATGCTAGGTCAGGCATCGGCGCCCGCGCCGTCCCGGATCCGGGCGTGCACCACGCTGAACGCGTTCAGGTGCCAGCCGGGCACCCGGAACGGCCGCCAGCTCACCGCGACATTGTCGGCCCGGAAGACGTGTCGCACCTGGGCGAGCAGGGAGGGGAAGTGGTTGCGGTGGTCGAGCGCGGTGACCACCTGGTACAGGTCGGCGATGCCCTGCCGGCGGGCGGCGCGACCGGAGGTGAGCGCCTTGCCCAACCGGTACACGACCCCCGGGTCGGTCGGGAGCAGGATCGTGACGGCGCCGCCGGGCGCGGCAACCCGGCGCATCTCGCGCAGCGCCGTGAGCGGGTCGGGCAGGTGATGCAGCAGGCAGGTCGCGATGACGCGGTCGAAACCGCCGTCCGGGTACGGCAGCTCGGACACGTCACAGGCCGCCACCCGCACGCGGGGATCCGCCGCCACCTGCTCGGTCGGGCGGGGCTCGCGCAGGTCGGTCAGCACGTACTCGTCGAACTGGTGCCGCACGTACGGCACGTGCTCGCCGCAGTTGCCGCCCACCTCCAGCACCCGGGCGTATCGGGCATCCGGACCGTATGGCGCCTCCATCGACCGGTGCAGGTAACGCTCGAAGAACGACCCGTCCGCCGTCGCGGCCGTCGTGGAATAGTGCTCCTCGTACCACCAGGTCAGCAGATCGTGCGCGCCCTGCCCGGGAGCGGGCTCGTCGCGTGGAGGCATGGCAGTCCCTAAAGGGGCGATGGGCTGGCCGAATTCGTCCGAATGCTACTGGTCGCACCAGGTGACGTACAACATCGTCTGGTAGCGGGACCGCCGAGAGTTCACACCGACGAGGTCACTGGTTCGATCCCCGTATAGCCCACGCAGGTCAAGGGCCACTTCCCGGGTCGGAAACCTACTCCGACTCAGGGTCGCTGAGCTGATCGGAGCGGCGTGAGCGAGAGTCGACTCGGTCGAACCTGGACGCTACCGTGATCATATGGATCTGAATGATCACGAGCCGGAGAGTGGACGTCAGACCGCCCTACCTGTGCCGGAAGCTGCGGCATCCAGCGGCTGGGCGCTGCTGGCCGTGGCCGTTGGCGCAGTGGCCAGTATCCTGATCGCGTGGCGTCGCAGGCAGCAGAGGGCCATGAGCGGACGAGCGTCCACGTAGTGGCGGACCGCCGCGAAACCTCAGGTGAGTGCCGAGCAGGCGGCGATGCCCAGCAGCAGCAACAGGCCGAGCGCCGCGTCGAGCAGCAGCGGCGGGCCCAGGTGCGACCACATCGTCGCGGTACGCGGGGTCAGCAGCTGACCGGTGGTCAGGTTGATGATCCGCTCGATGCGCGGCGGCATGTCGGCGTCGCGTGGGGGGCTCAGGGTGAGTTGCACGTGGTCGCCGGAGTGCAGCGCGCTCTGCGGTAGGTGGCCGTGCAGTTCGACCTCCAGCAGCCGGCCCGCGGCGTCGCGCAGGCGGACCGGGGTGACCAGGAACTCCGGGCCCTTCTTCATGTCCTTGAAGCTGCGTCGGCTGCCCCCGCTGTTGCTGCGCAGCGCCCGCACCAGCCGCATCACGCCGGCGGCGGCCAGCACCGCGACCAGCACCGGCCGCCCGATCCGCACCTCGCGCGGGTAGCCCTCCATGAACCGGACGAGCCGGCCGGTGACGATCCGTCCGGTCGGGTGGATGACGCGCCGGGTTTGAAGGTCAGTGTCCATGATCACCACCCAGAGTCCGGGTTTGTTCACTGATCGTAGCGGATGACTCCGATTGAGTAACGTGAATGAAACTCGATCACGCGGCGGGCGGCTCAGGTGACATCCCCGGTGGCGCGGGTATGCGTGCGGCCGAGCTGGAAAGGGGTCGAGCATGCAGCTGTCCTTCCTGCGTCCGCTCTACGATCGTCCCGGGCCGTGGTGCTCGGTGTACCTGGACGCCTCCCGGGACACCCACGACTCCCGTCCCGCGGTCGACCTGCGCTGGCGGTCCCTCAAGGGGCGTCTGCTGGAACAGGGCGCTGACCCGGTGACCATCGACGCGGTCGAGGAGGTCGTCCGCCGGCACGACCCGATGCCCGGCGACTACGGCCTGGCCGTGTTCGCCACCCGGGGCCGGGTGGTGCTCACCGAGTATCTGTCCGCGCCGCCGCTGCGGGACCTGGCCACCTGGTCCCTGGCGCCGCACACCATGCCACTGGTCGCCCAGCGGGGTGAGCAGGTCGCCTGGGTCCGGGTGCTGGCCGACCGGACGGGGGCCGACGCCATCGCGGTCAGCGCCGGCGGGGTGCCCCGGCGGGCGCACGTCAAGGGACGGGAGAGCTACCAGTTGCGCCGGGTCAAGCCGGGCGGCTGGTCACAGTCCCGCTACCAGCGCGCCGCGATGGAAGCCTGGCACCACAACGCCGGCGACGCCGCCGCGGCCACCGCCGAGCTGGCCGAGCGGGTCGGCGCGGACGTGGTGGTGGTGGCCGGGGACATCCGGGCTACCGGCATGATCGCCGCCCAGTTGCCGGAGCGCTGGCAGGACGTGCTGGTGCGTACCGACGCCGGCGCGCGGACCGGCGGCGCGGACCCGACCGCGATGGACGATGTCACGGTGCAGACCATCGCCGAGGTCGCCGACAAGCGGATCACCGCCGCGCTGGACCGGTTCGGCATGCAGGAGGACGTCGGGGCGGGCCTGGACGCGGTGGTCGCCGCCCTGCAACGCAACCAGGTGGACACGATGCTGATCGTGGACGACCCCTCCGCCGACGGCGAACTCTGGATCGGCCCGGAGCCGACCGAGATCGCCACCGACCCGCGACAGCTGGAGGCGATGTCGGTGGCCGACCCGCAACGGGTCCGCGCCGACGCCGCGCTGCTGCGCGCGCTGGTCGGCACCGACGCGGAACTCACCGTCCTCGCGCCCGAGGAGGCGCCGGAACTCACCGACGGGGTCGGCGCGGTGCTGCGATACGTCGACGCGAGCACACCCGGGCGGGGCAATGCCTGACCGTACGGTCGCGAACCTGCCGGCGGTGCGACCGCAGCCGACGCGGGCCGACTGCGCGGTCTCGGCACCAACGCCGCGCGCCCGAGGATTAGCCCGACCCGTGGGGTGATGCCCGTTTAGACCCCATAGGGACGGGAAGCCGGGCCGCGTGGTGAGCGAACGAGGCAAGGTGGGGCCGGTGCGGAAGGTGCCCGTGGGGCTGGCGGCGGACGGCGCCGGCCTGACCGGGGACCGGGTGATGGCGGCGGGCAGCGCGGCCCGCGTCCTGGTGGCGGCGACGGTCCGCGCGCTGCGCGGTGACGACTGTGCCGACCTCGGCCACGCCCCTCCGCTCTCACGGTTCACCGGCGCGCCCGAACCGGTGCGGCGGGCCGCCGCGGCCCGGGCCGTCGGCCGGCTGGCGTTGAGCCCAGAGCAGGTCGCCGAGGTGGACGCCGAGGGGGTGGCGGCCTGGATCGTCGACCAGTACCCGCCCAGCCGCTGGCCCGGGGTGGTGGTCGGCTCGCCGCACGGCGCGGCGGCGCACCTCGCGGTGGCGCTGGGCGTGCCCTGGCTGCCCGCCGCGTTCGAGATGTCGGTGCACTGGACCCGTGGTGCGGTCGACCGGCCCCGGTCCGCCCTCGACCAGGGCGCCGCCCTCGCCGGCCGGCTGCTCGCCGGCAACCGGGACGTGCACGTCCGGCAGGTGCACTGCCCGGCCAGCCGGGGCGCGTCGGCCGGCGCCACCGTGTCCCTCGCGGTGCGGTGGCGCACCCTGCCCGGGGCGTACGCCCGGTTCGTGGCCGAGAACCTGGCCCCCGGCGCGCCGGTGCTGCTGCTGCACGACGCCCGCACCTGGCCGGTGCTGGACGAGGGGCGGGGGCACAGCTTCCAGCTCGGCTCGCCGACCAGTGGTCTCGATCCGGTCGACTTCCATCCCGACGCGCCGGCGCTGCGGCAGGTGCTGCGCGGCGCCGGTGGTGACGGGCGGCACTGGGAGGCGCCGGACGTCTCCTGCCCGGCCGCGTACGCCGAGAATGGGGTGGAGCCCGGTTTCGAACACAGCGCCCGGTACTGGACCGGCCGGCACGGCCATCCCCTGCACCGGGTGCTCGTCCCGCAGCCCGACGCGCTGAGCGCCGCCACCGCCGACCTGTACCGGCACTGGCTGCGCCGGGCCGGCAAGACCGGCAACCGCCTGGTGGTCGAGTGCGGCCGGCTGCTGGACCCGTGGCAGGTGGTCCGGGCCGGGCTGGTGCCGTACTGGTGCGAGAACGCGACCCGACGCCGGGTGGAGGGCGCGGAGTGGTGGCTCGCCGGCAGCGAGCCGTTCAGCTCGGTGGACGTGCTGCCGGAGCCGCCGGGTGTCCGGTCACCCGCCCTCGCCGGCCTGCCGCAGTGGCTCGCCGTGGCCGGCTTCGGGCTCCGCCGACGGGCGCTGGACCGGGGGACGGCCCGCGGCTACCCGGTCGCCGCGGTGCCCACCCGGCGTGCCACGGAGGTGCTGCGCAACCAGCCGTACGATCTGCCGGCGCCGCCGCCGCTGCGGATGGCCGACGCCCTCGCGGCGCTCCGGGAGGCGGGCGCCCACCAGGGGTTGTTGGTCTCCTGACCCAACCCCGGCGAAACATCCTCGCGATCACGCGGTCCGTGATTGAGTACCTACGGAGCGGGAACACCGCTCGCTGCGAAGACGGCCCACGACGCCGTGCGGCGGGCTGCCGCCGCTCCGGGCGTTCCGTCACGTAACCCACTTTCCGGCCCGGTGCGTGGCCCGACCACGCGCACGACCGGTTTCCCAATCCGGGCGGGGGACCTTCCTGAGGGAGGCGCGGATGTTCGGACAGACCACCACACCCACACCACCACCGACCGAACGGGGTCTGGAGGACCTCGACGCGGCGGCTCTGGCGTACGCGGCGCGGATCGAGGGGTTGCCGCCGGAGCGACGGCAGGAGGCGCGGGACGATCTCGTCCGGTTCGCGTTGCCGTTCGCCGGCCGGCTGGCCCGCCGCTACCGGGGCCGCGGGGAGCCGCTGGAGGATCTGGAGCAGGTGGCCCGCCTCGGCCTGGTCAACGCCGTCGACCGGTACGACCCGGAACGGGGCTCCTTCACCGCGTACGCGGCGATCACCATCGTCGGGGAGATCAAACGGCACTTCCGGGACCGCACCTGGGGCGTGCACGTGCCGCGCCGGCTGCGCGACCTGATCCTGGAGGTGGGGCAGGCGACCGCGGCGTTGACCAGCGAGTTGTCCCGGGCGCCGTCGGTCGCGGAGCTGGCCGAACGGCTGGAGACGCCCGAGGAGGAGATCCTCGCCGCCCTGGAGTCCGCGGCCGGCTACAGCCCGGCCTCGCTCAACGCCCCGGTCGGCGGAGAGAGCTCCGCCGAGTTCGGTGACCTGGTCGGCGAGTCGGACAACGCCCTGGAATCGGTCGACGACCGGGTCACCGTCAGCGGCCTGCTGCACCGGCTGCCCTGGCGGGAGCGGCGGATCCTGGCCATGCGCTTCTACGGCAACCAGACCCAGGCCGAGATCGCGGCCCGTTTTGGAATCTCCCAGATGCACGTCTCCCGGCTGCTGTCCCGGGCACTGACCTGGCTCCGGCAGGCGATGCTCGCCGACGCCCCGCCACCCTGGCAGAACGGCGCGGCCGAGCCCGACCGGACGAAGACGAAGATCTCGGTCAAACAGAACGGCGACCGGGTGGTCGTCGAGGTGGGCGGTGAGGTCGACCGGGACGGCGCGAACCAACTCCGCAAGGCGATGCTGGAGGCGGTGACCGGGCAACCCCGAGAGGTGGTCGTCGACCTGGTCGGCGCGGGCGGTTTCGACGCCGGCGGGATCGCCGCGCTGATGGCCGGCCGGGACGCCGCCGCCCGTACCGGGGTGCCGCTGCGGCTGACCCGGGTGCAGCCGTCGGTCCGCCGTTCGCTCGCCGCGGCCGGCCTGCCCGCGCCCGACTGACGGCGCTCGTACGCCAGACGGGCCGACGCCTCGCGGCGTCGGCCCGTCTCCCGGTGGCCCGGTCAGTGCTCCGGGGTGTCCCCGGGCCCGCGTGGGTGCCGCCACCGCTCGTTCTCCTGCGGCTCCCGCTGCTCCGTCTCCTCGGGCACGTCGGTCTGCTCGAAGCTGGGCCGGCGAATCTCCTCCGGCTCCGGCACGACGACCGGCCGGGCGCCGGACTGCGGCGCCGGCTGGTATTCGACGGCCTCACGGGCGCCGTGCGCGCCCTCGGCGGCCGGCGACTCCGGAACCTTCGGCACGTGGTGCAGTTCCTCGGCGAACTGCTGCGGCGGCTTGGTGGTGCGCTGCGGCAGGTCGCGGCCGAGGTTGGCGACGAGGGGGCCGTATTTGGCGTCGAAGGCCGGTCGCTCGGAGCGGATCCGCGGCATCCGGTCGAAGTTGCGCAGCGGGGGCGGGCAGGTGGTGGCCCACTCCAGCGAGTTGCCGAAGCCCCAGGGGTCGTCGACAGCCACCATCGCCCCGTACCGCCAGGACTTCCAGACGTTGTACATGAAGAACAGCGTGGAGGCGCCGAGGATGAACGAGCCGACCGTGGAGACCTCGTTCAGCAGGGTGAAACCGTCGCTGGGCAGGTAGTCGGCGTACCGGCGGGGCATGCCCTCGTTGCCCAGCCAGTGCTGCACCAGGAACGTGGTGTGGAAGCCCACGAACATGGTCCAGAAGTGCATCTTGCCCAGCCGCTCGTCGAGCAGCCGCCCGGTCATCTTCGGGAACCAGAAGTAGACCCCGGCGAACGCGGCGAACACGATCGTGCCGAAGAGCACGTAGTGGAAGTGCGCCACCACGAAGTAGGTGTCGGTCACGTGCCAGTCCACCGGCGGGCTGGCCAGCAGCACCCCGGTCAGCCCACCGAGAAGGAAGGTGACCAGGAACCCGACGGCGAAGAGCATCGGGGTCTCGAAGGTGATCTGCCCCTTCCACATGGTGCCGATCCAGTTGAAGAACTTCACCCCGGTCGGCACCGCGATCAGATAACTGAGGATGCTGAAGAAGGGCAGCAGCACCTGCCCGGTGCCGAACATGTGGTGCGCCCAGACGCTCATCGACAGCACGGTGATCGCGACGGTGGCGAGCACCAGACCGGTGTAGCCGAAGATCGGCTTGCGGGAGAAGACCGGGATGATCTCGGTGACGATACCGAAGAACGGCAGCGCCACGATGTAGACCTCGGGGTGTCCGAAGAACCAGAACAGGTGCTGCCAGAGCATCGGCCCGCCGGTGGTCGGGTCGTAGACGTGCGAGTGCAGGAGCCGGTCCGCGCCGAGGGCCAGCAGCGCGGCAGCCAGCAGCGGGAAGACCACGATCACCAGTACGCTGGTGAGCAGGATGTTCCAGGTGAAGATCGGCATCCGGAACATGGTCATGCCGGGGGCACGCAGGGTCACGATGGTGGTGATCATGTTGACCGCGCCGAGGATCGTGCCGAGACCCGAGATGGCCAGGCCGATGACCCACAGGTTTCCGCCGATTCCGGGGCTGTGCTGCCAGTTGCTCAGCGGGGTGTAGGCGAACCAGCCGAAGTCGGCGGCGCCGCCCGGCGCGATGAAACCGCCGACCACCAGCGATCCGCCGAAGAGGTACAGCCAGTAGGCGAACGCGTTCAGTCGAGGGAAGGACACATCCGCCGCGCCGATCTGCAGCGGGACGATGTAGTTGCCGAAGGCGAACACCAGCGGGGTGGCGAAGAGCAACAGCATGATCGTGCCGTGCATGGTGAACAACTGGTTGTACTGCTCGGGGGAGAGGAACTGCATGCCCGGCTCGCCCAACTCGGCCCGCATCAGCAGCGCGAGCACCCCGCCGATCAGGAAGAAGATGAACGAGGTGGCGAGGTAGAGCAGCCCGATCTGCTTGGCGTCGGTCGTACCGAGCAGCCTGATCAGTTGGTTGCCCTTGACCGTCTCCCGGACCGGGCCGGGATAGCCGCCGAAGTGGGCCGGCGCGAGGATCGCGGGCCCGCGGTCGCGTGGCGGCTCCGTGACTACCCGCTTGGGCATAGCTCTCACCCCGTCGTGACGGCAGATAGGGACGGGCACGCTTGGCCGTGCCTCTGCCCATAAAACCAGGCGAGAGCGGTGAATTCGGTCAGTTCGCCGGTAGTGGGTCGCGGACGGTGAGCAAGCCGAGCGCGATCATCGCGATGCCGAGCCCGAAGTGCAGCCAGTTGTCGGCCAGGTTGACCGGGATGAAATTCGCCGCGGTGCCCCGGTTGATCACCAGCCCGTAGAGCCAGAGCACGAGGTAGATCGCCCCACCGCCGACCAGGAAGGTGCGGGATCCGGAGACCGTCCGGGACATCGCCAGGCCGGCAACACCGAAGGCCAGGTGTACGAGGTTGTGCAACACCGAGACCTGGAACGTGCCGAACAGCTTCGCGGTCGACTCGTGCCCGGCCCAGTACAGCTCATGGAAGTTGCTCGTGACCCCCGGGAGGAAGCCGAGCACCCCGACGACCAGGAAGACCACGCCGACGCTCGCGGAGGCCCGGCGCGCCGGGGCGCGGCCGTCGGCCGGATTGCGCCGCCCACGCGAATGCGCCATCGCGTTCGTCATGCTGCTCTCCTCACCTGACCAGGGCCGCGCGGCATTCCCGGCGTTGCCGACGGCAAACGCGGCCGCCCGACCGTGCCAAGTTCCCGCGTCAGCTGCCCGGCACCGGTGAGCCGTGACCATCACACGCCGCTGGTCGCCACTCTCCGTTATCGCCCCCCTGATGCGACCGAAGGGCCGAGAGTGACTTTGCTCTGCAGCCACGGACGCAACGGTCACGTACGGCTACTGCTGCGTATATGGCTGCAGAGCAAAGTCGAGCGAAGGGGGTTTCCGTGCGGCGACTGCTTGACGGGTTTCCGCTGGTCACGTGGCTGGGGTGGCATTAGGTCGCGCGGTGGATGGATGGGGCGTCATCACGCGGAGTGATGGCGGGCCTGCCGCTGGCAATTTTCACTCACAGTTATTCAAAGGGTGCCACCCGGCGCCACCGCCTCAGGCCGGCAGCAGCGGTGACGCGGCGAGCTGGCGGACCTGCTCGTAGCGGGCCACATACTTCTCGGCCATCGCGGCCGGGGTGAACCGCACGGCGGCCACGCGCCGGCACTCGTCCGGGTCGAGCAGGCCGGCGGCCAGCACCAGCTCGCCGAGCTCCTCCTCGTCGGTGGTGAGCAGGCCGGTGCGGCCCGGCTCGATCAGCTCCGGCAGGCAGCCGCGCGCGACGGCCACCACCGGGGTGCCGAGGGCGAGCGCCTCGACCACGGCCGTACCGCCCGGCTCCTCCCAGCGCAGCGGGAAGAGGGCGGCGCGTGCCCCGGCGAGCAGGTCGTCCCGCTCCCGGCCCGCGACCGTGCCGACCCAGCGGACCAGGTCGCCGTCGACGTACGGGGCGACGTCGTCGTGGAAGAAGCGCACATCCGGGTTCTGCCGGGCCTCGTCGCCCGCCGCGGCCAGGTCCTCCGGACGGTGGTACGGCCCGACCGGGCCGGCGAGCACCAGCGGGAAGCCGACCCGCCGGGCCAGCCGGGCACCCAGGTCCTGCCCCTTGCCCGGGTTGATTCGGCCCAGGATGACCGTGTGGTCGCCCTTCGCCACGGCGGGCCGGCGGTCGGCGTCGACCGCCAGCGGCGTGGACAGGTGCACGTGCCCGACCGAGTGCTCCCGCAGGGCGCGGGGCGCTCGGGCCAGCTGCGCCGCGGAGACGCCGTTGACCCGTACCCGGTTGCCGCCGTCGAGGTTGCCGTAGAGCTCCGGGTGCTTGGCCAGGTCCCAGTGCAGGGTGTGCAGCACCGGCGGCCCGTCCGGCCCCATCGCGGCCATGGTGGCCAGCCCCACCGCCTCCACGTGGTCGTGCACCAGGTCGATGTCGTCGCGGGTGCGCAGCGCCCGCACCACCCCGTTGAGGTGCGCCTGGGACACCCCGCAGACCTGGTTGTACGGCCGTTGCAGGGCGTGGAACTGCCCGTCCGGGAAGACCGAGATCTTCTCGTCGACCGACAGCGTGCTGGTCTCCACCGAGGCGAGCACCACCCGTACGCCGAGTCTGCGCAGCTCCGGCACCAGGGTGGCGACCACGTTCTCGATCCCGCCGTAGCCCGGCGGCGGCACGGACAGCCACGGACCCGCGTTCATCAGGACGGTGAGACTCATCGGGCCCGGCTTCCTTTCATCGGGTCACGCCGCGACGCGCCGCCGGGGCAACCGGTGCCGCAGCTGCGCCAGCGGCGGGCGCTCCTCTATCGAGACGTCGCTGATCACAATCTCCCGCTCCAGGTTGGGCAGCACCTCCGAGCCACCCCGCCGGAATTGGGTCAGCAGCGCGGTCGGCACGGCGGCCGGGCTCGCCCAGCCGCGCCTCTGCAACCGGACCCAGACGGCGAGCAGGATCTGGGCCGACATCCGCCCCAGCGCCGCGGTGTCCTGGTGCCGGTGCTTGCGCTCACCCAGATCCACCTGGGCGAGCGCGTCCAGCCCGACCAGCTCCAGCAGGTCGATGAGCATGGCCGTCTCCACGCCGTACCCGGAGACGAACGGCACCTGCTCCAGCACGTCGCGGCGGCCGGCGTACTCGCCGGCCAGGGGCTGCACGAAGCCGGCCAGCTCCGGCCAGAACAGGTTGAGCAGCGGACGGGCCATCAGCTCGGTCACCCGTCCGCCGCCGTCGGCCTCCACCCCGGTCACCCCGACCAGCGGCCGGTGGTAGAAGCCCTTGACGAAGTCGACCGACGGATCGGTCAGCAGCGGGCCGACCAACCCGGTGACGAAGTGCGGCCGGAATTCGCGCAGGTCGGCGTCGACGAACGCGACCACGTCGCCCTCGGCCGCCGCCAGCCCGGCCCAGAGCGCGTCCCCCTTGCCGGCCAGCCGGGGCAGCCCGTGGGTCATCGCGTCCTGGCTGACCACCTCGGCGCCGGCCGCCCGGGCGACCTGGGCCGTCCGGTCGGTGGAGCGGGAATCCACCACGAGCAGCTGGTCCACCAGCGGGACCCGGTCCATCAGGTGCTCCCGGATCGTCGACACGATGGCGCCGACGGTGGCCTCCTCGTTGCGTGCCGGCAGCACTACGCTGACCCGGCTGTCGCCCTTGGCCCGCAGCAGCCGCCGGGCCGGCCAGTCCTTGGCCGACGTGGTGCGGTACGTGGCCCACGCCTCCACCACGGGTGACACGATCATTTCCGAAGCCCGCACTGGCACACCCCCAGGTCGTGGAAGCGGGACGGGTTTCCCCCCGATCACCCCGCGCTAACCGGATCATGCCTGACAGCTTGCCCCCCACCCGCGCGCCGGCGGGTTCCCCGCCGCTGAACGTTTGATCGCGCGTCCACCCGGGGAGAGCTTGACGGAGGTCTTCGGACGCCACGGCGAGAGGGACGAGGCCATGCGCACGTGCCGGGTGGGACTGGTGGGAGCCGGCGGGGTGGCACACCGCCACGCCCGGGTGCTGACCGGATTCGACGACGTGGAACTGCTCGGCGTGACCGACGTCGCCCCGGACCCGGCGCGGGCGCTGGCCGAGGCGCACGGTGGTCGGGCCTTCGCCGACGTGGCGGACCTGCTCGCCGCCGGCCCGGACGCGGTGTACGTGTGCGTGCCGCCGTTCGCGCACGGACCGGTCGAGGAGCTGGTGATCGAGGCCGGCGTGCCGATGTTCGTGGAGAAGCCGGTGGCGGCGGACCTGGCGACCGCGGAACGGATCGCCGGGCTGGTGCAGCGGCGGCGGCTGCTCACCGCGGTCGGCCACCACTGGCGCTATCTGCACGTGGTGGAGCAGGCCCGGGAACTGCTGGCCGACCGCCCGGTGCGGATGGTCAACGGCGCCTGGCTGGACCGGGTGCCGCCGGTGCCCTGGTGGGCCCGGCAGGACCGCTCCGGCGGCCCGGTCGTCGAGCAGGCCGCGCACGTGCTGGACCTGGTCCGGCTGCTGGCCGGCGAGGTGACCGAGGTGACCGCGTACGGCGACGGCAGCCCGCCTCCGGTGCTGGACGCCGACGTCGACTCGGTCACCACGGCCACCCTGCGCTTCGCCACCGGCGCGGTCGGCACCCTCGCCGTGGCCTGCGTGCTCACCTGGAAGCACCGGGCCGGCCTGGAGATCCTCGCCGACGGGCTGGCGCTGTCGCTGGCCGAGGACGGCCTGCTGATCCGCGACGCCGACGGCGAGCGGCGGCTACCCGCCGACCCGGACGGCGCCCGGGTGGCCGTCGACCGGGCGTTCGTCGACGCGGTCCGGGGCATCGGCGACGACGTGCGGGTCCCGTACGCCGAGGCGCTGCGCACCCAGCGGCTCGCCGTCGCGGTGGCCGAGTCGGCGCGGAGCGGGGTGACCATCGATGCGTGACCGGGTCGTGGTGGTCAACGGGCCGGGCACGGTCGAGCTGGTCGAGCAGGAGGCGGCCGAGCTACGCGAGGGCACCTTCCGGGTGGCGACCCTGTTCAGCGGCGTCTCCGCCGGCACCGAGCTGAGCTACGTCAAGGGCACCAACCCCTACCTCAACGTGACCTGGAACGCCGAGCTCGGCCTGTTCCAGCCCGGCCCGGCGAGCGTCCCGTACCCGGTAACCCGGCTCGGCTACATGCAGGTCGGCCGGGTGGTGGAGAGCCGTACCCCAGTGGTCGCGGTGGGCGCGGTGGCCGCGATGACCTACGGCCACCGCAGCGGACACCTGGCCGACCCGCTCGCCGAGCGGTTCGTCCCGCTTCCCGACGACCTCGACCCGCTGCTCGGCGTCTACGTCGCGCACCTGGGCCCGATCTGCGCCAACGGCCTGCTGCACGCCGCCGCCGACCTGTGCGGCGCCGACGTACGCTCGCTCGGCGACGGCGTGCGCGGCCGGCGGGTGGCGGTGGTCGGCGGCGGGGTGGTCGCCCTGCTCACCGCGCTGTTCGCCCGGCGGCACGGCGCTGCCTCCGTGGTGGTGCTCGACCCCACCCCGGCCCGGCGGGCGGTGGCCGGGGCGCTCGGCCTGGAGACGCTCGACCCGGCGGCGGACGACCCGGCGGCGGTGCTCAAGACCCGCTGGCCCCACGCCGCCGGCGATCGGGGCGCCGACGTGGTCTTCCAGTGCCGGGGCCAGGCCTGGGCGCTGCAGCTGGCGCTGCGCCTGCTGCGCCCCCAGGGCGCCGTGATCGACCTGGCCTTCTACCAGTCCGGCGCGGACGAGGTCCGGTTCGGGGAGGAGTTCCACCACAACGGGCTGTCGCTGCGCTGCGCGCAGATCGGGCGGGTGCCGCGCGGGCTCGCCCCGACCTGGGACCGCGAGCGGCTCTCCGCGGAGACCATCGAGCTGCTGCGGCAGTACGGGCACCTGATCCGCGAGCACCTCGTCTCGGCGGTGGTGCCGCTGGCGGAGGCGCCGACGCTGCTGACCGACCTGGCGCAGCGCCGTCGGCAGGAGCTGCAGGTGGTTTTCACCGCCTGACGCTCGCGCCACCGCCGGGCGGGGGTCACAACCGGCTCCGGTTCGCGTACCGTTGCCGCTCATGGGTGTGTCGCAACGGTTGAAGACCAGGTTCCGCCGGTTCCTCCAACGCCCGGGGACGACAGTCGACCTGGCCCCGCTGGAGAAGCTGCTGCCGGCCGTCGAGGCCCGCGAGGCGGAGCTGGAGAAGCTCACCGACGCCGAGCTGACCGAGGCCGCCGGGCAGGCCGAGGGTTACGAGGAGATCTGCGCGGTCGGCCGCGAGGCGGCCCGCCGTGGCCTCGACCAGCGGCCGTACGACGTCCAGCTGCTCGGCGCCATGGCCCTGCTCTCCGGCAAGGTGGCCGAGATGGCCACCGGTGAGGGCAAGACGCTCACCGCGACCATCGCCGCGTACGGGCACGTCCGGATGGGCAACGGCCCGGTGCACGTGCTGACCGTCAACGACTACCTGGCCCGTCGCGACGCCGAGTGGATGGCCCCGGTCTACCAGCTGCTCGGGCTCACCGTCGGCTGGGTCAACGAGGCCTCCACGCCGGACGAGCGGCGCGCCGCGTACGCCTGCGACGTCACCTACGTCGCGGTCAGCGAGGCCGGCTTCGACTTCCTCCGCGACCAGCTCGTCACCGACCTCGCCGATCGGGTCCAGCCGGCGCTGAAGACCGCCATCGTCGACGAGGCCGACTCGATCCTCATCGACGAGGCCCGGGTGCCGATGGTCCTCGCTGGCGCGGTGTCCGGGGAGCAGGACCCGGTGCACGCGGCCGCGGCGCTGGTCCGCGGCCTGCGCAAGGGCAAGCACTACACGATCGCCGAGGACGGGCGCAGCGTTGCCTTCACCTCGGCCGGCCTGGCCACCGTCGAAGCCAAGCTCGGCGGCATCGACCTGTACGACGAGGAGCACGTCGGGCAGCTCTCCGCGGTCAACGTGGCGCTGCACGCGCACGCCCTGCTGCACCGCGACGTGGACTACATCGTCCGGGACGGCTCGGTCGAGCTGATCGACGAGATGCGTGGCCGGGTCGCCCAGCGCCGCCGCTGGCCGGACGGGCTGCAGGCCGCGGTCGAGGCCAAGGAGGGCCTGGACGCCACCGCCGAGGGCGAGGTGCTGGGCACCATCGCCGTGCAGGCGTTCATCGCGCTCCACCCGACGATCTGCGGGATGACCGCGACCGCGGTGCTCGTCGGCGACCAACTGCGCGAGTTCTTCGGCCTCGAGGTGGCGGTGATCCCGCCGAACACCCCGTGCATCCGCGAGGACGAGTCGGACCGGATCTACGCCACCCGGGCCGAGAAGGAGGAGGCGCTGATCGACGAGATCAAGCGCTGCCACGAGGTGGGTCGCCCGGTGCTGGTCGGCACCCTCGACGTGAAGGAGTCCGAGGGCTTGGCGGCCGGGCTGCACGCGGCCGGGGTGCCGTGCGTGGTCCTCAACGCCAAGAACGACGACGAGGAGGCGGCGATCATCGCCGAGGCCGGCGCGTACGGCGCGGTGACCGTCTCCACCCAGATGGCCGGCCGGGGTGTCGACATCCGCCTCGGCGGCAGCGACCAGGCCGACCGGGAGCGGGTGGCCGCGCTCGGCGGCCTCTACGTGATCGGCAGCGGCCGGCACGACAGCCGTCGGGTCGACGACCAGATCCGCGGCCGGGCCGGCCGGCAGGGCGACCCTGGTGGCTCGGTGTTCTTCGTCAGCCTCGAGGACGACCTGGTCGTCCGGCACGCCGGCGACACCGTTCCGCCCTCGCCGCGGATGAACGCCGACGGCCTGGTCACCGACCCGCAGGTCGACTACGCGGTGGAGCACGCCCAGCGGGTCGCCGAGGGCGTCAACCACGAGATCCACCGCAACACCTGGCGGTACAGCGTGGTGATCGAGCAGCAGCGCAAGGCCCTCGCCGAGCGCCGCGAGCGGCTGCTCACCAGCGACATCGCCGCGCTGATGCTGCTGGAGCGCTGCCCGGACAAGGCCGGCGAGATGGACGAGGACCTGCTCGCCGACGTGGCCCGCAAGATCGCGCTCTACCACCTGGACCGGCTCTGGGCCGAGCACCTGGCCGAGCTGTCCGAGGTGCGCGAGGGTGTGCACCTGCGGGCGCTGGGCCGGCTCGACCCGCTCGACGAGTTCCACCGCAGCGCCGTGCCGGCGTTCAACGCGCTCGTCCCCGAGATCGAGGCGCGGACCATCGCCACCTTCGAGGAGACGGAGTTCGACGAGGGCTGGGAGCCGGACGCCGCGAAGCTGGTCCGGCCGAGCGCCACCTGGACGTACCTGGTGCACGACAACCCGTTCGGCTCGGAGCTGGACCGGCTGATCGCCTCGGTGGGCCGGCGACTGATCTCCGGTTCGCGCTGACCTCAGGGCACAGGGGTCCCTTCCGGCAGGTGCGCCGCGCCCGAAGGGACCCCTTTGCGCTGTTTCGAACCTGGTTTGCGAGGGTAGTACGCCGAGGCTTCGACTCAGGGGGAGAGCAGCGGATGGCACAGGCAATGGCGCCGGACGGCAACATCGCGCGGTCGTACATGGGGGTGGCGGAGGCCGTGGTCCGGTGAACCTCGACACGCGGGAACCCATGTTCGACATGCTCGGGGTGCTGGAGACCGCCGCGCTGCTGCGTGAGCTGACCGCCGGCCTCATCGCCGTCGACGACTTCGACGAGGCGCTGAGCCGGCTGGTCCGCATCGCGCGGGACGCCGTACCGGGGATCGGCTGCTGCGGCTTCACCGCACTGCGGGCCGGTGAGCCCGTCGGGATGGCGGCCTCGGACGTCGGCCGGGCCGAGCTGGACGACCTCCGGCACGGCCCCGACACCCCGGCGATGACCGCCATCCGCCGCCGCGAAATGATCATCGCGCCCGATCTGGACCGGGAGGCGCGTTGGCCGGGGTGGGCCGACCGGGCCCGCCGGCTCGGCGTGCGCGGGGTGATCTCCGCGCCGGTCGACGTGGACGAGCAGGTGATCGGCGCGATCAACCTGTACGCCGAGTCCGCCGACGAGCTCACCACCCGGCACCAGCTCACCGCGATGCTCCTCGCCGAGCACGCCGGGCTGCTCCTCGCCGCCGTCCGGGACCGGGAGCGGCAGGCCGCCCGAGCCGATCAGCTCGACTCGGCGCTGCTGGCGGAGGGGGTGGTCGGGCAGGCCGTTGGCGTGATCATGACTCAGCGTGGCTGCCCGGCGCCGGAGGCACTCGACGTGCTCCGCACCGCCGCGTCCTCGCTGGACATCCCGTTGCGCGAGGTGGCCGAGCGGCTGGTCCTCACCGTCTCCCGGCCCCGGGACAACTGAGCGACACTCGTTTCCCCCCGGTGGCCCCCGGGTAGCACCCTGGACTGGTGAGTCGCGCCGATCCGGGGAGGACCGATGGAGAGCCGACTGCGGGTGCAGGGGCAGCCCATCCAACCGATGCTCGTGACGTTCCCGTTCGGGCTCTTCGTCAGCGCCGCCGTCTTCGACCTGGCCGACGTCGCCGGCGGCCCGGCGTTCCTCGGCGAGGTGGGCTACTGGAGCGCCGTCGCCGCGCTGGTCGCCGCCGCGCTCGCCGCCGCCGCCGGCATGGTCGACCTGTGGGACGTACAACGCGCCGACCGGACCCGCCGTACCGCGGTCACCTGCAGTCTGGTCAACGCCACGATGGCGGCGCTGTTCCTGCTCACCTGCCTGGTCCGGGCGCAGGCGCCGCGGCGCGGCGCGACCGGCGCCGAGTTGGCCACCGAGCTGATCGCGCTGGCCGTCGGGTCGGTCGGCGTGTGGCTCGGCGCCCGGCTCATGCGGCAGTTCGACGGGGGCCCCGCCACCGAGCCGGCCGGCCCGGGGGCGCTCGCCGACGTCCCCACGTCCACCATGGAGATCATGCGCCCGCCGGCCTGACCGGTCGCCGCTGGCCGGCGCTTCCGAGAATTGTGTTGCCGCGTCGTGGTCCGCCCGACACGCTCGGCGGGTGAGCGGAAACCGGGATGTCGAGGACCTGATCGCCGAGGGCGCGGCCGCGCCGGTCGAGGGCTGGGACTTCTCCTGGCTCGCCGGACGCGCCACCGAGGAACGGCCGCCCTGGGGGTACGCCCGCCTGGTCGGTGCCCGGATGGGCACCGTCGACGCCGCGCTGGACATCGACACCGGCGGGGGAGAGGTGCTCGCCGAGGTGCCCACCCCGCCGCCGCTGCTGGTCGCCACCGAGGCCTGGCCGCCGAACGTCGCGGTGGCCCGCCGTACGCTGCGCCGGGTCGGCGCCACCGTCGTGCAGGTGGCGCAGCGGTCGCCGCTGCCGTTCCGGGACGCCTCGTTCGACCTGGTGGTCAGCCGGCACCCGGTGGACACCCGGTGGGAGGAGATCGCCCGGGTGCTGCGCCCCGGCGGCAGCTACCTCTCCCAGCAGATCGGCCCCGGCACGATGCGGGAGCTGAGCGAGGCGATCCTCGGGCCGCTCCCGCCGCCGGCCACCCGACACCCCGAGCAGGCGGTCGCCGCCGCCGAGGCCGCCGGGCTGACCGTCGTGGACCTGCGGACGGCCACCCTGCGCGCGGTGTTCCACGACATCGCCGCAGTGGTCTACTTCCTGCGCAAGGTGATCTGGACGGTGCCCGATTTCACCGTTGCGCGCTACCACGGGGAGCTGCGTCGCCTGCACGACCACATCCGCGCCGAGGGCCCCTTCGTCGCCCACGCCCACCGCTTCCTCATCGAAACCCGCCATCCCTGACCCCGCTGGCGCTGATCTCCGTCAGTGGGCGGTGGCATGGTGGGTGGCGAGGAGGTCGGCGCCGAAGTCGCTGGTGGGGCGGCGCAGCACGGTGTGCGCGTGGTTGCCGTCGTCGGTGGTGTTGTCGTACTCGATCAGCAGGTCGTCGCCCTGGATCCGGTAGTAGTGCCGCTGACCCGGCCTGGCGGCGCCGGCCCAGGCGAAGTGCAGCTCCCCACCGTCGAGTCGGCCCGCCTCGCGGGCGGCCAGCTCCGGCGGGAGCCGGTCCAGGTAAAGCGCGACGAGCTGGTCGAGCAGCGCCCGCCCCCCTGGGTCGAGCCGGCTCCGGGGCACGCCGAGCGGGTCGAGCCGGCCAGGGGCGGTGGGCCGGGTGGCGCTGATGATGTCGGCTGGCGCCTCGTCGGCGATGATCGCGGCGGCCCGCCCGGCGGCGCCGAGCGCGTCGAGCAGCTCGCGGGCCAGGTCCTCCTCGGGGCCGAGCGGCCGGGAGACCGGGCGGCCGGCGTGCCGGACGGTGGCCGGGTTGGCGCCGAGGAAGAGCGGCGCGGGGGAGACCTGGTCGTCGACCACGGTCATGCTCACCGACAGGTGGTGTCCCTCGAACCGCCATCCCCACCGGTCGTCACGGGCCGGGTCGCCGAAGACGGCCACCCAGTAGTCGCCACTGTGCCGGCCGCGCCGCCAGCCTTCCGCCCGGTCGAGCACCTCCTCCAGCGCGACGACGGTCATGGCCTGGGCGTACGCGGCCGGGCTGAGCGCGGTGGCGAGCAGCCGGTGGGCGGCCTTGCGGGCGGCGACGTCCAGGTCGGCGAGACTCACCCCGGGCCGGGGTCGGGGCCGGTACTCCAGCCACCGCCGGGCGTCGTCGTCGAAGTCGTGCCGGGCCCGCTGCCGGGCCGGCTCGTCGAGCGCCACCAGCAGCGCGCCGGCCGCCGCGCGCATCTGCTCGGGTACGGGATCCTCCACCGCACCTGTATACCGCCTGCCCGGCCGGCCCGCCCTGATAGCTTGCCGAGCCGGCGCGCACGGGCCGCGTACAACTGGGCCGTGGGCTGGGTGATGGCGTCGTGGTGGCAGCGCAAGGCGGAGGCCTCCTACGGCATCGCCGAGGAGGACCTGACGCCGTGGCGGCCGTGGTCGCTGCAGGCGTTGCGGAAGGTGTTCAACGAGGTCAAACATACTGATCCGCGTTTCGCCGGCTGGTGGGAGGAGAACTCGAAGGAGGCGTACAACACGGGCCTGGCGAACGCGGCGGCGGCGTTCGACAACTACGCCCAATCCAAACGCGGGCAGCGTAAAGGCAAGCGAGTGGGGATGCCTCGGCGCAAGTCCAAGCACAAGGACGTCGAGGTGAAGTGGGGCGCGCACCCGGCCGGGGAGGATCGCTCGGTGCCCGGCTACCGGGTGGATCCGCCGGTTCGGCGCTGACCAGTGGTCGACCGTGCTGGCCGTCCCAGCAGTCGGTATTACCTATTAAGTCGATAGGATTTATAGCCTATGCTGAGGTCCTCCGTCGCTTCCGCCGTCGTGAGGACGATCCGCCGATGCCCCGCAAAGACCTGCTCGCCGTCGCCGCCAGCTGGGCCGAACCCACCGGCTGGCCGGTGCGGCTGCGCTTCAACCGGCCCGAACGGTGGTACACGCGCCTGGCCGCCGACGACGAGCACGAGGTATGGGCGCTGAGCTGGCTGCCCGGGCAGGGCACCGACCTGCACGACCACGGCGGCTCCGAGGGCGCCTTCCTGGTCGTCGCCGGCACCCTCACCGAGGAGACGGTCAGCGGCGGCCGGCTGCGCCCCCATCGGCTCGCCGCCGGCGCCGGTCGGCGCTTCGGAGCCCGCCACGTGCACCTCGTGACCAACCGCGGCGGCCGGCCCGCGGTCAGCGTGCACGCCTACCGGCCGGCGCTGCGCCGGATGACCCGATACCGCCTCGTCGCCGGGCAACTCCTGGTGGCCGAGGTGGCCGAGGCCGGGCTCGCCTGGTGAGCCCTGCCCGGCCCGCAAGCTACGAGAGGATGACGATGCCCCAGACGCCGACCGAGCGCTGTCCGGTCCCGCCGCCCGGCTCGCGGGGGATCGACGAGATCCTCGCCGCCGCCCGCGCCCGGCTGCGCCGCCTCGACCCCGAGCAGGCGCACCTCGCGTACCGGCGCGGGGCCCTGCTGGTCGACATCCGGCCCGCCGGCCAGCGCGCCGCGCACGGCACCGTTCCCGGCGCCCTCGCCGTGGAGCGCAACGTCCTGGAGTGGCGCTTCGACCCGCGCTGCCCGGCCCGGCTGCCCCAGGCAGTCGACTACGACGTGCCGGTGGTGGTCCTCTGCCAGGAGGGCTACACGTCCTCACTGGCCGCCGCCGCGCTGCAGGACCTCGGCCTGCACCGGGCCACCGACGTGGCCGGCGGGTTCGCCGCCTGGCACATCGCCGGGCTGCCCACCCTCGGCCCCACCACGCCGCTGCGACCCTCGTCCGCCGCGCACCCGGTCAACGCCGGCCGGGCACCCCGCTGACCGCCCCACCGCACCCGGTGGGGCGGGCGCGACCGTCAGCTTAGGAGGATCCATGTCCGTCATCGCCCTCTCCACCCGAGCGACCCGGCCCGGCCGCCCCGACCGGGCCGGGTCGCCCATCCCCACGCCGACCCTGACCATCACCCTCGACCTGGCCGCCGCCGCGGCGACACCCGGCTTGGACCGTCTGGTCGACGTGCTCGACGAACTCGCCTCGTCCGGCGCACGGGTGCTGCGGCCCGAGGGGCACGAGGCCGCTCGCCCGGTGCCCGACCCGCGCAGGGCCCCGCGGGTCGCACCGGTCGAGGAGCCCGCCGCGGTACGCATCCTGGCCGGCACCCGGGTGGTCCGCCGCGGTGGCGAGCGGATCCCGTTGACCCGGATCGAGTACGACCTGCTGCTGTTTCTCGTCGAGCATCCCCGGCAGGTGTTCACCCGGCGGCAACTGCTCGCCAACGTCTGGGGATACGAGCACACGGTGGCGCGCACGGTGGACGTCCACGTGCGCCGGTTGCGGGCCAAGCTCGGCTCCGGAACGCCGCTGGTGACCACCGTCTACGGGGTCGGCTACCGGCTTGCCGATGAGGCGCGGATCGCGGTCGACCACGAGTCCTGAGCGGACTGTTCACCGCGCGGCGTACCCGGCTGCCGGGTACGCCGCGCGCACGTGTTCCGGCGACACGCCGCCGGGGATGAATCAGGCGGGGACCCCCCGTAACCGGGCATCTCGCCGCTCTGCTGTAATCATGTGGCCTAGTACGCAGAGCGAGCGTGCGGCTCCGGTGTGTTCGTCAATTGTCACATTCATGCAACGTAGCCGCCCCTTGACCCTCGCCTGGGCGCCGGGAAGCATCGATGAAGCGGCGTCCCGGGGCCGTGGGGAAAACCCGGACCAGCCAAGGAGCAGCATGTCGGTCAGCCCCGCCTCGTCGCGCGCCGGATGGCATACGTCCCAACCCGCGGTTCCCGGTCGTCCCCCCGGCGGCCAGCGTCGCCCCATCAGTGCCACACCGGTGCTCACGGTCACCCTGAACATTCCGCTGGCCGGTGACGAGCCGCTGAGTCCGGCCGCCCACCAGCTGCTGGAGGTCGCCCGTGAGCTGCTGGAACGCGGCGATGCCGTGATCACCGGCGGCGATGGTCCGGCGGAGCGGCGGCCCGACCCGGTGCCGGCCGGGCGGTCCCCGGCGCGGCCCCTCGCGCCGGCCATCCCGGCCCTGCACATCCTGGCCGCGTCCCGGTCCGTGCTGCGCGACGGTGAGCCGCTGCCGCTCACCCGGCTGGAGTTCGACCTGCTGCTGCACCTGGTCGCCCACCCCCGCCGGGTGTTCACCCGGTTGCAGCTGCTCAACGCCGTCTGGGGCTACGAGCACGCCGGCGTCCGCACGGTCGACGTGCATGTGCGCCGGCTGCGCGGCAAGGTCGGCGTGGACGTTCCGCTGGTCACCACCGTCTACGGCGTCGGCTATCGGCTCGCCGACGAAGCCCACGTCACGATCGACCGCACCGGCTGACCCGCTCTGCGGGCCCGCAACCAGGAGGGCGCGCGGTGACCGGGCACGATGGTCGGGTGCCTGTCCGTCCGATCGCCCCCGAGCGACTCGTCGCCGAGCTGACCGATCGGCTCGCCGGCACCCGCGTAGCCGGCCGGCTGCGGGTTGCCGTCGACGGCCCGCCGGCCGCCGACCCGGACGCTCTCGCCGCCGCCCTGGTCGATCCGCTGCGCGCCGCGGGGCGTCCGGTGCTGCACGTACGGGCCGCCGACTTCCTCCGGCCCGCCTCGATCCGGCTCGAATACGGCCGGACCAATCCCGACGCGTACTACGCGGGCTGGCTCGACGAGGCCGGGCTGCGCCGGGAGGTGCTGGACCCGGCCGGCCCCGACGGGTCGGGGCGGCTGCTGCCCTCGCTCTGGGACGCCACCACCGACCGGGCCAGCCGGGCGGCGTACGTCGAGCTGCCGCCCGGCGGGGTGGTGCTGGTCAGCGGCGCGCTGCTGCTCGGCGGCGGGCTGGCGTTCGACATCACCGTGCACCTGGAGCTCTCCCCGGCCGCACTGCACCGGCGGACCGACCCGGGGCTGCGCTGGACCCTGCCCGCCTTCGCCCGGTACGCCGACGAGGTGGCCCCCGCATCCTTCGCCGACGTGGTGGTCCGGGCCGACGACCCGCGCCACCCGGCCCTGGTCGAGCCCGCCTGAGCCGACCCTCGATCCGACACCCGGCGGCCCGACGCCGATCGGGGACGACCCGGGACGGGCCGGCCCGGTCAAGTGCGCACGAACGCGGTGGAAGAACGCGTAAATCCCCGGTTTGATCCTCGGAGGGGGCGGGTAATCGCCCGGCTCACAGCGCACGGGTGATCCCGCCCGTGCATTTCATCGGACCACGTCCGGGGCGCTCGTCGCCCCGGATCGGCATGAGACGCCAGGAGGCAGGCAGCGATGCTCGTCCACGACACGAAAGTCCAGGGCCGCTCCCAGGCGGAGGTCGACCAGATCCGGCAGTCCCTGCAGTCGCGGTTCGACGAGCTGACCGCGGAATACGAGCAGGCCGTGCTGCAGAGTCAGGTCCTCCGCCTGGTCGAGATCGGCGACACCGCCGGCGACGACCAGGCCGACAGCGGCACCAAGACCGCCGAGCGGGACACGGCCCAGTCCCTGCTGCGCACCATCCTGGACCGGCGTGCCCAGTTCGAGCACGCGCTCACCCGGCTCGACGAGGGCACGTACGGCTTCTGCGAGGGCTGCGCCGCGCCGATTCCGGTGGAGCGGCTGGAAATCTTCCCGTCCGCCACGTCCTGTGTGTCGTGCAAGCAGACGCGGGAGCGGCGGGCGGCCTGAGCGGTTGGCGTCCGGTAGCGGGCCCTGCTCGGCGGCCGGCTGACGGGCCGAATCACCCGCGCCGGGTGAGGTCGGCTCACCCGAGGCCCCGCCAGTCTGGACGGTGTGTGCGGTCCGTCGTCGACGCGGCCGCCAAGCCGACAGGAGGTGGGCCATGGTTCGGGTGGTATCGGATCAACGCCGCGGCGGCGTGCTGCGCGTGGTCGGGCAGTCCGACAGCCCTCGGCGCGACGAGCGGCCCGGTCGGTTCAGCCCGACCCGGCTGTGGCGGGGGCCCAGTGGCCCGCCGCGACGCACCGACGACCGACGCTGGGAAACCGACGCACGGGGGTGGGCAGATGGCTGAGCAGCTGATTTCCGCGTTCGAGTCCTCGCTGGACAAGACGAACGTGATCCTCAAGGAGATCGAAGCGGCGTACGGCTGGCCGAAGGAGCAACGCAACCAGTCCTACGCGGCGCTGCGTACGGTGTTGCACCTGCTGCGGGACCGGATGCCGGTGCAGGAGAGCGCCGAGTTCGCCCAGCAGTTGCCGGTGCTGCTGCGCGGCATCTACTTCGACGGCTGGCAGCCGGAGAACGTGCCGATCAAGTTGAACCGCGACGACTTCCTCTACGAGGTCCGGCAGGGCTTCCCGTACGACGTGGAGGGCGGTCCGCAGCGGGTGGTGCAGGTGGTGCTCGACACCCTGCGCCGGCACGTCAACCAGGGCGAGTGGCAGGACGTGAAGTCGTCCATGCCGCAGGACCTCAGCCGGATGATTCCCTGACCGGCGCCGTCGCGGCCCGCCCCGCCACGTCCGGTGGGGCGGGCCATACGCGTTCGCGCCGGAGCCCGGCGAATCGTCCGTTTCGCCGGGCCTCGCCGTTTACCGTTGGTTTGAGAAGATCGCGCGTGGGGTACCACCCGCCGCACGACGGACCCCGGCGGACGACGGGGCGGCACACCGAGGGAGCACCGATGGCACTCAACGACGACGACATGCGGACCAGCGGCGGCGGCGCGGAGGGGCCCGCCGACGGTGGCGCGAGCCCCGGCCAGCGGGACGGTGGCGCGGACGGTGGCGCCGATCGCGGGGCGGAGCGGGGTGCCGACCGCGGCGCCGACCGGGGTGCCGAGGGACCCGCCGACGGTGGGGCGACCCCGGGCAAGCAGGACGGCGGCGCGGACGGCGGCGCCGAGGGACCGGCCGACGGCGGTGCCCGGCCCGGCCAACGCGACGGTGGCGCCGACGGCAGCGCCCGCTGACGGATCGCCATGACGCACCTCGACCCGCCGGGCGGCGACGGTTGCCCGGCGGTTCCGTCTTCCGCCACCGCGGCCCTCGCCCGCTGCGTGGCCGTCGACCCGGCCAAGTTCGCCGCCGACCACTGGGGGCGGGCGCCACTGCTGTCCCGCGCGGCCGAACTGCCCAACCCGGACGGGTTCAACGACCTGTTCAACCCCGCCGACGCCGACGAGCTGCTCAGCCGCCGCGGCCTGCGTACCCCGTTCCTGCGGGTGGCCAAGAACGGCGAGCTGGTGCCGGCGGCGCGTTACACCGGCGGCGGTGGCGCGGGCGCCGAGATCGGCGACCAGGTCCTCGACGAGCAGGTCCTCCAGCTGTACGCCGACGGCGCCACCCTCGTGCTGCAGGGCCTGCACCGAACCTGGCCGGCCCTGGTCGACCTGGCCCGCGACCTGACCGCCGCGCTGGCCCAGCCCACCCAGGTCAACGCCTACCTGACCCCGGCCGGCAGCCAGGGCTTCGCCACCCACTACGACACCCACGACGTCTTCGTGCTCCAGGTCGACGGCCGCAAGCACTGGCGGATCCACCCACCCGTGCTGCCCGACCCGCTGGAGCGGCAGCCCTGGGGCGGGCGGGCCGACGAGGTCAGCGCCACCGCGGAGGGCCGGCCCGCGCTGGACGTGGTGCTCGCCCCGGGCGACGCGCTCTACCTGCCCCGCGGCTGGCTGCACAGCGCCCAGGCGCAGGAATCCAGCTCGCTGCACCTGACCGTGGGCGTTCGGGCGCTGACCCGGTACGCCCTGGTCGAGGAGCTGCTGGCGCTCGCCGCCGAAGACCCCCGGCTCCGATCCGGGCTGCCCTTCGGCGTCGACGTGGCCGACCCGGACGCCATCGAACCGGAGCTGACCGAGACGGTGGAGGCGCTGCGCGACTGGCTGCTGCGGGCCGACCCGGCCGCCGTGGCCGCCCGGCTGCGGGACCGGGCCTGGCCGGCCGCCCGGCCCGCGCCCATCCGGCCCCTGGCCCAGGCCGCCGCGCTGGCGGCGCTGACCGCGGACACCCGGGTCACTCCTCGGGCCGGCCTCCGCTGGCAGCTTGAGCCGAGCGGGGACGACCGGGTGGTGCTGCGCCTGTTCGACCGCACCATCACCCTGCCCGGCACCTGCGAGCCGGCGTTGCGCGCCGTGCTCGGCGGCGAGGTGACCCGGGTCGGTGACCTGCCCGGCCTCGACGACGACGCCGACCGCCTGGTCCTGGCCCGCCGCCTGCTGAAGGAGGCCGCCCTCACCCCCGCCTGACGGTCGCCCGCGTGTCAGCGGGTGAGGACGAGCAGGAGAACGGTGGCCACCAGGCCGGCGGCGACGACCACGGTGATCGCGCGCGGGGTCAGCATGGCGTGCCGACGGTCAGCCAGCAGCCGGGCCGGCGCCAGACCCACCAGCGGGCCGAGCAGCGTGATCACCAGCGCCAGCACCGGCATCCCGACCGCCAGATCCCCGCCGGAGCCATGGCCCAGCGCCCGCGCGCCCGCCCCCAACGCGTACGCGACCAGCGACCCGCCGACCCCGCAGCCCACCAGCAGCGGGTTCGCCGAGCCGGGCAGCTCGCCCCGCTGGCGGATCCGGTCCAGCAGATCGCGTACCCCGCGCAGCCGCGACACCGGGTCGCCGGCGGCGTCCCGAGCTGGCCCGGGCGGGTCGCCCAGCCGCCGCCCCCCGGAGCGGACCCGGGTGCGCAGCTCCTCCCAGAGGTGGGCGACCTCGGCGTCCACCCGGTCCACCAGCTCCCGCGCCTCGGCCGCGTCCGCCTCGGCCCGGCGGACCTGCTCGGCGGCCTCGGCCACGGCCCGGTCGGCGGCGGCGCACTGCTGCGCGTACCAGGTGTGCGCCTCGGCGCGCTGGGCGGCGACCCGGGCGGTCAGCTCGGCGAGCCGACGGATCTGGGCGGCGTACGTTTCACTCACGACCGGCTCGTTCACTGCGACAGACCGTAGGGGATGATCACCTGTCCGGTGCGGTGCACCGCCCGGTCGAAATACAAACCCCGCCACGGGCGCGGATACCAGTCCGGCCCGCCGGTGCCCGGATAGAGCGCCGAGCCCAGCTCCGCGCCCTGCACGTCGAGCGCCACCCAGGCGCCGATGTTCTCCAGGCGAGCGGCCGGGCCGCCCAGGTCGGTCCGCATCCGGGCCACCCCCCGCCACCAGGCCAGCACGTGCGTACGCCGTTCCGGCCCGTCGTGCAGGATCCGGCGCAGCTGCTCCAGCCCGGTCCGCCGGCCCGCCCTGCCGGCGAGCTGCGGAGCCGCCGCGTCGACCGCGTACAGCAGCAGGTAGTGCGGGCTGGGTGGGACGCCCGGCGCGCCGAGCCCGTCGCCCACCTCCGCCATCAGCTCGGGCACGCTCTCCTCGTCGTACCAGGCGGCGTCGTCGGCCAGGTCCGCGTACAGGGCGCGGGCGGCCGGGTCGGCGTCCGGGTCGAGACAGGCGATGGAGAAGCGGGCGGTGCCCGGCCGGTGCTGCCGGGCCAGCGACCGAGCGGCGGCGTCGAGCACCGCGCAGGCCTCGTCCACCCGGGTGCCGAGCACGGCGAGGTTGCGCCCGGGGGCCCGGGGCAGCCGCAGTGCCGCCGAGCGGGCCTGCACGTCGATGATCTCCCCGAGCAGGGCCACCGGGCCGCGCGGCGCCCCCTGCTCGGGGGCGGTCAGCGCCCCGAAGTCCGGCGCGTCGGCCAGCTTCGGGATCGCGTCACCGTCGAACAGCCGGGCCGGGGAGGCGTCCTGCGGGCGCATCCGCCACAACCGGTGCTGCAACTCGCTCCACGTCTCCCAGTCGCTGGCCGACGGGATACGCGCCACCTGGTTCCCCTCCACCAGCCCCGACTCGGCGTTGACCACCGCGTGGTGCCGGGGCAGCGACTGCGCCGCGTCGTTGCGTTCGGCCAGAATGCGCAGCGCCTTCGGCAGCGCGATGCGCAGGGTGAACTGAGCGACCAGCGCCGGCCGCCCCCACAGCGCCTCGATGCCGCGTACGTCCTGCGAGGCGAGTACCAGGTGGATGCCCTGCGATCGGCCCCGCCGGGCCAGGTCCTCCAGCAGGTCGGCGGCCTCCCGGGCGACCACGTCCCGGCCCGCGAGCAGCGCCTGGAACTCGTCCACCACGGCCACGATGCGCGGCCAGCGCCCGGTCGGGTCCACCGCGCGCAGCTCGCCGAGCTTGGTGACCTCGTGCTTCTTCGCCGCGTCCGCCCGGCGGCGCAGTTCCTCGGCGAGGAACCGGAGCAGGGCCAGCCCGAACTCCCGGTCGGTGTTGACGTTGATCCCGACCAGCCGCATGTGTGGCAGCCAGCTCGGGTCCCGCCGGCCCTGGGCGAACCGGGCGAAGGACACCCCCTCCTTGAAGTCCAGCAGATAGAACTCCAGCTCGGCGGGGGAGTAGCGGGCGGCGAGCGCGCCGATCCAGGCGAAGATCAGGTTGGTCTTGCCGGTGCCGGAGGGTCCGCCGATCAGCGCGTGCGGCGGATAGTCGCCGAGGGTCAGCAGCACCGGCCGCCCATGCCGGCCCTCGCCGATCGGCGCGGTCAGCCCGGCGGATGAATCCTCCCGCCAGTAGTCCTCCGGCGGCGGGAGCAGGTCGGTGAAGGGCGCCGGCGGGGGGCCGGCGTTGACCCGGGAGGCCACCTCCCGGCAGGTGTCGGTGACCAGCCCGGCCGGGGGTGGCTCGTCGAGCACGACCGGCAGCCCGGCGATCCTGGCGTCGTCCGGCTCGACCACGATCCGGGTCACCGTCGCGTCGTCGGGCAGGGTCATGCCGCGTACCACCAGGTGCACGCCGCAGGCCGCCCCGGTCCGCACCACCCGGTCCAGCTGGCCGCGTTCGTGCCGGGACAGCTCGTCGCCGCCGAGCAGCACCGCCACCCGCCACGGCTCGGGCCGGCGGCCGGTGGCGGCGGCCAGCTCGCGCAGCGACGCGTGCTCGCCGGCCAGCACGGTCTCGTTGATCCGGCGGATCTGCTCCACCAGGTCGTCCAGCAGCCGTCCCAGCCCGCCGGGGCCGACGAAGGTGAGCAGCCCGGCCGTGCCGAGCGGGGCGAACCCGGCCAGCCCGCCGCCCAGGTGCTCCGGGTCGTACCCGAACAGCCGGACCGTGCCCGGTTCGGCGCGCCCGAGCGAGCGCAGCAGCAGGGCGGGCACCACCGTGGCGATGCCCGCCCGGTCACCGCCGGCCAGGTGCACGTGACCGGCGTCCAGCAGCGGCACCAGCGCCGGCACCGGCTCCGCGCCGGGAACGCGTACCGCGCCGACCCGGACCGCGCCGGGCGGCTCGGCCCGGTCGGCGGGGGTGACCCGCCACCGGTCCCAGGGCGTGGACGCCGCGCCGGGCGCCTCCCGCTGCGCTGCCGTGGCGGCCCGCCGGACCAGCTCCGCGATCCGGGCGGTGTGCCGGGCGTCGATCTCGGCCAGCCGGCCGTCGCGGGCGACGCCCACCCGCTCGGGTACGGCCACCGCAGCCCGCCGTACCCGGTCCAGCCGCTCCCGGCCGGCGGCCAGCTCGGCGTCGGCGGCGGCCAGCCGGTTCCGGGCCGCGCCGAGCGCCTCGGAGAGCAGGTCCCGGACCCGTGACACCAGTCGGGTGCGGACGTCAGCCATGCGCACCCCGCGACGGCTCCCGCTCGCCGGCGTCCGCCGGCAGGTCGCGGCCGAGCCGGTCCAGCAGCACCCCGGTGACCACCCCGGCGGTGACCGCCGGATCCGCCGCGTGCGGCTGCTCCTGGTCGTCGGCGCGGCGGGGCGGTGGCATCCGGCAGACCCGGGTGAGCAGAGTGTCCAGCACCGGCGCTGGCAGCCCGGGCAGCAGGTCGCGGACCCGCCCGTCCAGCTCCCGGCGCAGCCGGCCCAGATCGTCGGCGCGGGGCGGGTGCCCGAGCAACTCCCCGGCCAGGTCGCGCAGCAGCGGCGGGGCGATCGCGGCCAGCCCCAACCCCACGTCGGCGTGCGCTCGGCGCAGCTCGCGGTGCAGCCGCTCCCGGTCGCCCGAGCGGACCCCGGTCACCACCTGACGCAGCAACTCCCGGGAGTCGCCGGCCCGCTCGTCCGGCTCGTCCGACGGGCCCTCCCGGCCGCCGGTCAGCTCCGCCACCCGCACCGCCCACCAGCGCCGCGCCGTCGGGTCGACGCCCTGCTCCGGCCCGGCGCCCGGCACCGGCGGCGCCACCTCGCCGGGCGCGTCGTGCCGGGGCCGTCGCTCGTCGGCCTTCGGCGCGGGCGCCCCGTCGGCGGCGAGCCCGAGGGCGGCCAAATACGCCGACAGCTGCTCCTGCGCCACCCGCAGCGCGTACCCGGCGGTCTCGGCGTGCTCGGTCGCGGCCGACAACTCCGGCACCCCCATCGGGTTGGCCGACTCCTGCCGCACCCAGCGCAGCCGCTCGGTGGCCTGGCCGAACTTCTCCAACGCGACGGCGAGCTGGGCCAGCGGCAGTTCGTCGGCGACGGCGCGTACCTGCGCGCCGATGTCCTCGACAATGGACACGGCCGGCCCTAGAGGGAGGCGACGTAGAGTTGCGCCTGCTCGACCGCGACCAGGGTGGCGGCGAGGCATTCCTCCAGCTCCTGGCTGGCCTGGGTCAGCGACGCCTGGGCCGCCTCGACCGTCTCGTGCCCGCTGCCCTCCAGCGCGCCGGCCAGGGTCTGCTGCGCCTCGGCCAGCCTCTCACCGGCCGCCTGCACGGCTGTCTGCCCGTCACCTATCTGCTGGAGGGCGACATCAATGGCTGCCTTCAGCTCGGCGACGCTCGCCACGGGGGACCTCCTGAGGGCGGTGAGATCTCCATTACATCCCATCCCGACGGGTGGGAGAACAACCGCCCTCACGGTGTTCCGGCCCGACTGTCGGATCACGCCCCTGACGTGCGCGTTCGGCCGTTGCGCGGCCGGTGTGCCGGTCCCGCCGACGGGGCAACCGGTCCCGTCCACGGGTCCACCACGCCCGTGCCCGCCTTCCGCGGACCAGCCGGCGGTGGCGCTCAGCCGTCCCGGGGCAGCCAGCGCGGGCCGTACACCTCGGCGCCCAGCGCCCGCACCCGGGCCCGCAGCTCCCGGTCGGCGGTGACGACGACGCTGCGCCGCCGCCCCGCCGCGGCGACCAGCTCGACCATGGTGTCGTCACCCGAACCGGGCGCGGCGACCACCCCGACGCCCGGCACCCCGGGCACGCCCCGCGCCGCCCCCTCCACCACCAGCACCACCTCGACCGGCGGCGGCAGCTCCGGCGGCACGCCCGCCTCGGCCAGCGGCACCAGCGCGTCACGCAGCCGGGCCGCTGCCCCGGCCCGGTCCCGCCACCAGCCGTCCGGCCGCGAGCCCACCACGTTCGCCCCGTCGACGATCAGCAGCGCACTGGTGTCCATGCACCCAGCCTGCCACCGAGCCGGCTGCCACCGGCGCGGGGGACCGGCCCGCGTTTGTCGCGCCGGCCGCCGGGTAGCCACCGCAGACCGTGCCGCGCCAGGTCGCCTCGGCGACCGTGCCCGCCCGAGGAGCGGAGGACAGAAGATGATGGGACCCGGTGACTTCGGCCCCGACCCGTGGGACGAGTTCCTGGCTCGGTACTTCGGCCGGGGCGAGGGGGGACGCCGACCGGCGCACCGGGTCGACATCACCCGGCTGATGACCGCCGACGCGCGGGAGATGCTCGCCGACGCGGCCCGCCGGGCGGCGCAGAAGCACAGCAACGACCTGGACACCGACCACCTGCTCTGGGCGGCGCTGCAACGCGAGCCGCTGCGCGACCTGGTACGCCGTGCCGGCGCCGACCCGGACGCCCTGGTCAACGCCCTCGGCGGGCGCGGCGACGGGGCACCCCGGGGCGAGGTGCCACCGAACCTGTCGCTCACCCCGGCGGCGAAGCGGGCGCTGCTCGACGCTCACCAGCTGTCCCGGGCGATGGGCGCCAACTACATCGGCCCCGAGCACATTCTGATGGCCCTGCCGCTGAACCCGGAGTCGCCGGCCGGGCGGATGCTCGCCGCCGGCCGGATCCAGCCGGAGTCGTTGCAGGCGGCCAGCGCGGAACGCGGGGGCACGCCCCGGCCCGACCGGGGCACCCCGACGCTCGACCAGTACGGCCAGGACCTCACCGAGCTGGCCCGCAACGACCAGATCGACCCGGTGATCGGGCGGGCGGACGAGATCGAGCAGGCGGTGGAAATCCTGTCCCGCCGGACCAAGAACAACCCGGTGCTCATCGGCGAGGCCGGGGTCGGCAAGACCGCGATCGTGGAAGGGCTGGCCGAGCGGATCTGCGACGGGGACGTGCCGCAGACCCTGATCGGTAAGCGGGTGATCCAGCTCGACCTGCCCGGGCTGGTCGCCGGCACCCGCTACCGCGGCGACTTCGAGGAACGACTGAAGAAGGTGATCGACGAGATCCGGGCGCACCGCGACGAGCTGATCGTCTTCCTGGACGAGATCCACACCCTGGTCGGCGCGGGCGGCGCCGGCAGCGAGGGCGGCATGGACGCGTCCAACATGCTCAAGCCCGCCCTCGCGCGGGGCGAACTGCGGGTGATCGGCGCGACCACGCTGGACGAGTACCGGCGCAGCATCGAGAAGGACGCCGCGCTGGCCCGCCGGTTCCAGCCCGTCTTCGTGCCCGAGCCGGCCGTCGACGACACCGTCACCATCCTGCGCGGCCTGCGCGACCGGTACGAGGCGCACCACCAGGTCCGGTTCACCGACGAGGCGCTCGTCGCCGCCGCCGAGCTGTCCGACCGGTACGTCACCGACCGCTTCCTGCCGGACAAGGCAATCGACCTGATCGACCAGGCCGGGGCCCGCGTCCGGCTGCGTACCCGCACCCCCGCCGAGGACGTGCGGGAGTTGGAGCGGCAGCTCGACGAGGTCCGCCGCAACAAGGATCAGGCGGTCGCCGACGAGCAGTACGAGCGCGCCTCCGAACTGCGCGACCGGGTATCCGAACTGGAGGACCAGATCGGCCGCGCGAAGGGGGAGGGCGAGCCGGCGAACGTGCCGACGGTCGGGCCGACGGAGATCGCCGAGGTGGTCTCCCGGGCCACCGGTATCCCGATCACCCAGCTCACTGAGGAGGAACGGGACCGGCTGCTGCGCCTGGAGGGATACCTGCACGAGAAGGTGATCGGGCAGGACGACGCGGTCGGCGCGGTCGCCGAGGCGGTCCGGCGCTCGCGTACCGGCCTGGCCGACCCGAACCGGCCGATGGGCAGTTTCCTCTTCCTCGGCCCCACCGGCGTGGGCAAGACCGAGCTGGCGCGGGCCCTGGCCGAGGCGCTCTTCGGCGAGGCGGACCGGATGGTCCGGGTGGACATGAGCGAGTTCCAGGAACGGCACACGGTCAGCCGGCTGGTCGGCGCCCCACCCGGGTACGTCGGCTACGAGGAGGCCGGCCAGCTCACCGAGGCGGTCCGCCGCCGCCCGTACGCGGTGGTGCTGCTCGACGAGATCGAGAAGGCCCACCCGGACGTGTTCAACATCCTGCTCCAGGTGCTCGACGACGGCCGGCTCACCGACAGCCAGGGCCGTACGGTGAACTTCAAGAACACCGTACTGATCATGACGAGCAACCTGGGCTCGGAGCTGATCACCGGCACCCAGCGCGCGGTCGGTTTCGCCACCGGCGAGCCCGGCCGGCAGGAGACCACCGAGCTGCGGGAGCGGCTGACGCGCCGGCTCCAGGAGAACTTCCGGCCGGAATTCCTCAACCGCATCGACGAGATCATCATCTTCCAGCGGCTGGAGGCACAGCAGCTGCGCCAGATCACCGAACTGCTGCTGGAGGAGACCCGCCGGCGGTTGCACGCCCAGGACATCCAGGTCGACTTCACCACGGCCGCGATCGACTGGCTCGCCGAGAACGGCTACCAGCCGGAGTTCGGCGCCCGGCCGCTGCGCCGGGTGATCCAGCGAGAGGTCGACAACCGGCTTTCCCGGATGCTGCTGGAGGACGGGATATCCCCCGGCCAGCGGGTCACCGTCGACGCGCAGGACGACCGGCTCGCCTTCCAGGTGGCCGCCGGCGAGCGCGGCCACACCGCGGCCGCGACGTCCCATCCGCGGTGAACGATGAGACGCCATCCGCGCCGAGTGGCGCGGCGTCATTCCCGACCCAGCGGAGGGCGGACATGACCGAACCCGAGGAAACCCGGGAGGACACCGAGCGCACCGAACCGATCGTCGCGCCCCCGACGGCCAACCCGTCCCGGGTGAAGGTGCCGCCGGAGGGCCTCAAACAGCACACCGACAAGGGCGAGGGCGACCCGACGCCGTCCGGGCCGCCGTCGGGAGAGGAGGCGTGATGGTACGCGAGGCACGACTCGAACCGGAGGTCGAGGTGATCTGGGATGACTTCCACGCCGAGGTGAACGTACCGTCCGAGAAGCTGCGGCAGTGGCTGCTCACCCGCGGATCCGGGGAGGAGGCGTTCGGCCCGAACCCGGACCTGGACCTGCCCGAGCCGGGCCGGCAGATCCTCGCCGTGCTGACCAAGCGCAAGGTGGACCTCACCCCGGAGGACATCGAGGTGATGCGGGAGGCCATCGAGCGGATCCGGGAGCTGAGTGCGGCGAAGCCGAGCCGGGGCAACGCCGACGCCGAGTGGCGGCACGCCCTGCTCGACCTCGGCCACGACGTCCTCATCGAACGCTGAGCCGGCTCGCACGGCGAGGCGAACCCGATCGACGGCACCCGGACTGCGTCCCGGGTGCCGTCCCCTCGTCGGGCTTACTCCACGCTGGGCAGTTGCAGCCCGGCCGCGTCGGCGGCGGCCTGCCGGTCGGCGCGGGCCCGCTCCTCACGGCTGAGCAGGTTCGCGTACTCGGTGATGTCGGTCGGGTCGGGCACCTCCGGCAACCGGCGTAGGAAGGTCTCCACGTCCTCGGCGGCGGCGGTGTGCGCGGCGGCCGCCTGGTGCAGCAGCTCCCGCGGGTCGGCGTCAGTCATGCCGCCTGATACCCGCGCTCAGGCGGTTCGCACCCCACCGGCCACCGCCGGCTGGGCGCCGAAGCCGGGATGCCGCAGCAGCCAGGACAGGTAGTCGGGATGCGGCGCCAGCGCGTCGGTGTACGCGGCCACCGCCGTCTCCAGCACCGTCTCGGCGACCCGGGCGGCCGGCGCGTCCGGGTGCCAGCCCAGCAGCAGCCGCCAGCGCAGCGGCGCCCCCGCCAGCCGGCGGGTCACCAGCCCGGCGGGCGGCCGGAAGGTGGCCTGGCAGAGCGCCACCCCCTCGCCCGCGTCGACCAGGTCCACGCAGCCGCGCACGTCCGCCTCGTACACCTTGCGCGGGGTGAAACCGGCGCGGGCGCAGGCGGCGGCGAAACAGTCGCCGAAGCACCCGTCCCCGGGCGCCGCCACCCACTGCTCGCGCCGCAGATCCACCAGGCGCACCTCGTCCCGGCTGGCCAGCGGGTGGTGCTGCGGCAACAGTACGAAGATCGGGTCGACGGCCACCTCCCGCCAGCTCAACCCGAACGCGGCCGACGGGCTGGCGTCCCCGCACACCCCGCTGAGGGCGAAGTCGAGCCGACCGGCCGCCACCAGCTGCGCCAGTTCGTCCACCGACCAGGACGCGTACGTGGTGATGCCCACGTCGGGCTGCTCGGCGGCGAGCCGGTGCACCAGACGGCCGAGGATCGGGCTGTTCACCCCGCCGAACCGGTAGCGACCCGGCGGACCCCCCGCCCCGGCCAGCCGGGCCGCCTCGTCCTGGAGGCCCTTCATCGCCGGCAGCAGCACCCGGGCCCGGTCCAGCACCAGCTCACCGAGCGCGGTGGGGCGGGCGCCCCGCCGATCCCGTTCGAACAGTGCGCCGCCGAGCGTCCGCTCGATGCGCTGGAGCTGGGCGGTCAGTGCCGGCTGGGCCAGACCGAGTGTCGAGGCCGCCTTGGTCACGCTCCCCGTCTCCGCGATCGCGCAGACCACCCGCAGGTGTCGCAGCTCCAGGTTCATACGGCGACCGTAGGGCCACGAACGGGTCTGCGGAAGAGCCGTTCGTCATCGGCACACCTCGATCGGCCGGGCCGCCGCCGTGAGCCGGCCCGAGGCTCAACGCTTCCGATGCCGGTCCAGATCCGACGGGTGCGTACGCCGGCCGGTCACCGCGTCGCGGACCTTGTCCAGCACGCCCAGCGCCGGCTCGACGACCTTGTTCCACGGCGGGGTGGCCGGGGTGCCCGGATGGGGCCGGGTCGGTGCCGCCTCCCCGGCGATCTCCCACCGGTTACCCAGCCGGATCAGCTCGACCTCGGTGGCCCCCTGACGCAACGGCACGACCAGCGCTGCGACCCGGTCGACGTGCCGGCGTACCCGGTCGGCCACCTCCGCCACCGCCGGGTCCTCCGGCCCGGACAGCTCCCTCAGAGCGGTGAGCAGCGCCGCGTCCGCCTCGAGTTCCCGGTCCACCAACTCGGCGCTCTTCGGCGCCGCGGCCCGGACGGCGGGGAAGAGGTACTGCTCCTCCGCGCAGAGATGCCGGGAGAGCGCGGCGGTGAGCACGTCGAGCACCTCACTGCGGCGGCTGGTGAGCTGTTCGACCAGGCCGAGCAGCGCGCGGTGCTCGCGGTCCACGATCTCGGCCACACTCCGGCCGCCCGGCCGGTACGCGTCGTCGGCGGCGGGCGGCAACGGCGGCAGTGGGACGCTCAAGGTGCCCTCCTCGACTGGGGGCCGCCGGGGCCCGGCGGCTCGCGGGGCGGTGCGGGTATGCCAGCGGCGGTACCCGCACGGGCGATCGGGGAAACCGCGTGGACGGGGGTGGGCCGGCCGTCGGGGCCGGCTGGTATGAAGAAGCGATGACGAGCGACGCCGCCACCCCCACCGCCCGACCGGTCCCCACCGACGAGGTCGTGGACCTCTGCCGCGACCTGCTGCGGATCGACACCACCAACACCGGGGACAACGACACCAGCGTCGGCGAGCGGCGCGCGGCGGAGTACGTCGCGGAGAAGCTCGCCGAGGTCGGGGTCGACGCCCAGATCCACGAGTCCGCGCCGGGCCGGGCCAACCTGGTCGCCCGGATCCCGGGCACCGACCCGGGCCGGGACGCCCTGCTGGTGCACGGCCACCTCGACGTGGTTCCCGCCGACCCGGACGAGTGGTCGGTGCACCCGTTCTCCGGCGAGATCCGCGACGGCTACCTGTGGGGCCGAGGCGCGATCGACATGAAGGACTTCGACGCGATGGTGCTCGCCGTGGTCCGCGGCTGGCAGCGCACGGGCGTGCGTCCCGCGCGGGACATCGTGCTCGCCTTCACCGCCGACGAGGAGGCCGGCAGCGACTACGGCGCGCACTACCTCACCCGCGAGCACCGCGGCCTCTTCGAGGGCTGCACCGAGGCGATCGGCGAGGTCGGCGGCTTCTCCTACTCGGTCGACGAGCAGCAGCGGCTCTACCTGATCGAGACCGCCGAGAAGGGCATCGACTGGCTGCGCCTGCACGCCAAGGGCCGTCCCGGCCACGGCTCGATGGTGCACGACGACAACGCGGTCACCGCGCTCGCCGAGGCGGTCGCCCGGATCGGCCAGCACCGCTTCCCGGTGGTGGTCACCGACACCGTGCGGGCGTTCCTCGCCGAGGTCTCCGACGTCCTCGGCATCGAGATCGACCCGGAGGACCCGGAGGCCGCGATCGCCAAGCTCGGCCCGATCGCCAACATCATCGGCGCGACCATCCGCAACACCGCCAACCCGACCCGGCTGGCCGCCGGCTACAAGGACAACGTCATCCCCGGCCGGGCCACCGCCACCATCGACTGCCGCAGCCTGCCCGGGCAGTCGGAGCTGCTGGAGCGGCAGCTGCGTGAGCTGATCGGCCCGGACATCGACATCGAGTACGTCCAGCGCCAGCCCGCCCTGGAGACCACCTTCGACGGCGACCTGGTCGAGGCCATGTCCGCCGCGTTGCGCGCCGAGGACCCGGGCGCCCGCCCGGTGCCCTACATGCTCTCCGGCGGCACCGACGCCAAGGCGTTCTCGCAGCTCGGCATCCGCTGCTTCGGCTTCGCGCCGCTGCGGCTGCCCGCCGATCTCAATTTCTCCGGCCTGTTCCATGGCATCGACGAGCGGGTTCCGCTGGACGGACTACAGTTCGGCGTGCGGGTTCTCGACCGGTTTCTCCGCAACTGCTGACCGTGTCCGTCGCGTCACCGCCGGCACGGGATCTCCCACATTTTCCGAAGGGACTGCCACACCATGACCGACCAGCACGGTGAGCTGGACGCCGCTCTCGAGCGGGTGATCGACGCGGCCCGCGCCCACCTGGCCGCCGTCCGCGCCGCCCAGGGCCGGATCGACGACGACGCCGTCTGGCAGGCGTACGTCAATTTGAACAACGCCTCGTTCGCGTACGACGAGCTGCTGCTCGACGCGTTCGGCGAGGTGACCCCGTGGGACGTCGAGTCCATCGACCCGGACGAGGCCGACGAGCGTTTCGGCGCGGTCGAGGGCGTCGAAGCCACCGACCCGCACCCGAGGGTCATCTCGGTGCGCCAGCGCCGCGACTACCGCGTCCCGAGCGTGTCCGCCCTGATTCGGGCGGCCGAGGTGGCCCGCCGCGAGGGCACCCCGGAGGAGGACGAGCCGGCCCCGGTGGAGGGCGTCGGCGAGGCCGTGCTGGAGCTGCTGCAGAGCGGCGACGGCTCGCTCAGCGCGCTGGACGTGCCCGAGTTGGAGCCGCTCGACGGCCTGGTCATGGTCAGTGAGGTCGGCACCCCGGTCGACCTGGAGTCGTTCGACGACGACGACCCGCTCGGCCCGTTCCAGCCGGCCCCCGACGACCGCCTCGTCGGCCGGCTCGACGAGCACCCGTTCCTCGAGCTCGACGACGAGCACGACCACGCCCACCAGTAGGCCGTGACATCCCCGGGGCCCGACCGCGCGGTGTGGGCCCCGGGGAGGCCACGGAACACGTCCGGGGCCCTCAGTACGACAGGCCCGGCTGCGGCTGGTTGACCCGGCGGCGCCGCAGCATCACCTGCCGCGTGCCGTCCCGGTACAGCCGCACCCGGGCCAGTTCCCAGTCGGAGAACTCCGCCTGGATCGCCAGCTGCGCCGCCGCGGTCAACCGGTCGACGTTCGGTGGCAACCGCAGCGGCGCGTATTCGTAGTCCATGACCCCTATGCTGCCCAGCTCGGTGGCCTACCGCCACCCCCTGTGAGCGGCCCGAATCGTGTACCGGGCCGCTCCGGCGCGGGCTCAGCCGTCCCGTTCCGGATAGCCGACCGGCACCGCCGACACGTCGTCCAGGGCGGTGACGATCTCCTCCGGCAGGGTCATCCGTTCCACCTGAAGGGCACCGAGAAGCTGCCCCACGGTGCGGGCACCCAGGATCGGCGCGGTCACCCCGGGACGGTCCCGGACCCAGGCCAGCGCGACCTCGAGCGGCGACACGCCCAGCCCGCCGGCGGCGGTGGCGACCGCCTCCACGATGCTTGAGCAGCGCGGCTCCAGATATGTGGCGACGAAGCGCTCGAAGTGCGGCGACGCGGCCCGGGAGTCCGCCGGGCGGCCGTGCCGGTACTTGCCGGTGAGCACCCCGCGACCCAACGGCGACCAGGGCAGCACGCCCAGCCCCATCGCCTCGCAGGCGGGCAGCACCTCGCGCTCCACGCCCCGCTCCAGCAGCGAGTACTCCACCTGCGCGGCGACCACCGGGGCCCGCCCCGGCCAGGCGGCCTGCCAGGCGGCGGCCCGGGCGGTCTGCCAGCCGGAGAAGTTGGACACCCCCACGTAGCGGGCCTTGCCGCTGGACACCGCGTGGTCCAGCGCGCCCAGGGTCTCTTCCAGGGGGGTGCCCGGGTCGTATCCGTGCACCTGCCACAGGTCGACGTGGTCGGTGCCGAGCCGGCGCAGCGACGCTTCGAGGGTCCGCAGCAGGTGGCCCCGGGAGCCGTCCCGGCGGCGACCGCTGCCCGGCCGCAGCCCCGCCTTGGTGGCGATGAGCAACTCGTCCCGGGCGACCAGGCTGCCCAGCAGCGAGCCGATCACCGACTCGGCGTCGCCGTCGGCGTACACGTCGGCGGTGTCGACGAGGTTGCCCCCCGCGTCCAGGTAGCTCTTGAGCTGAGCGGCCGCGTCGTCGGCGTCGGTGTCCCGTCCCCAGGTCATGGTGCCGAGCGCGAGCCGCGAAACCGCCAGCCCGCTTCGGCCGAGCGGTCGCTGTTGCATGGGTGAACCTTATTTCGAACCTCGCGTCACGGATATCCTCGCCCGGAGTCAAGTTCCTGCTCCACCGTCCGGCCGGCCTGGTCACCTGTTCCGGGGTGAGCCGGGAACCGGCCGGCCACCTTGATTGCGTAACCTGATGCGACCTGTGCTGCGGACGGTGGGAGGACCAGTGCGACTCGGGCTCAGCCTCGGATATCAGACGGCGTGGAGCACTCCGGCCGATCATCTGGCCCTGGCCCAGGAGGCGGATCGGCTCGGCTATTCGGTGGTGTGGGCGGCGGAAGCCTACGGTTCCGACTCGCCGAGCATGCTGGCCTGGATCGCCGGCCAGACCGAGCGGATCGACGTGGGCAGCGCGGTGATGCAGGTCCCCGCCCGTACGCCGGCGATGACCGCGATGACCGCGGCGACCATCGACGCGCTCTCCGGTGGCCGGTTCCGCCTCGGCCTGGGCGTCTCCGGTCCGCAGGTCTCCGAGGGTTGGCACGGCGTCCGCTTCGCCAAGCCCCTGGCCCGCACCCGCGAGTACGTCGACATCGTGAAGCTGGCGGTCGCCCGCAAGGAGGTCGCGTACGACGGGGAGCACTACACGCTGCCGCTGCCGGACGGGCCGGGCAAGGCGCTGCGGCTGGGCTTCCACCCACCACGCCAGCACATACCGATCTATCTGGCCGCGGTCGGCCCGAAGAACCTGGAGCTGGCCGGCGAGATCGCCGACGGCTGGTTGGCCGTCTTCTACGCGCCCGAGTTCGCCGAGGAGCAGCTCGCCTCCGTCCGCGCGGGCCGCGCCACGGCCGGCAAGGAGCTGGCGGGTTTCGACGTGGTGCCGTCCGTCCCGGTGGTGGTCGGCGAGGATGTCGCCTCCTGCGCCGAGCTGGTCCGCTGGTACGCGGCCCTCTACGTCGGTGGCATGGGCAGCCGGCAACAGAACTTCTACAACCAACTGGCCACCCGGATGGGCTACGGCGACGCCGCCCGCGAGGTGCAGGACCTTTACCTGGCCAAGCGGCAGCGCGACGCCGCCGCCGCGGTGCCGATGGAGTTCATCGACCGCACCTCCCTGCTCGGCCCGAAGGAGCGCATCGCCGACCGGATGCGGGAGTACGCCGCCGCCGGCGTGACCACCCTGTCGGTGACCCTGTTCGTCGCCGACCGGGAGAGCGGTGTGCAGACCCTGCGCACCGTCGCCGAGGCCCTGGAGCTGTCGGGAGTCGGCGAGTGACCTGGGTAGAGGCAATCGTCCTGGGCATCGTCCAGGGGCTTACGGAATTCCTGCCCGTCTCGTCCTCCGGGCACCTGCGGATCACCTCGGCGCTCTTCTTCGGTCGGGACGCCGGCGCGTCGTTCACCGCGGTGACCCAGCTCGGCACCGAGGCGGCGGTGCTCATCTACTTCTTCAAGGACATTTGGCGGATCGTCCGCACCTGGGTGGTCGGCCTGTGGGACCGCTCGGTCCGGTCCAGCCTCGACTACCGCATGGGCTGGTACGTCATCATCGGTACCATCCCGATCGGCGTGTTCGGCCTGCTGTTCAAGGATCAGATCCGCACCGCGGGCCGGAACCTGTACCTGATCTCCGGCACGTTGATCGTCTTCGCGCTGGTGCTGGCCTTCGCCGAGTACTGGGGGCGGCAGACCCGCACGCTGGAGAACTTCCGGATGCGCGACGGCGTCATCATGGGCTTCGCCCAGGCCATGGCGCTGGTCCCCGGCGTGTCCCGCTCCGGCGGCACGCTCACCCTCGGCCTGCTGCTCAACCTGACCCGGGAGACGGCGGCGCGCTACTCGTTCCTGCTGGCGATTCCGGCGGTGGTGATCTCCGGCGTGTTCAGCCTGCCGGACGTCTTCGAACCGTCCGCGGCGGGGACCGCCGCGCCGAGCGTGGCGCAGATGGTCGTCGCGACGGCGATCGCCTTCGCCATCGGGTACGCGGCCATCGCCTGGCTGCTGCGGTACGTCGCCCACCACACCCTTTACCTCTTCGTCCTCTACCGGGTGGCACTCGGTTCGCTGGTTCTCTGCCTGCTCCTGACGGGGACCATCAGCGCGACCTGATCTTGCTCTTGGGTGGGTGGTTGCTCTGGTTGGGCTGGTTGCGCTTGGGTGCTGGTTGCTGTTGGGGGCTGGGGGCGAGGGTGACCGGCTCCGGGCGGTCAGGCTTGATCCCTGCGCCGGTCAC
>NZ_JBEYIX010000043.1:0-50528 GCF_040636055.1 Micromonospora sp. NPDC006766 | reverse complement strand
GGCTCGGTCGGCTTCTCGGTGGTCACCGACCTGATCTCGCCCCGCCGGCGGGGCCTGGTGATGACCCGTTCACGCCTTGCTGTCAGCAGTGTGGTGAACATGTGATGCTCCTTTCCAGAGCAATCGCCGCACCGCTTCATTGCCCCCGGAGGATCACTCCCTCCGCCGTCGCCGTGGGCGCTCCCTGTGCCGGCTTGTGACCCACCCCACGTCGCGGCACCCTCCGTGCGGCGTGCAGCACGGCGGCCCGCCATTCCCGGCGCGGATTAGCCGACCCGCCGAATGGCGAACGGCCGATATTGTTGCGAATTTGCCGCACCATAGGTCAAACTCTTAGCCACACTGCCCGACACAGGGAGCAATGGCGATGGCAAGGAAAGTAATCACCGTTCTGACCGACGACCTCGACGGCGGAAAGGCGGATCGGACCGTCGAGTTCGGTCTGGACGGCGTGACGTACACGATCGACGTCTCCGACGAGAACGCCGGCGTGCTGCGCAAGGCGCTGGACCCGTACATCAGCGCTGGCCGACGGATCGGGCGTGGCCCGCTGGAGAGTGGACGCGCCGCGCGGCGGCCGGCCCGCCCGGCCACCTCCGGAATGGACCGCGAGCAGAACCGCGCCATCCGGGAATGGGCCGCGAAGAACGGCTACGAGATTTCCGAGCGGGGCCGCATCCCGGTCTCCGTGGTGGAGGCCTACAAGAGCCGCTGAGCCCTCCTGGTTCACCGTCGGGCACACCGGGGTCACGCTGAGAAATCGGCGTGGCCCCGGTTGGCGTTTTCAGCGTTGACAATTCTCACCCCGGTGGAGAGCGCCGGCATCCGGCACCCGCACCGGACCGTGAGCGGCGCCACCATGATCGCCCGGTGACCAACCCCCCGTCGTACCCCTAGGTTGTAATGACCGGCACGTCCGGTGCTCATTACACGAACGACACGGGGGTGGCGCATGACGACGTGGTGGAGGCAGACCGGGGGCGGGTTACCCCGCACGTTCTGGTATCTCTGGACCGCCACGCTGATCAACCGGCTGGGCAGCTTCGTCGCCATCTACCTCGGCGTCTACCTGGTCTCGGTGCGCCACTTCGACCCGTCGTACGCCGGAATGGTGATCGGGTTGCACGGCGCCGGCAGCGCGCTCGGCACGCTGGTCGGCGGCATCGTCGCGGACCGGTGGGGCCGGCGGCCGGCGATGCTGTCCGGCAACGTCGCCGCCGCAGCCACAGCGGCCGGGATGGGACTGACCGGGCACCCGGTCGCCATCGCGGCGCTCACCCTGACGCTCGGGCTCTTCCTCGGCGTCTCCCGGCCCGCCTTCACCGCCACCATCATCGACGTGGTCGGCGAGCGCGACCGGCTGCGGGCCCTGACCTTGAACTACTGGGCGATCAACATCGGGTTCTCGGTGGCCGCCATCGTCGCCGGCGTGCTGATCCGCGTCGACCCGCTGCTCCTCTTCCTGATCAACGCGGCCGTGCTGCTCGGCACCGCCACCCTGATCGGCCTGAAGGTGCCGGAGTCCCGGCCGGCCCCCGAGGCCGTCGGGCCCCGCGTCCGGGCCGACCGGGGCGGGCTCGGCGCGGTGCTGCGCGACCGGGTCTTCCTCACCTTCACCGCGCTGACCGGGCTGATCTGGCTCTGCATCGAGGCGAACGCGATGCTCCCGGTGGCCTTGCAGGCCGACGGGCTGCCCGCGTCGGCGTACGGGCCGATCATCGCGGTGAACGGGCTCATGATCGTGGCGGGACAGTTGTTCGTACCCCGGCTGATCGCCCGTTTCGACCGGACCCGCACGATCGCGGTGGCGGCGGTGGTCGTCGGCGTCGGGTTCACGGTCACCGCCATGGCCGACACCGTGCCGCTCTACGGGCTCAGCGTGCTGATCTGGACACTCGGCGAGATGATGATGACGCCCGCCAACTCGGCGCTCAGCGCCGATCTCTCCCCGGCCGCGCAACGCGGTCGCTACCAGGGCGTCTATTCGCTGGGGTACGCCTTCGCCAGCTTCGCCGGCCCGACCCTGGGCGGCCTGGTCACCGGTCGGTTCGGGGTTACCGCGCTCTGGCTCGGGCTGAGCGGGCTGGCCCTGCTGGTCGCGGTGGGCAACCTGCTCGCCGGACCGGCCCGCACCCGCCAGATCGAGGTGCTGCGGGCACCCGCACCGCTGCCGGCCCGGCCCGTGCCCGCGCCGGCGTGACCCGCGCGCCCGGCCGGCACCGCCGGTGTCGGCCGGGACACGACGCGGGCAGCGCCGGGCGGTCAGTCGGCGCAGAGGTGGTCGAAGGCGAAGCCCCCGTCGAACTCGTCCCGCCGGGCGGCCAGCCGCCGCAGACGCCCGCGCAATTCGTCCCGGTCGACCAGCGACGGCTCGACGGCGTCGAGGTCGCGCAGCCGCTCCCCCACCGCCACGGCGGCCAGGTCCTCGGCGAGTTGCCCCGGATCCACGCCGCAGGAGAACCGCTGCGCGAACAGGCCGACCCGTTCGACCAGGCACCGGCCGGGCCGCACCTCGACCCAGCTCCACCCCTCGGCCGGGCCGCCCGTCCACCGCACATGCATCCCGCGGACGATCGGGTCGGCGAGCCGGCGCTCGACGTACGCCTCGACGACGGCGGCCCGAGCCAGCGCCCCGAGATCGTTCACCGGTCCGCTGCGCCCGTCGGGCAGCCGGCCGACGATCTCCCGGAACTCGATGGCGTACCCACCCTCCGCTCCCGAGCCGGCAGCGTAGCTCCGCGCGTCGATGACGTACTCGACGAAACGTCGGGCATGGTCGGCGCCGCGCAGCGTCGTCGACTCGACCCGCAGCACCGGCAGGCCGACGGCCGCGCAAACCACACTGGTCATCCGCTCGGCGCGGCGGGCGGCGGTGCCGGCGGGCGGCGGCGCGACCTGCACGGCGAAGACGGGACGGCCGCTGTCGGCCGCGCAGACCACCTGGTCGAAACTGTCCCGGAGGGCGCTGCTCCACTGGTGCCCGGTGATGCCCGGCGGCCGTCCCTGCACCAGCTCACCCAGCCGCCGCGCCGCGTACCCGACGTGGCCGGCCCGGGTGAGCAGCGGGGCGGGCCCGGCCGTGATCGGACGCAGCCAGGAAGCCGCCACGCTGCCGCTGCTCGTCATCTTCGTCAAACCCATCCATCGCTCGATCGACGCCCGAGTCTAGGCCGTCGATCATGGACGCCGCCTCCCCCGGGATGGATGGGAACCAACCGGTTCGGACCGTCACCCGCCACCTGCGCGGCACTGACCAGCCCGCCCGACGACGGATCGCCTCGGTACGCGAGGATGCTCCGCAGCGAGGAAGGGAGCCGCCGTGCGAGTGGTGTCACTGGTGCCGTCGTTGACCGAGGCCGTGGCGCTGACCCGGCCCGAGGTGCTGGTCGGCGCCACCGACTGGTGCACCCACCCGGCCGGGCTGGACGTCGCCCGGGTCGGCGGCAGCAAATACCCGGACCTGGACCGGGTGCTCGCGCTCCGGCCCGACCTGGTCCTGCTCAACGAGGAGGAAAACCGGCTCGCCGACGCCGACGCCCTACGCGCGGCCGGCGTACCGGTGTGGGTCACCTTTCCCCGTACGGTGCCCGAGGCGCTGACCCAGCTCGGCGAGCTGCTCGCGGCGATCGGGGTGCCCGGCGAGCCGGACTGGCTGCGGGACGCCCGGCGCGCCTGGGCGGCACCGCCCGGCCCGTCGGCGCCGCGTGCCGCGGTCGTGCCGGTGTGGCGGCGGCCGTGGATCGTGCTCGGCCGGGACACCTTCGCCGGTGACGTGCTGCGCCGGCTGGGCATCGCCAACCAGTGGGCCGACCACGACGAGCGTTACCCCCGCCCGAGCCTGGACGAGTTGCGCGCCCGAGCGCCCGAGCTGGTGGTGCTGCCGGACGAGCCGTACCGGTTCACCGCCCAGGACGGGCCGGAGGCGTTCCCCGGCGTACCAGCCGCGCTCGTCTCGGGCCGGCACCTGACCTGGTACGGCCCGTCGCTCGCCGAGGCGCCCGCGCTGCTCGCCGCCCAGCTCGCCGGCGCAACCTGAGGGCCGGACCGGGCGGACGAACCCGCTCGCCACGACCGCCGGCCGACCCGGTGCGGGGCCGGCCGGCGGCGACGGTCAGGCGACCGGCGTGGCGTGCACCGGATCGAGCTCCCTCAGCGTGGTGTCGTCCACGTCGTACGCGATGGTGTTGTGGACCTGCACGACGCCGCTGACCTGGGCGGCGAGCCGGCCGGCAAGGTCGACGGCGCTGCGCCGGTCCAGCCCGCCGTCCAGGGTGACCGCACCGTCGCGGACCTGGACGGTGACCAGGCCGTCCCGCACCGCGAGCACCCGGCGCAGCACCTCTTGCACCACGTCCTCGCGGATCTCCGCGTCGGTGCGCAGGTGCACCCGGAGCAGGTCGCTCCGAGTCACGATGCCGACCAGCCGGCCGAGATCGTCCAGCACCGGCAGCCGCTTGACCTCCTCGCGGCCCATCAGCCGAGCCGCCGCCGGCAGCGACGCGTGCGGGCAGGTGGTCACCGCCGGAGCGGTCATCAGGTCCCGGGCGAGCAGGGCGTCCGCCTTCTCCCTGGCGATACGCCGGCGCCGTCCCTCGAAGACCCGCCGCTCGTCGGGCTGCCCGGCCCGCTCCACCTTGTGCAGCAGGTCCGCCTCGGAGACCACGCCCAGCACCCGGCGGAAGCCGTCCACCACCGGCACGGCGCTGACGCCCCGCCGGATCAACACATCGACGATCTGGCGGTACGGGGTCTCCTCCTCCACCGCCGCGACCTCCCTGGTCATCACGTCGCCCACCTGCCACGTCCTCATCACGACCTCCTCGGCCCGGTGTTCTGAGCACGACGGTAGGGCGGGCTTGTCCACCGTGGTCAGAGGCGATCGGCAGGGCCGCGCAGGGCCGACCAGGCCGGGTCGGGACGGGTCCAAGGTCCCGGCCAGGAGCGGCCCGGTCGGCCCTGCCCGCACGACGCCGGCCGAGGTGGAATGAAGATGCCACCGGGAAGCGCGGTGCGAGGCACAGGAAGGGACGTGGAGACCATGACCGCGACTGTCGAGCGGATCACCGCCAACAACACCATCGCTCCGGCGGTGCAGACCATCCGCCAGGTCGAGACCATCCGGCAGAAGGCCGCCCGGTACGTCTTCGCCGGACTGCGGATCGCCCTCGGCTGGATCTTCCTCTGGGCTTTCCTGGACAAGATGTTCGGCCTGGGACACGAGACCACGGCGAAGAACGCCTGGCTCAACGGCGGCAGCCCCACCAAGGGCTTCCTGACCTTCGGCGCCAAGGGCCCGTTCGAGAACCTCTACCACGGGATCGCCGGAGCGGCCTGGGCGGACTGGCTGTTCATGGTCGGCCTGGCGGCCATCGGCGTCGCTCTGGTCCTGGGCATCGGGATGCGGGTCGCCGCGGTCGCCGGCGGGCTCCTGCTGGTCCTGATGTGGACGGCCGTGCTGCCCCCCGCGAACAACCCGTTCATGGACGACCACCTCATCTACGCGGGCCTGCTGGCCGGCCTGGCCCTGGTCGGCGCGGGGAACACCTGCGGACTCGGCCGGGCATGGGCAAAGCTCCCCATCGTCCAGCGGCTCCCCTGGCTGCGGTGACCGATCCGGCAGTGCCCAGCGGGCGGGCGTCACCGAAGGTGGCGCCCGCCGTCTCGTCCGCCCACCGGTCCCGGCGCCGTCGCGCCGGGACCGACATGTATCGGCCGGTCACGATCCGGCAGGATCGACGGAGATTGCACCCACGAACCACCGAGGAGATCCGCCATGGAAAAGCCCGAGGTTGGCCCGATCGAGGGCGCACCGCCCGCCGATCTCGTCATCGAGGACATCACGGTCGGCGAGGGCCCGGAGGCCCGCCCCGGCCAGCTCGCCAACGTGCACTACGTCGGCGTGGCCCACTCGACCGGCCGCGAGTTCGACGCCTCGTGGAACCGGGGCGAGGCGTTCGAGTTCTCACTCGGCGGCGGGCAGGTCATCGCCGGCTGGGACCAGGGCGTGGTCGGCATGAAGGTGGGCGGCCGGCGCAAGCTGACGATTCCGCCGCACCTGGGCTACGGCGCCCGGGGCGCCGGCGGGGTCATCAAGCCGAACGAGACGCTGATCTTCGTGGTGGACCTGCTCGGCGTCCGCTGACACACGGAGCGACCCGCACCGGGGCCGTCGGCGCTCGTGCCGGCGGCCCGGTGCCGTCCCGGGTGGTCGGCGCGGTCAGGCCGGGACCAGCTCCGTCGCCGCGGCCGACTCCACGATCGGCATCACCCGGTGCAGCCCGGTGGCATGCAGCACCCGGCGGACCACCGGGTCGGGGTCGACCAGCAGCAGCTCACCGCCCCGGGACCGGGCCCGCAGGTACGCGGCGACCAGCGCGCGCACCCCGGCCGCCGACAGCACCCGAACCTCGGACAGATCCAACCGCAGCACGGGCCGGGCGGGCGCGGCCCACAGCCCCGCCCGGAACGCCCCGACCGTGGCGATGTCGATCTCGCCGACCGCCCGGACGTCGACCACGTCGTCGGCCACGCTGACCTCCACGTGGAACCGCTCGCTGTGCTGCCCCATGACCGTCAACTTAGCCGCCGGGACCGACATTTTCGCCTTCCCGGACCCGGGATCCGGGTACGTCCGGGGTCTGACCCCGAGACGCTCAGGGTGGTCCCCCGGACAGCATGCGACGGACGGCCCCCCACCTCGGCGGCGGGCCGTCCGTCGGTCGTACCTCCCCAGGTCCTCAGCCGCCGCTCGCCGACGGGGCGGGTGCGGGCGCCGACCCGCCGGCCACCGCGCCCGGGTGTGGCGTCGCGCTCTGCGTGGGCTTGAGCCCGGCCGGCACCGGCAGCGCGCTGCCCTTGGCGAACTCGTCCCAACTGACGTTCCAGGCCGTGAAGCCGTTGCCCTGGTCCAGCTTCACCTCAGTGCCCTTGACCGTCACCAGGTCGCCGACCTGGGTGACGCCCATCAGCCAGTGCGCGTCAACGGACGAGACGTTGGTGCAGCCGTGTGAGGTGTTGTAGCTGCCCTGCTCCCCCTCCGACCACGGCGCGGCGTGAATGAACTCGCCGCCCCAGGTCAGGCGCTGCGCGTCGTCGACGTCGACCACGTAGCCGCCAAGCGGGTCACCGCGGGTGTCGAAGGTGGTCCGGTCGAACTTCTCCATGATCACCATGTTGCCGCTGGAGGTCGGTGTGCTCTCCTTGCCGAGGCTCACCGGGACCTTCTTGAGCAGCTTGCCGTCCGCATAGACCGACATCTGCTTGGTGGCGTTGTCGATGTCAAGCGAGGTCTGTCGGCCGATCTTGGACGTCCCCGTGTGGTCCTCGTCGCCGATGGCGTCCTTGCCGATCGGCAGCCCCTGCAGGGCGCTCCGCACGCTGATCTTCGTGCCCGGCTTCCAGAAGTCCGGCGCCCGGTATTCGACCTGCGTGCCGTCCGCGATCCACGACCACGTGCCCGGCTGCGGCGGATCCGTCTTCACGAACAATCGTCGCTGCACATCCGCCCTGGCCTCTTTCGGAATCCCCGGGTCGAACTTGACGACCAACGGCATCGCCGTCCCGTACGTCTGATTGTCGGTGAAATAGAGCGTGCTGGTGATCGGCGACTTGGTCGACGACGTCGCCGTGGTGGTGAATGTCGTCTTCTGTGTGGTGCTCTTTCCGGAATCGCCGGTCGCGGTCACCTCCGCGGTGTACGTCCGCGAATTGTCCAACGGCTTGCTCGGCACCCAACTGGAGCCGTCTTCCCGCGGCTCCGCCGCCACCTGCGCGCCCTTGTCGTCGGTGAGCCGGACGGCGGTGATCTTCCCGCCGCTGACAGTGGCGCCCACCTCGGCGCTGATCGGCACGTCCTTCGCGTGGTCCGACGGTGTGACGGTCAGCGACGGGGGCTTCTTCTTCTCCTGGCCCGACTTCACCGTCTTCGGTGCGACCGTGCAGCCGGCGACAACCAACGGTGCGGTAGCCATGGTTACCGCCAATAGCGTGAATCGTCGCCTCACGTCCATATTCGGTCCCCCATTTCCACTCCCCCTCGGCCACATTCTGTACGGCGTTTCCCAGGCCACGGCGCTCTTCCCCAAGAAATGCCCGTGAAACCACCAGCATTTCGTCGCCGATGTGCCCGACAAGGGCGCCGCCGCGAGGAGGCGATGTCCAACGCGACGGGGCCGGTCATCCAGCAGAGGATGACCGGCCCCGTCGGGCGGGATTTCAGACGTTCGCCACCAGCAGCGCGGGCTGCTCGACACAGTCCGCGACGTGGCGCAGGAAGCCGCCCGCCACACCGCCGTCACAGACCCGGTGGTCGAAGGTGAGGCTGAGCTGAGTCACCTTGCGGACCGCGAGTTGACCGTCGACCACCCAGGGCTTGTCGACGATCCGGCCCACCCCGAGCAACGCCGCCTCGGGGTGGTTGATGATCGGGGTGGAGCCGTCCACCCCGAACACCCCGTAGTTGTTCAAGGTGAAGGTGCCGCCGGTCAGCCGCGCCGGAGGCAGGGTGCCCGCTCGGGCCGCGGCGGTGGTCTCCGCCAGCGCGGCGGCCAGCTCGCGGGTGGTCAGCCGCTGCGCGTCCCGCAGCACCGGGACCACCAGGCCACGGTCGGTCTGCGCGGCGATGCCCAGGTGCACCCCGGCAGCCTGGATGATCCGCTGCCCGGCCGTGTCGACGTGGGCGTTGAGCTGCGGATACCGGCGCAGCCCGCTGAGACAGATCCGGGCCAGCAGGGCGAGGATGCTGACCGGGGCGTCCGGGCTGGCCGCGTTGATCGCCGCCCCGGTCTCCAGCAGCCCGGTGGCGTCCACGTCCACCCAGATGGTCACCTCGGGGATCTCCCGCCGGCTGCGGGACAGCTTGTCGGCGATCGCCCTGCGGATGCCGGTGAGTGGGATGACCGTGTCCCCGTCACCGCCGGGCGCGAGCCCGACGTGCGCCTCGGTGGCGTCCGGCACAGCCGCGAGGCCCGCCGCCGGGGCGGCCTCCACGTCCGCGCGCCGGATCACCCCGCCGGGCCCGGTGCCGCGCAGCGACGCCAGGTCCACCCCGCGTTCCCGGGCCAGCCGACGGACGATCGGCGAGATCACCAGGACGGAGCTGGCCGTACCCGTGCGCCCGTCGGTTCCGGCCGGGGCCGCTGCGGTGGGTTCCGGCGCGACGGCCGGCCGGGGCCGGCGCCGCCGACGGCCGGAGCCGCCGTGGCCGGTGCCGTAGCCGATCAGCACGTTGCCGGAGCCGGCCCGCTCCTCCTCGCGGTAGGTGGCGTGCCCGGCGGGCTCCGCAGGATCACCGGCGTCGAGGGGGGCGATGGTGATCAGCGGCTGGCCGACCGGGCGCACCTCACCCGCCGCGCCGTGCAGCGCGACGACCCGACCCGCGTACGGGCAGGGCACGTCGACCACGGCCTTGGCGGTCTCCACCTCGACCACCGTCTGGTCCACAGTGACCACGTCGCCGACGGCGACCCGCCACTCGACGATCTCCGCCTCGCTCAGCCCCTCGCCAAGATCGGGCAGGAGGAAGTCCTTGGTGCTCATGCCTTCACCCACCGGCTGTCCGGCTGGTCGTCCCACTGGAGCCGGGCCACGGTGTCCAGGACCCGGTCGACCGAGGGCAGGTGGGTGTGCTCCAGCATCGGCGCCGGGTACGGGATGTCCAGGCCGGACACCCGCAGCACCGGGGCGTGCAGCGCGTGGAAGCAGCGTTCCTGCACCCGGGCGGCGATCTCCGCACCGACGCCGGCGAAGCCCTGCGCCTCCTGGATCACCACGCAGCGGCCGGTCTTGCGCACCGACGCGGTGACCGTGGCGTCGTCGAACGGCACGATGCTGCGCACGTCCACGACCTCCAGGTCCCAACCCTCCTCACGGGCGGCCTCGGCCGCCTCCAACGCGACCGGCACCGCCGGCCCGTACGCGACGAGAGTGGCGTCGGCGCCGGCCCGGCGCACGACGGCCCGGCCGAACGGCGCGGTGCGGGCCGGCAGCTCCGCCTCGGCGCTGGAGAAGTAGAGCTTCTTCGGCTCCAGGAACACGACCGGGTCCGGGTCGTCGATCGCCTCGCGCAGCAGCGAGTACGCGTCCTCGACGGTGGCCGGGGTGACCACCTTCAGGCCCGGGGTGTGCGCGTAGTACGCCTCAGACGAGTCGCAGTGGTGCTCGACCCCGCCGATACCGCCGGCGTACGGGACCCGGATGACGATCGGCACGCTGAGCGCGCCGCGGGTGCGGTTGCGCAACTTCGCCACGTGCGAGGCGATCTGCTCGAACGCCGGGTACGCGAACGCATCGAACTGCATCTCGACCACCGGCCGCAGCCCGGACATGGCCAGGCCGACGGCGAAACCGACGATCCCGGCCTCGGCGAGCGGGGTGTCGAAGCAACGCTTGTCGCCGAACCGGGCCTGAAGCCCGTCGGTGATCCGGAAAACGCCACCGAGCTGCCCGACGTCCTCACCGAACACGACGACCCGCTCGTCGTCCAGCATCGCGTCGGCGAGCGCGGCGTTGAGCGCCTTCGCCATGGTCATGGTGGCCATCAGGCGTCCCCCTCCTCGTCGCGGGCGGCGGCCAGCTCGGCGCGGACCTGCTCGCGCTGCTCGACCAGTTGCGGGGTCGGCTCCGCGTAGACGTGGTCGAAGAGGCTCAGCGGGTCGACCGTCGGCTGGGCGTTCATCCGGTCACGCAGCGCGGCGGCGTACGCCTCGGCCTCGTCGGCGACCGCGCCGACCGCGGCGTCGTCCAGCGCGCCCCGGGCCCGCAGGTACGTCTCCAGCCGGGCGACCGGGTCGCGGTCCCGCCACGCGTCGACCTCCTCGGCGTCCCGGTAGCGGGTCTGGTCGTCGGCGTTGGTGTGCGGCTCCATCCGGTAGGTGTGCGCCTCGACCAGGAACGGCCCCTTGCCCGAGCGGGCGTGCTCCACGGCGCGGGTGAGCACCGCGAGGACGGCCACCGGGTCGTTGCCGTCGACCTGCTCGCTGGGTACGCCGTACCCGACGCCCTTGTAGGCCAGGCTCGGCGCGGCGGTCTGCCGGGACAGCGGGACGCTGATCGCGTACTTGTTGTTTTGTACGAAGTAGACGACCGGGGCTTTGAACACGGCGGCGAAGTTGACCCCCTCGTGGAAGTCGCCCTCGCTGGTGGCACCGTCGCCGATGAAGGCCAGCGCCACGGTGTCCCGCCCCTGGTACGACTCGCCGTACGCGAGGCCGGCGGCGTGCACGCACTGGGTGGCGAGCGGGGTGCACTGCGGCGCGGTGCGCCGGGCCGCCGCGTCGTACCCGCAGTGCCAGTCGCCGCGCAGCAGGGTGAGCACCTCGACCGGGTCGATGCCCCGGGCGGTCAGCGCCATCGACTCGCGGTAGGTCGGAAAGACCCAGTCGGTGTCGCGCACCGCGAGGACCGCGCCGACCTGGCACGCCTCCTGGCCGCGCGAGGACGGGTAGACGGCGAGGCGACCCTGCTTGGTCAGCGCGGTGGCCTGGACGTCGAAGCGGCGGCCGACGACCATCCGCCGGTACATCTCCCGCAGCGCCTCGACCGGCGGCTCGGGGTAGTCGTCCCGGGCCGGCAGCGGGGTGCCGTCCGGGTTCAGCAGCCGGACCGGCTCGACGTGCGGCAGCAGGCCGGCCGACGGGTCGGGGGCGGCCGGGGTGGCCTTCCGGCGGGTGCGGGGGGATGCCCTGCGGGCCGCCTGGGGTGTGGTCGTCACGGCGAGGACCTCCTGGACGTGTGGTGGAACTATGCTCACGCCCTCGGATGATTGACTCAAGTTGCCCGTAGAACGCGGGATGAATGGCACATTGCGAGGTGGCTCATGAGCCAGGAGACCAACCCAGCACCGGGCGCGGCGGGCGGAACGGGACGTTCGGCCGGGCCGCTCGACGAGGTGGACCGACGGATCCTGCGCGAACTGACCGGCGACGGCCGGCTTTCCATTCGTACGCTGGCCGAACGGGTGCACGTCTCGCGCACCAACGCGTACGCCCGAGTGGAGCGGCTGGTGCGAGACGGGGTGATCACCGGGTTCCGGGCCCGAGTGGCGCCGGAGCCGGCCGGGCTGGGCACGTCGGCGTACATCGCGCTGACCATTGAGCAGAACACCTGGCGGGAGGTGTCCGAGGAGTTGGCCCAGGTGCGCTACGTCGAGCACGTGGCGCTGCTCAGCGGCGAGCACGACGTGCTGGCCCTGGTCCGGGCACCAGACAACGCGACGCTGCGAGACGTGGTGCTGGACCGGGTGCAGAGCATCGCCGGGGTGCTGTCGACGCGTTCGTGGCTGGTCTTCGAGGAGTTCGACGGGGCGCAGACCCCCTGGCCGTAGGGGATCGGTGGCGGGCGGTCAGGAGAGCAGCATGATGCCCGCGACGACCAGCGGCAGCCCGACGAACAGGAAGATCCCGACGCCGGTGAGGACGCGGCCACCGCCCCCGGTCTCCCGCTCGGGCGCGAGCCCGAAGGTGGCGCGGGCGCCCAGCATGCCGACCCGGCTGAGGGTGAGGTCGCCGGTGACCCCGAGCAGCCCCCCGACCACGACCAGGGCGATGCCGAACCGGGTGACGAACTCGCCGCCGGACACCGCGACCCAGACGCCGGCGGCCACCGCGACCACCACCAGCGCGATCACGAACAGCACCAGCGCTTCCCGCAGACCCTTGAGGACCGTCATTGATGGCTCCATCCCGTCGTGTCGGACGAGACATTCTGCGCCATCGACGTGTTCGGCTGCCGTCCGCACGCCCGGGGTCGCGAGGTCCACACGCGTCGGCCGGGATGGTCATTCCCATCCCGGCCGCGATGTACCGGTCAGCCCTTCTCTCGCTGAAGCCGGTCGATGAGCAACTTCTTGCCCTGGTCGCCAGCCTTGCGGTTGTTCTCCTGGATCTTCCGGAACCAGGTCGCCAGCTCGCTGTCGCCCCGATTCTCGGCATCGGCGATGTACGTCTCCAACTGCCAGATGTGCTGGAGTGACATCTGCACCGCGTGGATCAGGTCGTAGTTCTTGTCCTTGACCGGGCTCATCGGCTCTCGGACCATGGTCGCCACGGCGTACCTCCCCGTGCTGTCGGCTTCCGGTGGAGCAGTGCGGTTACCCGCTGACACCCTGTTGACACGCCCGGTCCAGGCCTCGGAGCCTTTGCCGCCATCTGACGGTTGTTGTTCATCCGTTCGGCTGTGTGTAACACAACACCACAAGCCTACGCTGAACCACTGGAAAGTGAGCATCCTGCTCGTTTTCCGCTGGCCCGCTTTCCCCCAGGCAGTGCGGCCGGCTGGATCAGCCCTCTGGAGTCTGTGTGAAGAACCTGCGTCGCAAGACCCTCGCCGCCGCGTCCGTCGTGGCGCTCGGCGTCGGCCTCGCCGCCATCGGCGGGGTGGCACCCGCCGCGGCCGCTGGACCGGAAACCACGTTCCTGGTCCTCGCCCCGCAGAACGGCAAGACCGACAAGGCCGCCGCCCGCGTGGCGGCCGCCAACGGCACCGTGGTGGCCAGCTACGACCAGATCGGCGTGCTCGTCGTCCGCTCGACCAATCCGAACTTCGCCACCGAGGTGGCGGGGGCGGGCGTCGAGGCGGCCGCCACCACCGCCGGCCTGGGCACCGCCCTCGACGAGGGCGAGACCGTCGAGGTCTCCGCGGAGGAGATCGCCAACGCCTCCGGCGACCCGACGAAGGAGCCCATGTACGGCCAGCAGTGGGACATGGACATGATCCACGTCCCGCAGGCCCACAAGATCACCATGGGTAGCCCGAACGTGGTTGTTGGCGTGCTGGACAGCGGCATCTCCAGCAGCCACCCCGACCTGGCAACCCAGATCGCCAAGGACAAGAGCGTGTCCTGCGTCGGTGGGGTCACCAACACCGCCGAGGCGGCCTGGAACCCGACCAACAGCGACCACGGCACCCACGTGGCCGGCACTATCGCCGCCGCCGTCAACGGCGTCGGCGTGACCGGCATCGCGCCGGGCGTCAAGGTCGCCGCCGTCAAGGTGGTCAACAATGACGGCTACATCTACCCGGAGGCTGCGGTCTGCGGGTTCATGTGGGCCGCCGACCACGGTTTCCAGCTCACCAACAACAGCTACTACATCGACCCGTGGGAGCTGAACTGCCGCAACGACGCGCGCCAGCGTCCGGTGTGGCAGGCCGTGCAGCGAGCGATCCGCTACTCGCAGAACAAGGGCGTGCTGAACATCGCGTCCGCGGGTAACTCGAACTACGACCTCGCTCACAAGATCACCGACACCGGCAGCCCGAACAACGGGACGCCGGAGAACCGGCAGAACCTCACCAGCGCCTGCCTGGACCTCCCTGCCCAGGCGCCGGGCGTGGTGACCGTCTCGGCGGTCGGCCCGACCGGGCAGAAGAGCTACTACTCCTCGTACGGCCAGGGTGAGATCGACGTGACGGCGCCGGGTGGCGACACCCGGGTCCGTACCCAGGGCCGCAGCTCCACCTCCACCGACGGGATTCTGTCGACCACCTTCAACACGGCGACGAAGACCAACGGTTGGGGCTACAAGCAGGGCACGTCGATGTCCGGCCCGCACGCCACCGGTGTCGCGGCGCTGGCGCTGTCGGCTCACCCGAACATGACCCCCGGTCAGCTGTCGTCGTTCCTGCAGCGCACGGCCGTGAGCATGTCCTGCCCGAAGGGCGTCTACAACCCGGTGCCGCTGTGGCCGGGCCGCCCGAACGACTACGACGCGACCTGCTCCGGCGGGAACCGTAACGGGTTCTACGGCTTCGGCATGGTCGACGCGTACAACGTGGTGAAGTGACCGCCTGACCGCAGCGGACGGGGCCCGGCGAGCGATTCGCCGGGCCTCGTCCGTCTCCGCAGCCCACCCGGTAGGATCGGCGCGGGCCGTGACTGGCGCGTGGGGATGGAGCACCATCGGGAAGCGGTCCCGTCGCAAGGACGCACGCCGAGCGCCTGGGCCTTCCGCACGTCACCAGGAGGTTCCATGTCGCTGAACGCCGAATCCACCGCCTTCCGCAGCGCGCTGGAGGTGATCCGGGCCGTCGAGCCGCGAGTGGCCGACGCCATCGGGGCGGAGCTCGCCGACCAGCGCGAGTCGCTCAAGCTGATCGCCAGCGAGAACTACGCCTCCCCCGCCACGCTGCTGGCGATGGGCAACTGGTTCAGCGACAAGTACGCCGAGGGCACCGTCGGCCGCCGGTTCTACGCCGGCTGCCAGAACGTCGACACCGTCGAGGCGCTCGCCGCCGAGCACGCCCGGGAGCTGTTCGGCGCGGCCCACGCGTACGTGCAGCCGCACTCCGGCATCGACGCCAACCTGGTCGCCTTCTGGGCGATCCTGGCCGACCGGGTGGAATCCCCCGCGCTGAAGAAGGCCCAGGTACGCCAGGTCAACGAGCTGACCGAGGCGGACTGGTTCGCGCTGCGCCGGGAGCTGGGCAACCAGCGGATGCTGGGCATGTCGCTGGACGCCGGCGGCCACCTGACCCACGGCTTCCGCCCGAACATCTCCGGCAAGATGTTCGACCAGCGCAGCTACGGCACCGACCCGGCCACCGGCCTGGTCGACTACGACAAGGTCGCCGCAGCGGCCCGCGAGTTCAAGCCGCTGATCCTAGTCGCGGGTTATTCGGCGTACCCCCGGAAGGTCAACTTCCGGATCATGCGGGAGATCGCCGACGAAGTCGGCGCGACCTTCATGGTCGACATGGCCCACTTCGCCGGCCTGGTCGCCGGCAAGGTCTTCACCGGCGACTTCGACCCGGTGCCGCACGCGCACATCGTCACCACCACCACCCACAAGTCGCTGCGCGGCCCGCGCGGCGGCATGGTGCTCTGCGGCCCGGAGCTGGCCGACCAGGTCGACCGGGGCTGCCCGATGGTGCTCGGCGGCCCGCTGCCGCACGTGATGGCCGCCAAGGCCGTCGCTCTCGCCGAGGCCCGCCGCCCCGAGTTCGCCGACTACGCGGCGCGCATCGTCGCCAACGCCCAGGCGCTCGCCGACGGGCTGCTGCGCCGGGGCGCGAAGCTGGTCACCGGCGGCACCGACAACCACCTGGTGCTGATCGACGTCTCCGGGTACGGGCTCACCGGCCGGCAGGCCGAGCAGGCGCTGCTCGACTCGGGCATCGTCACCAACCGCAACTCCGTCCCGCAGGACCCGAACGGCGCCTGGTACACCTCCGGCATCCGGATCGGCACCCCGGCGCTGACCAGCCGGGGCCTCGGTGCCGCCGAGATGGACGCCACCGCCGAGCTGATCCACACCGTGCTGGCCCAGACCACCCCCGGGTCGAACCCGGACGGCACCCCGTCGAAGGCCAAGTACGTGCTCGACCCGGCCCTGGCCGACAAGGTGAGCAAGCAGGCCAGCGAGTTGCTGACCGGCTTCCCCCTCTACCCCGCCGTCGACCTGGGCTGACCCCACCCCCGCCTCCGGCTCCGGCACCATCCCGACGCCCCACCGGCCTGGCCGGTGGGGCGTCGCCCTGTCCAGATGACGTAAACCGCTGGCCCGGACTCCTCCCGTCCGGAGGCGCGGCGCGGCCCTCACCGCCGATGCGGCCTCGACGTCAAGAGGGGCCGGGTGTCGGCGGTGAGGACACCGATCGTCAGCTGTCAGCGGGTCAGTGGGCGCTTGAGGTAGTAGCGGTGCACCTCGGTGCTGCCCTGGACGTTGTTCACGTCCTCGGCCGCGTTGACCAGCTCCCAGCCCTCCCGACCGACCCGGTTCAGGTGCGCGACCGCGGTCTCGCCGTACGGGGTCACGTCGACGCGCGACCCGTCCGGGCCATACCAGACGAACGAGACGGTGAACTGTCGGCCCTGCCCCTGATAGCGGCGGACCAGCAACGCGTACTCCCAGGCAACCATCGGTCCATTATCTACAAACGGATCACGTGACGCGACGGCGGCGCAGCGGGTGTCACGCCGGGGCTGTCGAAACAGCCAGCCCGTCGGCGACCAGCGCAGCGAGCCGGTCCAGGCCCACGTCGATCTGCGCCGGGGTGACGGCGCTGACCGACAGCCGCAGCGCGTTCACCGGCGTGCCGTCGTCGTAGAAGTGGGCCATCGGCGTCCACAGCACGCCGTACTCGCGAGCGGAGCGGTGCAGCAGCGCGTCGTCCACGTTGAACGGCACGGTCACCACCACGAAGAAGCCACCGGCGGGCACATTCCACCGCACCGGACCGTCGGGCCCGAAACGCCGAGCCAGCCCGTCGATCAGGTGCCGCAGATTACGGGCGTACGCGGCCCGTTCCCGGACGTTCGCCGCGACCAGCGAGCAGTCGTGGGCCAGCAGCGCCCCGCCGATCACCGCCTGGGCGATCGGCGAGGTGTTCACGGTGACCATGCTCTTGATCTTGGCGAGCTGGTCGGCGAGCGGGCCGACGGTCCCGTCGGAACCGGCCACCCGCTGGTCGGCGACCACGTAGCCGACCCGGGCCCCGGGCAGCACGGTCTTGGCGAACGAGCCGAGGTAGACCACCCGGCGGTGGGTGTCCAGCGCCTTGAGCGTGGGCCGCCGCTCGGTGCCCGTGGCCGGGAAGAGGCCGTACGGGTTGTCCTCGATCAGCAGCAGGTCCTCGTCGACGGCGAGGTCCAGCAGCCGCCGCCGCTGAGCCGGGTCCATGCTGACCCCGGACGGGTTGGCGAAGTCCGGCATCACGTAGCAGGCGCGCGGGCGCAGCCCCTCGGCCCGGGCCCGGCGCAGCTGTTCGCGCAGGTCGGTCAGGTCGATCCCGGCCGGCCCGCCGGCCACCGGGCGCACCGGCAGGTCGACCAGGCGGGCCGCGCCGGTGAGCCCGACGTACGTGGGAGCGACGGCGAACAGCACGTCCTGCGGCCCGGCCCGCAGCGCCCGCAGCACCAGGAACATCGCCTCCTGGCAGCCGACGGTCACCACGATCGTCTCCGGATCGACGGCGAGCTGCTCGTCGACGGCGAGGTTGCGGGCGATCAGATGATGCACGATGCCCTTGGTCCGGCCGTACTGCAGCAGCGTCCGGTCGACCTGGTCGGGGCTCAGCCCGAGGTCGTCGGCGAGATGCCGGCGGAAGGTGTCCAGGTACCGGTGCAGCACGGCAGAGTCGAAGAACTCCTCGTACGGCCGGCCGGCGGCGAGCGACACCGCGTCCGGGTAGTGCTGCGCCACCTCGTTGAGGAAGTTCATCGAGTTCAGCGCGGGGTCGTCGACGGCGGCGTGCAGGCTGTCGACGGTCAGGTCAACCGGCTCCACCTCATCCTCCAGTGCGGGTGCGCAGGTGCCGGGCCGCCGCCGGGTCGGCGCAGCCGGTGAGGGTGAGCGCGTCACGCAGCTCGGCGGCGAGCAACGCCAGGGCCGCCTCGGCGCCGGCCCGGCCACCCGCCGCCAGCGCCCACAGCAGCGGCCGACCGACCAGCACGCCGGCCGCGCCGAGCGCGAGAGCGCGCAGCACATCGGTGCCGCTGCGCACGCCGCTGTCCAGCAGCACCGCGCAGCGTTCCCCGACCGCCGCGACCACCTCAGGCAGCGCGGCGACGGCAGCCGGAGCCCCGTCGAGCTGCCGGCCGCCATGGTTGGAGACCACCACCGCGTCCGCCCCGGTCTCGGCCGCGCGGACCGCGTCGCGCGGATCGAGGACGCCCTTGACCAGCAGCGGCAGCGTCGTACGCGCCCGCAGCCAGGCCAGGTCGGCCCAGCTCAGCGCGGGGGCGAAGACGGCACTGGTGTGCGCCGCGACCGCGGACACCCCGGGCGTACCCTGGTGGGCCAGGTCGTCGCGGCCCTCGGGCAGGTTCGCGGCAGCGACGTGCGGCGGCAGTGCGAAGCCGTTGCGGACGTCGCGCAGCCGCCGGCCGAGCACCGGCACGTCGACGGTGACCATCACCGCGGCGCAGCCGGCGGCGTGCGCCCGACCCAGCAGGTCCGCCACCAGGCCCCGGTCGCGCAGCCAGTAGAGCTGGAACCAGACCGTGCCGCCGGCCGTGGCGATCTCCTCGATCGGCGTGCTGGACAACGTGCTGGCCACGTAGGGCACCCCGGCCGTCTTGGCGGCGGCCGCCAGGGCCGGCTCCCCGTCCGGGTGCAGCAGCTTCTGGTACGCCATCGGCGCGACCGCCACCGGCATGGCGTACGTCCCGCCTGGCAGCGCGGCGTCGGTGCGCGGGCGGTCCACCCCGGTCAGCACCCGGGGCAGCACCGCCACCCGGTCCAGGGCCACCCGGTTGGCCGTGAGGGTGGTCTCCGTGCCGCTGCCGCCGGCCACGAAGTCCCACACGTCGGCGGGCAGCACGGCCCGGGCCAGCTCGGCGAAGTCGGCCAGGCTGACCGGCTCAGCCATGGTCCGGCCCGCCGTTCGTCGCCCCGGCCGCCGACCCGGCCGGGTCCAGCCCAAACCTCCGCCGCAGGAAGGCCGCCGCCTGCTCCTGCGCCCGCCGGCCCGCGTCGAACACGCCGGGCATGGCGAAGAAGCCGTGGATCATCCCGTCGTACCGGGTCGCCTCGGTGGGCACACCGGCCTCCCGCAGCCGCGCCGCGTACCGCTCCCCCTCGTCGCGCAGCGGGTCGTGTTCGGCGGTGATGACCAGCGCCGGGGGCAGCCCGGACAGCTCCTCGGCGAGCAACGGCGAGGCGAGCGGGTGGGCCGCGTCGGCCGGGTCGGCGAGATAGTGCCGCCGGTACCAGGCAACGGAGTGCCGGTTGAACAGCAGCGCGTCCTCGTCGTCGGCCGGTCCCGGGCCGGGCCGCTGGTCGGTGTTCGGGTAGACCAGCAGTTGGGCGGCGAGCCGGGGACCCTCGTCGGCGCGGGCCAACAGGGTGACCGCGGCGGCCAGGTTGCCGCCAGCGCTGTCCCCGCCGACCGCGAGCCGGGCCGGGTCGATGCGGAACTCCTCGGCATGCCCGGCCAGCCAGCGCAGCGCGGCATGGCAGTCGTCCACGGCCGCCGGGAAACGATGCTCGGGGGCCAGCCGGTAGCCGACGGTCACCGTCTGGCAGGGCGTGGCGTTGGCGAGCCGGCGGCAGATCCCGTCGGCGGTGTCCACGCTGCCCAACGTCCAGCCGCCGCCGAAGAAGTAGACCAGGGTGGGCAGCGGGCCGTCACCGGCCGGCCGGTGGATCCGCACCGGCAGCGGCCCGCCCGGGCCGGGCAGGTGGGTGTCGCGTACCTCGTGGACCGGCTCGACCGCGCCGGCGCCGGCGCGGATCGCGGCGAGGTCGGCGGCGCGGGCCTCGCCCAGGGTCTGGGTGTAGAGCGGCGCGGTGTCGGCGGCCGCCCGCGCCGCCCGCCACGCGACCACCTGCGGGTCGAGCGCCATCATTCCCCCCGGCCGTCGGTGGTGACGAAGAGCTTGTCGATGCCGCGCAGGAACAGGCTCCCGCTGTACGTGTAGGGCTGGGTGACGGCCAGGCGCGGGAAGCGGGCGAAGAGTCGAGGCAGGGCGAGCCGGCCCTCCAGCTTGGACACCGCGGAGCCGAGGCAGAAGTGCAGTCCCACGCCGAAGGCGAGCGAGGGCGGGCCGGTGCGGTGAGGGTCGAACCGGTCCGGGTCGGGGAAGCGGGCCGGGTCGCGGTTGGCGGCGGCGATCAGCAGCAGCACGTCCTCGTCCTGCTTGACCGGCACCCCGCCCAGCTCGGTGTCGTACGGCGCGGAGCGGGCCAGGAAGTGGACCGGGCTCTCCATCCGCAGGATCTCGTCCACGCAGCCCCGCGCGAGGGCGTCGTCGCCGGGCAGCGCGGCGACCAGGTCGGGGCGGGCCAGCAGCAGCGGCAGCCCGTTGCTGAACATGTAGACGGTGGTGACGAAACTGGCGTTGAACAACACGATCAGGTTGCTGATCAACTCTTCCTCGGTCAGTTCCATGCCGCCGGCGTCCAGCACCTCGACCAGGCCACTGATCAGCTCCTCGCCGGGCTGCCGGCGCCGGTGGGCGATCAGGTCCCGGTAGTAGGCGCGCAGCTCCTCGGCGGCCTGGTTGGCGCGGGCCACCCGCTCCGGGGTCTTGCCGGCGACGTCCATGTACTCGTCGATCCAGTCGACCCGCTGCCGGTACCAGGCCAGATCCGCCTCGGGCAGACCGATGAACTCGGCCATCACCAGCGCCGGGACCGGGTACGCGAAGTCGGCGACGAAGTCCACCTCGCCGCCGTCGGCGCCCGCCTCGGCCATCCGGTCCAACCGGTCCTCGACGACCCGGACGATCACCGGCTCCAGCGCGCTCAGTCGACGCGGGGTGAACGTCTTGGCGAAGACCGCCCGCATCCGGGTGTGATCGGGCGGGTTGATGAACATCATCGAGGACAGGAAGGTGCGCAGGATCTCCTGCTCCTGCCAGCCCGGCGGGGCGCCCTTGTACCAGGCCGGGTCGCGCAGCACCTGGTCGACCACGTCGTACCCGCCGGCCACGGCAGTGAGGGTGCTGGCGGCGGGGCGGTTCGGGATAGCGCTGATCGGCGCCTGTTCGTGCAGGGCCGCGTACCACGGATAGGGATCCTGCCGGCCCTGCTCGCTGAACAGGCCGGCCAGGATCTGACCAACGTCCACTTTCGGTGCCTCCCCGGGATCGGCGGTGGGGGCGACGTGGGTCGCACGCCACCCCCACCGGGTGTCACAGATCGAGCAGCTTCAGCGGTACGGCGTCCGCCATCGCCTTGTTGCCGGTGTCGTTCGGGTGGATGTGGTCACCCGAGTCGTACGCCGGCAGCAGCCGGCTGGTGTGCGTGGGATCGCGCAGCACCTTGTCGAAGTCGATCACCCCGTCGAACTCCTTCGCGCCCTGGCCGCGCAGCCAGGAGTTCACCGTCTGCCGGGTGGCCTCCTTCTCCGGCGTCCACACGCCGGGGCCGCCGTTGCCCTCGTACGGGGTGAGGGTGCTGACCAGGCTGGTCAGACCGCGGGCCTTGACCTGCTGGTTGAGCTGCCGCAGCGAGGCGATGATGCTCTCCGCGCTGTCGCCGTTCATCCAGATGTCGTTGATGCCCAGGTGGGTGATGACGGTACGCACCCCGGTCTGCGGGTAGACGTCCTCGTTGAGCCGGGCCAGGGCGTTCGGGCCCAGCTCGTAGTAGCCGGGGAAGTTGTCCGCACCGGGCTCCGTGCCCTCGTGGTTAAGCCGGTTACCGGACAGGCTCATGTTCAGCAGACCCGGCCGCTGCACCTCGGGTCGGGAGCCGATGAGCCTCCCGGCGAGCAGGTCCGGCCAGCGCTTGTTGGCGTTGGCCGTGCTGCCGTTGCCGTCGGCGATCGAGTCACCGAAGACGACCACCGCGCCGGGGCTCTTCTTGCGTTCCACGTCGATGCCGGACAGGAACATCCAGCAGCAGTCGGGCCGGGTGGTGAAGCCCGCGCCGCCCGCCGAGGTGGTGAGGTCGGTGCCGCCGATGAAGACGGTGGACCGGGACTGGCCGTGGAAGGTGACCGCGCCGGTCAGCACCGGGAAGTACAGGGTGACGACCAGGTCCTCCTGCTCGCGGACCTTGAAGCCCACCGGGTCGCTGAGCAGCTCGGCGCCCCGGTTCATGGTGGCCGAGGAGGCACCATTGAAGGTCAGCTCGCGCAGACTGGCCGGGTCGATGTCGGACAGGTCGTTGACGGTGGCGGTGTTGGGGCGGGCGATGGTGGCGTGCCCCACCTTCACGGCCCGCTCGCCGTAGATGTTGGTCAGCCGCACCCGGAGCCGATCGCCGCCCACCGAGGTGTGCACGATCATCCGGATGCTGTGGTTGTTGAGGCCGGTGTCGGTGAGGCCGACGTTGTTTCCGCGGGTCACCGCGGTGGCCCAGCTAGCGGCCCACTCCGCGCGCCCCTTCGGGGCGCTGTCGGTGCCGGCAGGGCCGGCACTCGCGGTGACAGCCGGGGTAACGGCGATCAGCAACGCCGTGGCGAAGGTTATGAGGTGCCATCTTCTCGGGGTCGACATTAAACCTCCATCGTTGGCAGCCCGGGGCGCGGTCCGACCGACGGCACCACCCGGACGATGGACCGGAAACTAGCGGCCGCTCGCGACGAGCGTCAATCAACCTGATCGACATGATCAAATGTCCTCGGGGTGTCGCCGGACGCCGAACCGGCTCTGTCCACGCCGGACCTGCGGTGCCTAGGCTCGATCCCCGGAACACGATGGGGGCTGCGCGATGATCGATCGGGCGAACTATCTGCACGAGGCACTGGAGCTGTTCGCTGGCTTCGGCGACCGGGAGGCCCTCGTCGGCGGGGGCCGTCGGATGACCTACCCCCAGGTCGCCGCCGAGGTGCGCGGCCTGGCCGGCGCGCTGCTGCGCCACGGCGTACGCCCCGGCGACGCGGTGCTGGTGATGCTCGGCAACACGGTGGAGGCACCGCTGCTCCAATTGGCGCTGCACCTGCTGGGCTGCCGGAGCATGTGGATCGCACCGGTGACCTCCCGCCGGGAGGTCGACGAGTTCGTCGCCCTGGCCCGCCCCGACGCCTTCGTCCACGACCCGCGCGCCGAGGACCCGCTCGGCGCGGAGATCGCCACCAGGCTGTCCGGCGTACCGGTGCTCTGCCTCGGGCCCGGCGGTGCGGGACCCGACCTCACCGCCGGCGGGAACGCACCGGTGGAGCTGCCCGCCGAGGTGCCGGCGCCGGAATCGTTCCTGCAGACCAGCGGCACCACCGGCACCCCCAAGCTGGTACACCACCGGGAAAGCTTCTACCGCCAGATCCTCGCCCTGGCCGCCGACTTCCGGGCGGCCGGCTTCCCGCTGCTGCGGCACCTGTCGCACTCGCCGATGTGGCTGGCCAGCGGCCAGATCACCACCCTGTTCAACCTGTTCACCGGCGGGGTGCTGTTCCTGCGCGAGCGGTGGGACCCGGCCGCGTTCATCCGGACCGTGGACACCGAGCGGCTCACCTCCACCTTCGTCACCCCGCCGATGCTCTACGAGGTGCTCGACCATCCGGCCCTGGCCGGCGCCGACTTCTCCGCCATGTTCATGTTCAACGTGGGCGCCGGGCCCGCCGCGCCCGCCCGGCTGCGCCAGGCGATCGCCCGCTTCGGCCCGTGCCTGCGCATCGTGTACGGGCTCAGCGAGGCCGTGGTGATCTGCGCGCTGCCGGGGCTCACCGACGATCCGGAGCACCCGGAGCGGCTGCGTTCCTGCGGCCGGCCGTACGGGGACGTGACCGTGCAGATCCGCGACGCCGACGGCCGGGTGCTGCCGCCCGGCGATGACGGCGAGGTGTGGGCGCGTACCAAGCTCAGCTTCGCCGGCTATCACGGCCAGCCCGAGCTGACCGCCGAGACGCTCGTGGACGGCTGGGTCCGGACCCGCGACATCGGCCACCTGGACGCCGACGGCTACCTCTACCTGGTCGACCGACTCCAGGACCGGATCCTCACCCGGCAGCGGAGCTGGCCGATCTACTCCCGCCCAATCGAAGACGCGCTCGCCGCCCACCCCGAGGTACGCGCCGCCGCCGTCATCGGCGTGCCGGACCCGGTGGCCGGGGAACTGCCGCACGCGTACGTGGTGCCGGCGCCGGGGGCCACGGTGACCGGGGACGAGCTGATCGCGCTGGTCACCCGGGAACTGAGCGACACCTGGGCACCCGGCGCGGTGGAGTTCGTCGACGCGCTGCCGCTGAACCGCTCCGCGAAGGTGGACAAACGCGCCCTGCGCGCCCGGTACGCCGCCACGCACCCCGTCGACACGGACGCGGCGGCGATCGGCGGCCGGGCGTGAACCCGCGCCGCGAGCTGTACACCCTGGTCGGCGCCGACCTGCTGTCCAACCTGGGCACCCGGATCTCGGTGGTGGCCATCCCCTGGCTGGTGCTCGAGACCACCGGCAGCCCGACCCGGATGGGCCTGGTCGCGGCGGCGGAGACCCTGCCGTACATGCTCTCCAGCGCCCTCGCCACCCCCTGGGCGGACCGGTTCGGGGTACGCCGTACCGCCGTCACCGTCGACGCGGCCAGCGCGGTGGCGATGGCGGTCGTGGCGCTGGCACCCTGGCTGGGGTTCGGCGCGCTGGTGGCACTGGTCGCGGTGGCCGGCGGGCTACGCGGCATCGGCGACCGGGTCAAACACGTCTTGTTCAAGCCTGCCGCCGAGCGCGCCGGGGTGCCGCTGATCCGGCTCACCTCCGCCTACGACGGGCTGGTCCGGGGCCTGATGCTGTTCGGGGCGGTCCTCGGCGGGCTGCTCATCGGCTGGGTGGGGGTGACCCGGGCGATCTGGATCGACTCGGCCACCTTCGTGGTGTGCGCGCTGCTGGTCGGCCTGCTGGTCCGCCCGCCCGCGCCGGCGAACCCGGCGCCCCGGGAAAGCTACCTGCGCGCGCTACGCGGTGGATTCGGCTATCTGCGTACCGACCGGACGCTGCTGACCATGCTGGTGGCGGTCTCGGCGGCGAACATGTTCGCCGTCGCCAGCGTCGCGGTCTGGATCCCACTCTGGGTGAGTCGGGTGCTCGGCGACCCGGCCGGCTTCGGCCTGGTGCTCGGGGTGTTCTCCGGCGGGGCGCTGCTGGGCAACCTGCTGTTCACCGTGGCCGGGCCGCGGCTGCCCCGCCGGGTGATGTTCGCGCTCGGGCTGGCGCTCAGCGGCGCGCCCCGACTGGTGGCGCTCGCCCTCACCGACCGGCTGGCGGTGGTGCTCACCGTGACGTTCGTGTCCGGCATCGCGATCGCCGCGGTGAACCCGCTGCTCGGCGCGGCCCTCTACGAGCGGGTGCCCGAGGCTCTGCAGACCCGGGTGCTGGGCATCTCCGGCTCGGTGGCGTTCGTCGGCATGCCGATCGGTGCGCTGGTCGGCGGCTGGTCGGTGGCGGCGCTCGGGTTGACCCCGGCGCTGCTGGTGATGGCGGCGGTCTGCCTGACGCTCACCGTCGGGCCGCTGCTGCTGGCCCGGTCGAAGGCCGACCGCCCGGCGGCGGAACCCGCGGTGTCCACCCCGGCCTGAGCGGTCAGCGGTAGCGCAACAGCACCACGCCGTTGCCGAACCGGCGGGTCTCCATCAGCTCTAGGTCGAGCGTCGTGCCGGCGGGAAACAGCGGCCTGCCGCCGCCGACGACCACCGGATTCAGGTAGATCCGCCATTCGTCGATCAGCCCGTGCCGGGCGAACTCGGCCGCCAACTCCGCGCCGCCGAGGATCAGGTCACCGCCCGGCTGCTCCTTGAGCGCCCGCACCTGCTCCGGCACGACCTCGCGCACCACGGTGGCGTTCCAGTCGGCCCGGTCGAGGGTACGTGAGTAGACGATCTTCGGCATCTCCCGCCAGATGCCGGCGAACTCCCGGGTTGTGGCGCTGGCCTGCGGGTCCTGGTCGGCGGTGGGCCAGAACCCGGCCATCAGCTCGTAGGTGCGCCGGCCGTCCAGGAAGGCGCCCTTGGTCCGCAACTCGTCGTTGAAGTGCTGGTGCAACTCTTCGTCGACCCGGTGCCAGCTCAGGTCGCCTTTGGGCCCCTCGAAAAAGCCGTCGAGCGACACCATCATCCACACGATGACCTTGCGCATCTCACCCCAATCTCGCCGGTAGGTGGGAGGCCAGTCTGCCAAGATTCCGGCGTGTTCGCGCACCGCCAGGCCAGTAGTCGCCGCACGGAGACTACGAACTCATCCCCATGCCTCCAGCGCGACGGCGACCGCCTCCTCCGGCGTGTCGACGTGCCGCGGGCCGGGCAGCGGCTTGCCGGCCGGGTCGAGAATGCGCCAACCGCCGAGCACTGCCACGGGGATGTCACCGCGCCGCATCGCCAGCGCCAGCTCGCTCAGCGTCCCCCACGAGCCGCCGACGACGATCACCGCGTCGGCGCTCCACACCAGGATCGCGTTGCGCGCCTGACCCATGTTGGTCACCACCGCCGCCGACACGTCGGCCTCGCCCGGGTCGGTGCCGTCGTCGGGGCGTACGCCGATCACCAGGCCGTTGCGGGACCGGGCGCCGGCGGCGACGGCGGCCATCACCCCACCGCCCCCGCCGCACAGCACGGTCACCCCGCGCTCCGCCAGCAACTCCCCCAGCCGCCGCGCCCCCGCCACCTCGGCCGCCGAAGCTTCCGCCGGCCCACACACCGCCACCTGCACCCGCATCCCTCCATTCCGGCCGATGATCATGACGTTGGCGACGCGACACGCCGGTCGGGAGACCGCCAAAGTCATGATCGACGGGTCGGGCGCGGGTGGGTTAGCGTTCCGGGATGGGACGGGTGTTGAGCGAGGTTACCGATCCTTGGTGTCTGCGAGAGGGTGAGAGCGTCGGGCTGCTGCGCGGGCATCCGTGGCGACGGTTCGTGGTGCTGGGCGACAGTGTGGCCGAGGGGCTGTGCGAGCCGGTCGAGGGCTATTCCGACCTGCAGTGGGCCGACCGGATCGCCGCCGAGTTGCGGGCGGTCCAGCCCGAGCTGGCGTACCTCAACCTGGGGCGACGCGGGCTGCGCGCGTATGAGGTGCGGGCGACGCAGCTGGCGGCGGCGCTGGCGTGGCGGCCGGACCTGGCGCTGGTGGTCTGCGGCGGCAACGACGCCTTCCGATCCGGGTACGACCCGGACGCGGTGGACACCGAACTGTCCGCGATGATCACCGCGCTCCAGGATGCCGGAGCAGACGTGATCACGGTCGGCATGTTCGACGTCTCGCACAGCCCCGCCGTGCCGCCCGCGCTGCGAGCCGGCCTCGGCGAGCGGATGCGTCTGCTCTCCACCCACACCGGGCGGCTGGCCGAGCGGCTCGGCACGCTGCACGTGCACCTCACCGACCATCCGGCCGGCGTTGACCCGTCGCTGTACAGCAGCGACGGCCGGCACGGCAGCGCCCGCAGCGACGCCATCGCCACCGCAGAAACGCTGCGGGTGTTGGGCGCCCGCCTCGGCGCACCCGTCGACCAAGGGCGATGATCACGGCCGGAGCCATGGCTGGACTGTTCTACAGTGGATTGGATACTCCGACGGAAGGGTCGTCATGAGCGATCGCAACGAGTCGGCTTTCCGCGCGTCCACGCCCCGCATCGTCGGCTATTTCCTGTCGATCGCCGCAGTGAGCTGGCTCATCGCCCAGCTGGCGGTGGCTCTGATCTTCCGGAATCCACTGGACCTGTTGGCCCTCGGGCTGTCGAGCGTCGCCTTCCTGTTGGTCTTCGTGGGTCTCTCGCTCCTCCTCAATCGAAAAAGGTGGCCGTGGGTCCGGGTCACTGACGGGGCGCTGGAGTTGGCGGATCGGGGCAGGGGTGTGGCCCTCCCCTGGCCGGTGGTCCGGTCGGCGGTGATCCGGCATAGCGGTCCGTTCGCCGTGCTCCGGGTCACCCTTCACCCCGGGGTGCCGGCACCACCCCCCGGCACCCTTCAGCCGCGCGTCCGCGCCGGCCACCCGACCTACCAGATCAACGTCGGCACCCTTCGCCCGTCCTCGGTGGCCCTGCGCGCGGCGCTGGCCCACCACTTGGCGACGGCGGCCCCCGGTGTCGCCGACGCGCGTTCTTGATCAAGGAGATCGCGCCACGGACCGGCGCTTCAACCGACACCAGCTTCTTGGTCAACTGGGCGGGACGCGGGCGAGGATGCGGCGGGTGGCGTGGTCCGCGACGGACCGCATGAAGGCACGGTCGGGGAAGTCGCCGTCGAGCAGGCGGAGTGGGCCCTCCACCAGGGACAGGTCCAGGGCCAGCTGGTAGAGACGCAAACGCGCCTCGTCCAGACCGTCGGCCGCCAGGTGGTGGTAGGTGCCGCCGAAGCGCAGCCGCAGAAAGACGTGCTCCCACTCCGGGTCGAAGTACATCGCGCCCTCAATGTCGATCAGCACCGGCCGGTCGTGGTCGTCGATCAGGACGTGATCGGGGCCCAGCTCGCCGTGGATCAGCGCGTACCCGGCCCGGGGCGCCACGGCGGCGTACGCGACGTCGAGCAGAGTGGCGATCCGGTCCCGGGCCGCGGCGATGCGGGGCACCCGGCGGGCACACTCCGCCAGGTGGCGCAACGCCCGGTCGCGGACGCGAACTCTCCACCGCCGTCGCAGAATCCGCGACGCTGATGGGTCAACTCGTCTGGGACGCCTCGCAGCGGCGCGACCACGCGGCCAGCGCGGCATACCTCGATCAGGCGGTCAACGCCGCCCGGGCGACACGCAACGCCGTCGCCGAGGCCAACGCACTGCTTCGGAAGAGCTATCTCGCCCTGTACGGCACCAAGCGGCCCACCGCTGGCCTTGTCCTGACCACACGTGCCGCAATGGTGAGCCGCACCGACAGTCATGTCATCGCCGGCCTTGCCCAGTTGCACCACGCCGAGGCACACGCGATGCTCGGCAACGAACGGGACTGCTCGGAGGCTCTCGGCGACGCTGAGGACCACCTCGCCGCGGTGGAGGCCGGTGATCCGGCGACCGCCCTCTTCTGCCCCAGTCACTACGCACGCCTCGTGGGTTCCTGCTGGCTGCTCTTGCAGAAGCCAGTCGAAGCCGTTGCCGCGTTGGAGAGCGCTCGTCAACTGATCGCCGCACGCCGCAAGTCCACCGCCGTCATCCTCGGCAACCTCGCTCTCGCCGAGATTCTCCAGCGAGAGGTCGACGCCGCCACGTCCCATCTACATCAGGCGATCGACGTTATCGAGGAGACCCGCGCGGCGGGCGGCCTCAACCTCGCGTTCGCCGCCGCCCGGCAGCTACGACCTTGGCGCGACGAACCCCTCGGTCCAGGAGGTCACCGACCGCCTGCTCACTCTCATGACCCCCTAGGAGTACAGGATGACCAGCCCCGACGACATTGATCGCGCCAAGGAGGCCGTCCGGCGACAGGTCTGGGACCTCCTCGAACGTGAAGGTGCCGCCCCACGCGGTGTACACGGCCACATCCCGGACTTCGTCGGCAAGGAGGCAGCCGCCATCCGTCTCACCGATCTGAAGGAGTGGCAGCAGGCCCGGGTCGTCAAATGCAACCCGGACCAGGCGCAACTGCCCGTGCGGGTACGTGCCCTCCAAGAAGGCAAGTTGCTCTACATGGCGGTGCCACGGCTCACCACTCCCAAGCCGTTCTACCTACTCGATCCAGCGGTCCTGACGATTCCGTTCGAGGTAGCGGCGACCAGCACAGGGGCATCCGAGATCGCACCAACCGTGGGACCGGACGAGATGTACCCGATCGACTTCGTCCGTCACTCCGGGCGAGGTGGTGGCCTACACACCACTTCGAGTGCGACCGCCCGCGATCCTTGACGCCAAGCTCCGCCCGGATCAGCGCAACAGCATCCCCGCCTTGTCCAATTTGGCCTGGCGGCGCGGAGGGTGACGCCAACTCCGTCACACAGGTGGGACGTCGGCGCCGATTTGGCCGCAACGGCTAGCCGGCGCCGGGGTCACCTGCTCAGTGGTGCTCGGCGGGCACCTCAACGTCCCGCCAGTGCAGATGGTTTATGATCATCCCGAGCAAGACGACAGCCCTCCAGATACCGATCGCACCACCGACTGCGGCGATGGTGAGCGGAATCGCCCAGTATGCGCCGTGCAAGCCCGGGTAGAGGCCGGCGAAGACCGCGACCAGGGCGCCGGCCCAGCCGATGCCGGTCGAGATGGGTTTGGTAACGACGGTGGTGCGGGGCATGATGCTCCTCAGGGCCAGCGGACGTGTCGAGAAGACACGGTAAATGCTGAGTCCCAGTCGGTCACGGACGTTTGTTGGTGGCCAGTTGAGATTCCCCGCTGGCGGCACGTGGCGGGGAGGTATCTGGCCGTAGATGACTACGCAGAGCTGATCCCTGCCGGCATCGTGCACCCGGGCGAGCTATAACGATGTGATGGGAACAACGCCGACCCTTGTCGTCATCAGCGGACCGTCGGCGGCTGGCAAGACGACACTCGCGCACCTGCTCGCCCGGAGGATCGGCTGCCCGGCGATCTGCCGGGACGAGATCAAGGAGGGCATGGTCCACGCGGCCGGCGATTTCATCGCCGCACCGAGCGACGAGCTGACCCTTCGGACCCTGCCCACGTTCTTCACGGTGCTGCACCTGCTCCTGACCGCCGGCGTGACCACGGTCGCCGAGGCGGCCTTCCAAGACCACGTCTGGCGCCCCGGCCTGCAGCCATTGGTCGGGGTCGCCGACATTCGGGTCGTGCACTGCCAGGTCGCCGCGCGGACGGCCTTCAACCGCATCCAGCGACGGCAGGACAAGAACGCGACCCGGCATGCCCACGCCGACGCGTACCTCGGCGACCATCAGACCCATGCCGTCGGCCACCACGGCTTCCAGCCCGTCCGGCTCGACGTGCCCGAGATCGAGGTGGACACCAGCGGCGGCTATCGCCCTGACCTCGACGAAATCGTCGCCTTCGTGAACGCCGGACGATCAGCAACCCGTGGTTCCCATCCGTAGCTTCGGAACGGGCCGTCCACGGGGAAACCCGACTGGCCGCCGCCAACGTTCCGGCAGGCAGTGACGCGTGTGCGGGTGGGGTTGGTGATTGCCCGCGAAAGACAGAGCCCGCGCGTGCCAATCAAGGAATTCGCGTCAGGTAGCGCGCGGACCCTGACGCGAACTCCTTGATTGGCGCAGTTGGGGGAGCTAGTCGGTGAGGAGGATGCCGGTCATGAGGACGCCTCTGGCCAGGTTGAGCACCTGTTCGCAGCCGGGGTAGCCGACCCGGGCCAGGGCGCCGGAGCCGGTCCGGCCAAACAGGTACGGGGCCAGGCTGTACGGGACCACCGCGCTGACCGTTTCACCCGTCTCGATCTGCACGAAGTCCATCGCCACCTGGTCCGCCTCGTGGTAGCGCTGCAGGATGTTGCCGCCCGCGTCGATCGCGGCGCGTACGCCGTCCTCCCAGGCCACCGCGCTCATCTCCCGGCCGATGAGCACTCCGTGCCCGGCCGAGCCGCCGGCCGGCTTGGCCACCAGGTCGGCCTGCTCCGCGAGAGCCCGGTCGAGCTGGTCGGCGGTGAGCGCCACGGTGTGCGGCACGTACCGGCGGATGAGCGCCTGGTCGGTCTCGGAGAGCAGGTCCAGGTCGTCCCAGAGCCAGGCGTAGTTCAGCTTGTTGCTGAGCAGCCAGGCGGCGCTGCTGACGTACATCGGCAGGGTGCCGGCGGCCAGGGCGTCGGCCACCGCGTCCAGGCCGGAGCTGGGGGTGACCCGGTTGGGCACGAAGAGCCGGAACAGCGCGTCCACCGGGGCGCCGCCCACGACCAGCCGCTTGTCGTCGGTCAGGGTGCACTTCTCGACCGGAGCGATGATCAGGTCGATCCCGAAGTTGCGGGCCCGGTCGGCGAGCGGGGACAGGATCCGGAGGAAGTCGTCCGGGGTTTCCAACCCCGGGTAGTCGGCCAGGAAGTCCAGCAGCAGCGCCACCCGCGCGCCGTCGGCCAGCCCGAGGGTGTCCCGGATCGCCACGAACCGCTGGTCCAGCAGGGACGGAGCCGGGCGGACCGGCATCGCCTCCAGCAGGCCCTGCTCGCGGTAAAGGTCGGCGTACCGGTGGATGACGGTGTCCGCGTCGAAGCCGCCGCCGAGGCTGCTGTCGATGTTGTACTCGACGATGCACGGCACCCCGCCGGAGAACAGCACGTCCGGCCGGTACGCGGCGAGCAACCCGTCGTGCAGGACCTCGTCCTCGTCGAGCAGCCGGGTCTCCCCCTCCGGCACGCCCAGCTTGCGGCGTAGCTCCCCCGCCGTCCGGGCCCGCCGCTGGCACGCCTCGAAGATGAGTTGGACGATCCGGTCGCAGACCTCGTTGAGCTCGCGGAACGCGTCGGCGGTGAGCGCCGGCGGCCGGGCCAGCCGCCACTGCTTGTTGTACGAGGCGCAGCCGTAGAAGATCTGCTGCCAGGCTTCGGCCCCGGCGGCAACCATCGCGGTACGGGTCGATTCGGGCAGGTCGGTCCAGGGCTGTCCAAGGGGCGGCCAGGCGTAGTTCGGGTCCATCGGTCATCCGTCCTTCATCGTGAGTTGAATGGCGGCGGCGAGCTGGTCCCGACCGGGCTGCACGGCCCGGTCGAGGGCGGGGGCGAAGGGCAGCACGGCACCGTCCGGGCGGGTGACGCGGCGAGGAGGCGCGGCCAGCCGCACCCGCTCGACCACGGTCGCGATGATCTCGCCGGCGATGCCGCAGGACCGGTTGGAGTCGTCCACCACGACGAGGCGCCCGGTGCGCGACACCGACTCGACGAGGCCGTCCCAGTCGAACGGGTACAGCGTCCGTGGGTCGAAGACCTCCACCGACGCCTGGTCGGCCAGCTCGTCGGCGACGGCGAGCGCGTCGTGCACCAGGTGCCCGACCGCGACCACGGTGACGTCGCTGCCCGGGCGGCGCACCACGCCCCGCCCGAGCGGCACCGGGGCGAGGTCGTCGACGTCGGCCCGCACGTCGAGGGCCCCGGCGGGGGCGAAGACGACCACCGGGTCGGCGCAGCGGATCGCCGATACCAGCAGCCCGTACGCGTCCGCCGGGGTGGCCGGAACCACGGTGGTCACCCCGACGTGGGCGAAGAGGCTGTACGGGTGGTCGGAGTGCTGCCCGGCCCACCCGGTCCGGGAGCCGGAGCCGGGCACCAGGTAGGTGACCGGCACGGCGCACTGCCCCCCGGTCATCAGCGGGAACTTGTGCGCGTGGTTGACGATCTGCTCGAAGACCAGGAACAGCAGCGACGGGATCTGGAACTCGATCACCGGCCGCAGCCCGGCCAGCGCGGCGCCGGTAGCGAAGCTGGTGAACGCCTGTTCCGACAGCGGGGTGTCGATGACCCGCTCCGGCCCGAACTTCTTCAGCAGGCCGGAGGTGATGTTCGCGGCGGCCACCCGGATGTCCTCGCCGAGCAGGAAGACCGACTCGTCGCGGGTCATCTCGTCGGCGAGCGCCCGGGTGAGCGCACGACGATACGACAGCCTCGGCATCACGAACCTCCTCGGGCAGTCAGCCCGCTGGCGTACAGGTGGTCGAGGGCCCCGGCCGGGTCCGGCACGGGACTGGCCAGGGCGTACTCGACGGCCGCGGCCAGGGTCGCCTCGACCTCGGCGTCGACGGCCTCCCGCACCTCGGCGGGGAGTCGCGCGCCTTGAATGACGACCGGGTCGCGGGAGCGGCCCCGGGCCACCTCCTCGGGCGGGCGGTAGTCGAGGCGTACCACGTGTTCGAAGGTGTGATGGGCGTCGAAGCGGTAGGTGTGCGTTTCGATCAGCTCCGGCCCACCGCCGGCGCGCATCCGGGCGACGGCGGCGGCGGTGGCCGCGCGTACCCGCTCGGGGTCCTGCCCGTCGACGGCGGCGGCCGGCATGCCGAACGCCTCGGCGCGGCCGGCGATGGTGCCGGCGACCGCGCCGTCGACCGGCATGGTGGTGGCGTAGCCGTTGTTCTCGCAGACGAACAGCACCGGCACCCGCCAGAGCGCGGCCAGGTTGAACGCCTCCAGCAGCATCCCCTCGTTGACCGCGCCGTCGCCGAAGAAGGTCACCCCCACGAGGTCGTCGCCGCGCCGCCGGCGCGCCCACACCGCTCCGGTGAGGATCGCGCCGGCGGCCCCGACGATGGCGTTGGCGCCGAGCACCCCGACGCCGAAGTCGGCGGCGTGCATCGACCCGCCCCGGCCCCGGTTGAGCCCGGTGACCCGGCCGCACAGCTCGGCGAGCATCCGGGCCGGGTCGGCGCCCTTCGCGAGCACGTGCCCGTGCCCGCGATGGGTGCCGGTCACCAGGTCGTCGTCGCGCAGCGCCGCGCAGACCCCGGCGGCGATCCCCTCCTGCCCGAGGTACGGGTGGATGCCGCCGACGATCTCCCCGGCGCGGACCAGCTCGATGGCCCGCTCCTCGAAGCGGCGGATCAGCCGTACCGTGCGGTAGAGCCGGGCCGGGTCGTGGGTCACGCCGGCCGCCCCTCCTTGATCGCGGTCAGGATGGCGTCCCAGAGCTGAGCTCGGGCCGCCAGCGCGTCGTTGACGGTGTCCGCGCACTCCTGCCACTTGGTGTCGTCGTCGCCACAGAGGTCGGCCAGCATCTGCATGGCCATCGGGGTGTGCTGCTCCCCGTCGACCTCGATGTGCCGCTCCAGGTAGTCGACGAACTTGTTGAGCCGTTGGCTGCGCTCGTTGACTGAGACGACCTGGGTGAACATCTCGGGGATGAGGTCCTCCCGGCCAAACGCGAAGGCCGCCGCCTGGCAGTGCACCGGGGTGCGCTCGATGATCCGCCAGGTGGTGCCGGCGAACGCCGCGGACGGGCCGGGCACGCCGGCGTCGCCCAGCGCCTCGGTCACCGGCCGGCCGGCGCGCAGCAGGTCGACCAGCCTGTCCACCGCGCCGGTGTCCGCGCCGGCCTCCGCCATGCCCTGCACGTAGAGTTCGAAGTGGCTGATGTAGCCGTCGCCCAGCTCGTCGCTCTCCTCCACCATCACGATGTCGTTGATCAGGCGGCGGCTGCCGGTCGGTCCGGTGGGGATCCACGGGACGGTGACGCAGGTGAGCTGGCGCTGCAACGACTTCAGCAGCGACATGAAGTCCCAGACGGCGAAGACGTGGTGCTCCATGAAGGTGACCAGCGCCTCGTGGCTGTCGAGACTGGCGTAGAGCGGGTGGTTGACCACCGCGTCGCGGCGTTCGGTCACCGCCCGCTCCAGCCGCTCGATGCCCGGGTGCGTCTTACCCCAGTCGTACCGTGACATGTTCAGCCTCCCTGCTGGGCGCGGTCGCGCCAGATGACCGGGCAGAATTCGGGGTCCGCGTAGTCCGGCCGCCCCTCGTGGGTACGGCGGACCAGCACGTCGTGGTTGTACGCGGCGAGCGTGCCGTCGGAGAGCGGATACTCCCGCCAGGCGTTGCCGCCGTCCTGCAGGTGCAGCGAAATCGCCCGGCGGGGCCGCCCGCTGACGTTCGCGCCGCTGCCGTGGTAGGTGCGGCAGTGGTGGAAGCTCATGTGCCCCTTGGGGATCACCATCGGGATCTTGCGGATCTCCGTGTTGTTGTACGCGGCGTTCTCGGCGAGCATCTCCTCGAGCTGGTCACGATCCCGGTCGGCGAAGTGCCGGACCACGGTGTCGTCGGCGCCGATCTCCCGCCAGCGGTGCGACCCGTCGACCATGGTGATGGTGCCCATCTCCTCCCCGCAGTCGTGGAAGGGGATGAACGCGGTGAGCATGTTCTCCGATGACGAGGACGCCCAGTAGTGCTTGTCGAAGTGCCACGGCACGATGTTGGACGGCTCCCCGTCGATCGGCGGCTTGTAGATCAACGTGGACTGGAAGACCCGGATCTCCTCGGCCTGCGCCAGCCGGGCGGCGACCGCCCCGATCAGCGGCTTGCGCAGGATCCGGCTGATCGCGTCGTGCTCGTAGTGCACGTAGTCGTTGTGCCGCTGCACGTCGCCCCTGCTCGGCTCCCAGTAGGCCAGCTTCGGCGGTCGGACGGGCAGCCGGCGGTCACGCTCCCCGGCGTAGTAGCGGTCGGTCGCCGCGACGAGCTGGTCCACCTCGTCGTCGGTGAACAGTTTCTTGGACAGGTACCAGCCGTGTTCGGCGTAGTGACGCACGTCGGAGTCCGACGGCAGCAGCGCCTCCTCCTCGGCGGTCAGGGTCGGATGTGTGGTGGTCATGCCCCAGCTCCTTCTGCCGTGCCGGCCGCGACGGCGGGGATCGCCCCCGCCGCGGCCAGCTCCCGTTCCTTGGCCTCGTAGAGCGCCTTGATGTTGCCGCTGCCGAAGGTGGTCGCCCCGCGCCGCTCGATGAGCTCGAGGAAGAGGGTGCGGCGCACGTGCATCGACTCGGTGAAGATCTGCAGCAGTTGGCCGCCGTGGTCGGAGTCGACCAGGATGCTCAGGTCGCGCAGCCGGTCCAGCGGCGCGTCGATCGGCCCGACCCGCCGTTCCAGGTCGTCGTAGTAGGCGGCCGGGGTGCCGGCGAAGCGCACCCCCCGGTCGGCGAGGGCGCCGACCGCGGTGACGATGTCGTCGGTACGCAGCCCGAGGTGCTGCACCCCGGCGCCGGCGTGCCAGCGCAGGAAGTCCTCGATCTGCCCGGGCCGCCGGCTGGTGTCCGGCTCCAGCAGCACGATGGTGACCCGCCCGGACGGGCTCTGCACCACCTTGGAGTTCATCGCCTGCCCGGCGACCTCGACGTGTTCCTCGAAGGTCTGGGCGAAGCCGAAGACCTTCTCGTAGTGCTTCACCGTCTCGTCGAGTTGGCCGGGCGGCACGCAGACCGCCAGGTGGTCGATCTCGGCGAGCAGCTTGTCGTCGCCGCCGGCCGGCAGCGGATCGATCGCGCCGGGCAGGAACTCGGACCGGTCGCCCCGCCGCTGCACCAGCCGGTGCAGCACGTCGCCGAAGCCGCCGACCTCGGCGATCACCACCTCGGCGTCCGCGCCGGTGTAGGTGCGCGGCGGGGTCACCCCGGTCGCCCCCCGGCCCATCAGCTCCGCGTACGCCCCGGCGGCGTCGTCGACCTCCAGGGCCACCACCGCGATGCCGTCGCCGTGCCGTTGTACGTACGTCGACGCCGGGTGCTCGGCGGTGAGCCCGGAGGTGAGCAGCATCCGGATGTCGGCGTGGGCCAGCAGCAGCGAACGCTGGTCGGTCAGCCCGGTCTCGGGTCCACCCTGCCCACGCAGCCGGAAACCAACCGCGGTGCGGTAGTAGTAGGCCGCCTGCCGGGCGTCCCCCACGTACAGTTCGATGTGGTCTATTCCGTTGATATCCACCTGTCAGCCCTTTCCGATGTCCCCCGTGACTGCCGGTCCCGGGCGCCCCTGGCCCGGAATGGAACGTCGGATCACCTCCCCGCCCCGGCGGCCCGCCTGAGCAGCAGGCTGACGTTCTGGCCGCCGAACCCGAACGAGTTGGTCAGCGCGTGCTCGGCGCGGGTGCTCCGGGGCGCACCGCGGACGTGGTCCGCCGCGCAGTCCGGGTCCGGGTCGTCGAGGTGGTAGGTGGGCGGCAACAGCCCCCGGCCGAGCGCGAGCGCGGTGGCCGCCGCCTCCAGCACCCCGGAGGCGCCCAGCAGGTGCCCGGTGAGCCCCTTGGTGGAGCTGACCGGCACCCCGCCGACGCCGAACACCTCGGCGAGGGCGGTGGTCTCGGCGATGTCGCCGAGTTTGGTGCCGGTGCCGTGCGCGTTGACGTAGCCGACCTGGGCCGCCGTCACCGCCCCGCTGGTCAGGGCCCGGCGCATACACTCGGCCGCCCCGGCGCCGTCCGGTCGCGGCGCGGTCGGGTGGTACGCGTCGGTGTTCACCCCGTAGCCGGCGACCTCGGCGTAGCCGGTGACGCCCCGGGCGGCGGCGTGTTCGGCGCGTTCCAGCACCAGCAGCGCCGCCCCCTCGGCGAGGACGAACCCGTTGCGCCGCTTGTCGAACGGCCGGCTGGCCTCGGCGGGCTCGTCCCAGCCACGGGCCAGCGCGCGGGCGTTGCCGAAGGTGTCGGCGAAGGTCGGGAAGAGCGGCGCCTCGCTGGCCCCGCAGAGCACCACGTCGGCCTCGCCGGCCCGGATGAGGCGTACCGCGTCGGCGACGGCCTGGGCGCCGGACGCGCAGGCCGTGCCCACCGACGAGCTGTAGCCCCGGATGCCGTGGGCGATGGCGATCCGGGCCGACGGCATGTTCGGCAGGATCCCGGTGAGCAGGTACGGGCTGACCGCCGCCCGACCGCGCGCGGCGCGCGCGAGAACCTGACTCTCCAGAGTGGACATGCCGCCGACCCCGCCGACGATCACGCCGATCCGGTCCGGGTGGACGTCCCGCCCCACCTCGATGCCGGCGTCGGCGAGCGCCTCGGCGGCGGTGATCAGGGCGAGCAGCACGATCCGGTCGAGGATCTTGGTCTCCGGCCCGGACGCGACGCTGCGGGGGTCGATCTCCGGCAGCACTCCGGCCACCTCGAGGCAGTCCCGCGCCGGGTGCCCCTCGGGTGGCCGGCGCAGCCCAGAGCGGCCGGTGGTGAGCGCGTCGAAGGTCTCCTCGACGCCCCGGCCGGCGGGGGTGAACAGGCCCATCCCGGTGATGACCGCAGTCATCGCGGCGCCTCGGCCAGGTAGCGTTCGCGCAGCGCCACCTTGCGGACCTTGCCGGTCACGGTGACCGGGATGTCGTCGGGGCGGACCGGCACCACCCGGCGCAGCGTCGCGCCCACGTCCGGCCCGAGCGCGGCGCGGACCCGCGCGCTGCGGTCCTGCGCCGGGTCCGCCCCGGCGGCCAGTTCGAGCAGCACGTCGGTCACAACTGCGCCGTTCTCCTTGACGATCACGACGGTGCAGTCGGTGACGTCGGGGCAGGCGGCGAGGACCCGTTCCTCGGACAGTGCGGTGAAGAAGCGCTTCCCGTCGCCGAGTTCGACCGAGTCGACGGCCCGGTCCAGGTGGTAGTAGCGCCCGTCGGCGTCGGCGTGGACCAGGTCGCCGGTGAGGTACCAGCCGCGCAGCCGGGACCGGTAGGTGGTGACCGAGTCGTTCCAGTAGCCGCGAAACAGCGACGGCGAGTCGATGCCGAGCCAGCCGACCTGACCGGGCGGCAGCTCGTTGCCGTCCGCGTCGAGCACCGCCACCTTCGTGAACCGGTACGGGCGGCCGATGCAGCGGCTGTACCGGTTGGTGTCGACGGTGTGGGTGATGTGGAACATCGAGTGCCCCATCTCGCTGGAGCCGAGGCCGTCGATGAAGACCGAGCCGGGCACCCGGGTCACCCCGTCGCGGGTCATCACCTCCCGCGAACCGACCTTGACCAGCCGCCGCACGTGCGGCTCGTGGGAGCAGTCGCCGGTGTTGAACCACAGCCGCACCGAGTCCAGGTCGTACCCGGACAGGTCGAAACGGGCCAACTCCGCCCAGGTGACCGAGAAGCCGAAGACGCCGTCCGGCCGCCACCGTTGGATGGCGTCGAGCACCCGCTCGCCGCCCTGCTCGGAGAGGAGGAACATCTCCGCCTGGTTGCCCAGCGCCTGGTTGACCATCAGCACGGTCGCGGTGTGCGGAGCGGGCAGCGCGTTGAGGATCCGGCTGGTGCCCTGCGCCTGCGGCATGGACAGCAGGTGCCGGGTGGCCGCGAAGAGGCTGGCGTGCGAGTGCAGCACCGCCTTCGGTACCCCGGTGGTGCCGGAGGTGTGGGTGATGACGATCGGGTCGTCCGGGTGGTGCCGGTAGTGCGGGGGCGCGGCGGCCGGGTCGCCGGTGCCCGCCTCGGCGGGCTGGCCGAGCAGCGGGGCGCCCAGGTCGTGCCCGGTGAGGGTCGCGGCGTGCGCGGTGTCGGCGAGCACCCCGGCGGCCCGCAGCCGGCGGATGTACTCGGCGGCGATCTCCGGGCGCAGCTTGCCGTTCATCAGCACGGGGATCGCGCCGAGCCGGGTCAGCGCCAGGAAGGACAGCACCATGTCGGCGGCCGTGCCGGCCCAGACCGCCACCGGGTCGCGGGGTTTCACCCCGCGCTCGTGCAGCCAGGCGGCCCGGGCGGCGACCCGCTCGTCGAGCTGTCCCAGGGTCAGCGGGCGCTCGGCCGGGTGGCCGTCGACCGCCGTGTCGAAGGTGAGCCCTGGCCCGTTCGGGTCGGCGCCGTGCGCCAGCACCCGGGCGAGCACGTTGCCCGCGCCCAGTTCGGTGTCGGCGGCCAGCGCGCCGCGTAGTCCCTTGGTCCTCATTGACGTGTTCCCTCCCCCAGCAGCACCGCGACCGCCTCGCCCGGCGTACCGTCGGGTGCCTGTTCGACAAGAACCAGCAACACCTCGTGGGCGTCGCCGTCGTACCGCAGCAGTTCCGCCTCCGCGATGCCGTCGGCCCACGGATCGCCGGTCGGGCTCATGCACACCACCGGGCCGTCCAGTCCCCAGCGCGCGGCGACGTGCCCGGCGACGCTGTTCGGCACCGACTGGAAGAAGAACAACGGCCCGACCCGGCCGCCACCGGCGACGGTGGCCCGGACGTGCTCGGCGCTGGCCCGGTCACCGCTGGCGCTGATCAGCACCACCGCCGTCCGGTTGCCCGTCGGCAGGGGGCGGTCGCCGTACCGTCGCCCCAGACACCGCTCGGCCACCGCCACCACCAACGGCGCGAACCCCGAGTGCACGAACCCCGGCACCGGGGCCGGCGCCGCGTCCCCCACCTCCGGCCACCGCGCCTCGGCGAGGACCTGGAGCCCGGCCGCCCCGATCACGGCGCACCGACCAGGAGTGCGGTGTTCGCGCCGCCGAAGGCGGCGTTGAGGGTCAGGGCGTGGGGGGTGGTCGCGGGGTGGGGGGCGTCGGTGATGACGTTCAGGGGGCAGGATTCGTCGGGGGCTAGGAAGCCGGCGTTGACCGGCAGCTTGCCGTGCCGCAGCGCCAACACGGTGACCACCAGTTCGAGCAGGCCGGACGCTTCGAGGGCGTGCCCGTGCACCGACTTGGTGGAGCTGACCGGGAGCCGGCCCGCCAGGTCGCCGAACACCCGGCGCAGCGCCGCCGCCTCCGAGGCGTCGCTGTACGGGGTGCCGGTGGCGTTGGCGTTGACGTAGCCGACGGCCTCGGCCGGCAGGCCGGCCCGGCGCAGCGCCGCGTCGACCGCCCGGGCCAGCCCGCCGCCGTCGGGGTCGGGCTGGCAGGGGTGGTACGCGTCCCCGGCCCGGCCCCAACCGTTGACGGTGGCGAGTGCCGGGGCACCCCGTCGGGCGGCGGCGGTGGCCGACTCCAGCACCAGCGCGACCACCCCGTCGCCGAGCAGCAGCCCCTGCCGTCCGGCACTGAACGGGCGGACCGCCCCGTCGGCGGCGAACGCCCGACCGGCGTCGAAGAGCGCGTACTGGTCCGGCTCGACCAGGTAGCCGGCCGCGACGACGACCCGGTCCAGGTCGCCCCGGCCGATCATGGCCGCCGCGTCGGCGACCGCCGTGCTCGCCGACACGCAGGCGGTGGTGTAGATCCGGGTCCGGTCGGCGAGCCCGCAGCGCCGGGCCAGGTGGCCGGCGAGCTCCGGCGTCTCCGGCCCGCCGCCGGGCAGCGAGGGCGGGCCGCCGTGGGTGGCGAGGAACAGCGCCGCCTCCGCCCGCCCGGTCCGGTCCAGTCCGGCGGCCCGGCAGGCGACGTCGATCGCGTCGGCCAGTTCGTCGGCGAGAGTACCGGTCTCCGGCAGCGTGGCGGCCACGGTGACCCGGCGGCCGGTGGTGTCGAACCGGCGTACCGGCGCGAACGCCGGGGTGCCGGCGAGCACCCCGGCGAGCAGCGGGTCGACGCCCCGGCCGAGGGCGCTGAGCGCGTGGACGCCGGTGATCTTCAGATGCTTCCGCTCAGCCATCGGCGGGGGCGGTCAGCGAGGTCTGGAACACCGCGAGGGCGTCGTCGACGGTACGGATGCCGGCGAGCTGGTCGTCGGTCAGCTCCATTCGGCGGTCGTAGCGCTGCTCGACCAGGTGCACCAGCCAGGCCAGCTCCATCGAGCCGATCCGGTCCGACACCTGGTCGGCGGGGCGCGCGGTCAGTTCGGCGAGCATGCTCACCAGGTCAGCTCGCCCCAGATCGGGCTGACCGGCCATCAGGCGGCGTCGCTCTTCGCGCCGGCCACCCGGTCGGCGATCATCGTGGTGAACTCGCCGACCGTCATCAGGGCCAGCTGCTCCGACTCGTCGTCGGCGAACTTCAGGCCGTACCGGTCCTCCACCCGGACGGCGAGGTCGGCCAGAGCCAGCGACTCGAGGTCGACGCCGGACGGGCCGAGGGTGGTGTCGTCGTCGAGGTCATCGACGTCGTAGTTCATGTCGGCGAGTTGCTCGGTGACGAAGGCGCGGACCTCGTCTCGCATGGCGTTAACCTCTTTCCGTGAACCAGCTACCGGTGCCCGGTCGGGACACCGTGTACGTGTGGATCGGCCATAGCGCCGGCGATCGGCCGGAGCTCGTGCGGCGGCTGCTGCGGCGCGCGGGTGGCGCGCTGCTGGGCCGGTCCGGGGCGGAGATCGGGATGCGGCGGGCCCCCGGCGGACGCCCGGAGGTGTACGCCCACGACGGCCGGACGCTGCCGGTCAGCGTCAGCCACGCCGGCGGGCTGGTCGTGGTCGCCGCCCGAGCGGACGGACCGGTCGGGGTGGACGCCGAGCGACGTCGCCCGCTGCCCGCCGCGCCCCTCGCGGGCCGCTGGTACGACCCCCACGAGGCGGCCTGGCTGGGAAGCCGGGCGGAGGCCGGCCGGGACCTGGACTTCCTGCGCCTGTGGACGGCGAAGGAGGCGGTCGGCAAGGCGCTCGGCACGGGGCTGCGCCACGGCGGGCTGCGCCGCCGGATGCCCGCCCCCGGCGGCCCGGGTGAGCTGCTGCGCCCGGTGCCCGGCTGTCCCGGCGTACGCGTGGGCCACCCGGAGGCCGGGGACGGCCTGGTGCTCGCGGTGGCGGTCGTCGGGGCGGCCGGGAAGGTCGATGTCGCCTTCGCGTAGCGGGCCGGTCACGACGCCGCGTCCCGCAGCACGGTGGCCGAACGGACCAGCTTGCCGGTGGTGGTACGCGGCAACTGGTCGAGCAGGTGCAGGGTGCGCGGCCGCTTGTAGCCGGCGAGGCGCTCGGCGAGCAGCTTGTCCAGGGTCTCCTCGGACAGCGGCCCGTCGGGCTGCACGTACGCGGTGATGCCGTCGTCCCAGACCACCACCGCGGCGCCCACCCCGGGCAGCTCGGCGACGGTGGTCTCCACCTCGGTGAGGTCCACCTTCATGCCGCCGACCGACACCTGCGAGTCGAGGCGGCCCTTGACGGTGACCAGCCCGGTATCCGGGTCGACGGTGCCGGCGTCGCGGGTGTGCAGCCAGCCGTCGGACCAGCGGGTCGGGTCGGTGAGCCCCACGTACGGGGAAGCCGGGCAGCTCACCTGAAGCTCGCCGCCCTGTTCGCGCACCTGGATGCCGGGGGCGGGGGCGATGGCCGGGCGGTGCGCCCCGTACAGGTCGGTGCCGATGACGCCGACCTCGGTCATCCCGTACATGTTGCCCAGCGGGACGCCGTAGCGGTCGGTGAAGGCGCGGACGACGGCGGCCGGGACCAGCTCACCGCCGGTGGTCATCCGCTTGAGCTGCGGCAGCTTTCCCGGCGGTGTCGTGGAGGCGAGCAGCCCGATGTGGAAGGGCACACCGAGCACGGTGGCCGGGCTGTCCTGAGCGGCGACGGCGGCGAGGACCGCGTCGCCACTGAGGCGCTGCGGCGGGCAGAGCTCGACGCCGGCGTGCAGCCCGTAGAGGAGGCCGCCGACCAGGCCGAGCACGTGCACCATGGACGGCAGCAGGATGATCCGCTCGCCGGGCAGCGCCACCCCGTCGATCAGCGTGTACCGGCGCACCTCGGCGACCAGGTCCTCGACGGTCCGGCCGATCACCTTGGACGGCCCGGTGGAGCCGGAGCTGAGCTGGATGACCGCGTGCGGACTGCCGGCCGGGCGGTCGGAGTAGGCGGTGAGCCCCTCGGTGACGTCGACGAAGACGCGCAGCGCGCCCCCGCCGGTCCGCACCGGGGCGACCACCACCTGCGGAGTGAGCCGGCGCAGGGCCCGGTCGACCTCGTGATCGGTGAGTCGGTGGTCCAGCAGGATGGCTTGCGCGCCGCTGCGCCAGGTGGCGAGCAGGTTCACCACGTACGCCAGTGACGGCGGCAGGCGCAGCGCGGCGGCGCCACCGCGGCGCAGGCCGGCGTCGGCCAGCCGGGTCTGTGCCTCGCGCACCAGGCGACGCAGGGTGCCCTTGTCCACTAAATCCGGCAGGCGCAGACATATGTCATTGGAATGCCCGGTGAACAGAATGTCGTCCACCCAGCTCGCCGCTGCCGCCGCAGGATCTATCGCTCCAGATTGCACAGTCACGACCGCCCACCACCCAGCCTCAGAAATGGGCGCAATACGCCCAACAGATGCGCTCCCCGTGGTGCTGACGGAACCCTACGCAATCAATCCAGATAGCTCCACATGCAAATGGCTAGATCAATAAGAGCGGCTGGGCGGATTGCCGAGGCTCGATCGGACAGGCAGTATCGCGGGTACGCCGGCACGCGACACACCGGCAGCGGGCTGCTGCGCGCGTCCAGGTGGCCGCACCAGTCCTCGGCCCGCGTGCCCTGCGACGCCGTCCGCAGCGCCGCGGCCGGACGAATGTCGGTGCGGGCCGGTACCCTCCGCACGCTGCCCGACGCTCGCTGGCGGCAGCAGGGAGGACGACGCTGATGACCGACGGGCCGCCGCGGCTCATCGCGATCGACCACGACGACTATCACGCCGAACACGTGGGGCACACCGCCGACGGCCGGCAGTTCCCCCCGACACCTGTTGAACCGGGACGCGCGGCGGCGAGCGTACGAGGGGCGGCTGGCAGAGCTAGGGCCGGTGACGTTCGGCCGCATCGAGGTGGCGCCCTTCGCGGTGGAGCGGTTCGGCACCACCTTCGGCCTCATCCCCCAACCGCCCGAGGACGGGGACGATTTCTGGTGGGTGGAGCTGCACCCCGGCAACTACATGGCCTTCACCGCGCCCTGGGACAGCGGCGAATACGACACCGATATACCTCTGGGTCATATTCATGCCTTAGCGGCATATCACTTTTGGCCGTCTCCATCTGGCAAGCCTTGAGCCCTCCCGCGCACGGGTTCGACCACCATCTTGATTTCCTCCTCCGCCTGAAGTCGGGGATCCCTCCCCTCGCGGGGTGGATCTTCCTGCTTCATCGGCGATTGCCCCCGGGACGAACCCAAGCCGGGGTCTTACACGGCCTCCACAGGCTTCACATCCCGCCAGCCCGGCGGTAGACCGGTCGAGTTTCCTCAACCGACGTTGCCGCCGTGGGGCTGTCGTGCTTGGCTCCGGGCAAACGGCTCGGCCTGTCGACACTGCGCGTCATCGTTGGATGAGTCCGATGGTGGTGGCGAGGCGGGTGACGTCGGCTGTGGTGGGTCCGGTGCGGAGCAGGGTGGTCAGGGCGGTGTGGGCGGTGGGGCGGGTGCGGGTTTCGGCGGGGGCGATCTGGTCGGCGGTGACCAGGGCCTGGCCGGCGGCGCGGTGGTCGCCGAGGTCGAGGTAGGCGCGGCTGATGTCGATCAGATGGGCGGCGCGGTGTTCGGCGGGTAGCCGACGCCAGGCGTCGCCGCCGGTGACCTGACGGTGCAGGGTGATGGCGTGTTGGCTGTCGCCGAGTTCGGCGGCGATCAGGGCGCGGGCGAGGTCGACCATGACGGGCACGAAATCGAGGTCGCCGCCGCCGTCGTGGTCCGGGTGGTCGCCGAGTTCGGTGGCGAGGTGGGCGGCCTGCTGGGTGTGGTGACGTACGGCGGTGGGATCGTCGCAGGTGGCGGCGGCGAGGGCGGCTTGGATCCGCAGGATGCCGGCCAGGGCGAGATGGCAGGGTGGGGTGTGCCGGGACGGTGTGGGGGTGAGCTGTTGTGCGGCGGTGGTGGCGGCGGTCATGGCCAGCCGTCCCCGGTGCAAAGCGCGCAGCGCCTGCGTCAGGGAGATCGTTGCCGTGGCGGTGCGGCGTGGGTCGCCGGCGGCGGTGGTCATGGCCCGGTCGGCGACCAGCCAGGCCAGTTCCGCTTCGCCGAGTTTGACCAGCACCTGGGCGGCGAGCCGATATGCCCGTACGAGCAGGTCCGCGGTATCGGCGGCGGCCGCGAGGTGGCGGGCGTCGGTGAGGAGGTCGGGCAGCATCCGTAGCACCTGGGGGTGGTGGGCGTGCCGGTACGCCTCCCAGGCGTGGTTGATCCGGCGGGTCACCTCGTCGGCCGAAGGCGGCAGGCCAGTGCAGGTGGTGTCGTAGCAGGCCAGCGTGGCGCGTACGCGTTCCAGGGCGTCAGCGGCCGGTCCGGTGGGCTCTGGCCAGCGGGCGGCTTTGGAGAACAGGATTTCCGGGGTGACGCCGAGAACCTCGGCCACAGTTTCGATGGTGGAAAAGCGGTCGAGGTTACGGAGACCCCGTTCGACCTTGTCCACCCAGCTTTTCGACTTGCCGATCCGGTTGGCGAAAATCTGCTGCGTCATGCCGCGTCGCGCACGTAGCTGCGCCACGCGCCGTCCGGGTGGCAGGTCACCGGCGAGGTACCGGCCTGGCCTGCTGTTCATCGCTCCTCCGTCCGGTGCATGGCCTCGGTGGACTCGCCGCAACGCGGACACCACCGCGACTTGACCCGAAACGCGAGGAGCCCGAGCAGGAACCCGAGCGTCAACCCGCCCAACACAACCGGAACGATCTCAGCAATCACGAGCACTCCCCCACCACAGTCACGCGTGTCATCGCCCCTCCTCTGGCCAGTGCCCCCGATTGATCGGGATGCGGTGTCTTGCTCGGCAGGGCAGATCTGATCCGCACTGGCAGACCTGACGCCACCGCTTCCACGACCACACCGGCCGATGGCGACGAGCAAGGGTGAGGGCGGTTGCGGCTACGTACTTGTCGTAGCTGTTCTGCTGAGACATGCACGTCTCCTCATGTCCGTTTCGCGCTGCCGACGCAGCCATCTTGCGCGCGCAATTTCCGGTAGTCAACACTGTGGACGCGCAACACGCACAACAAGTGCCTAGCCAGATTGGTGAGACACGAGCAGAATGTCACTCATGGAGAGTCCGACCTTCGTGCGGTTTCAGCTCGGCGCCCAGCTCAAGCAGGCGCGCGAGGCCGCGAACGTGACGACCGAGCAGGCAGCCGAGATCATCGAAGTCTCGGCAAGCACCCTGCGACGAATCGAGCAAGGACGGGTGGGTTTGAAGGGGCCAGCCCTGAAGGCGCTGCTGGACCGGTACGAGGTCGTAGATGCCGAGTTGCGCGAGACGCTGCTGTCGATGGCCCGGACCGGCAAGCAGCGCGGCTGGTGGGCCAAGTACGCCGACCTGCCCAGTTCCTACCGGCAGTTCATCGGGCTGGAATCCGCAGCGTCGGAGATGCAGAACTTCGAGACGCTCGTCGTGCCTGGCCTGTTGCAGACCGAGGACTATGCCCAAGCCGTCATCAGTAGCGAGGTGTCCCAGCCGACACCGGATGGTGTGGCACAGCGAGTTGCCGCCAGACTGGAACGCCAGAAGCTGATCGCGGACGGCAAGCTCCGCATGGTTGCCGTCCTGGACGAAGCGGTCCTCCGCCGGCAGATCGGCGGACGCGACGTCATGGCCCAGCAGCTCACCGCACTGCTCGACGCCCAGAAGCGCTGGAACGTGACCATCCAGGTCATCCCGTTCCGCGAGGGCGCCTACGCTTCAATGCTGAGCAGCTTCGCCATCCTGAGCTTCGAGGAAGGCCCCGGGGTGGTCTACATCGAGGGGCTGACCGGTGACCTCTACGCCGAAGGCGAGGATGTCAGGCGTTGTACGGTCGTCTTCAACAGCCTTCGAGCGTCAGCCCTGTCCGCGGCTGCCTCGGTAGCGCTGATCAAAAAGATCCGTGACACGGAGCACCAAGAGTAGGAGGCCTGCCATGGATGCCCACTGGCGTAAGAGCACTCGCAGTGGCGGCAATGGCCAGTGCGTCGAAGCCCGGTATGTGGACAACAGTGCCCAGGTTCGGGATAGCAAGGACCGGCAAGGGCCGGTGCTGTCCTTCACGGCCGACCAGTGGGTCAGCTTCGTCCAGGGCATCAAGGCCGGCAAGGTCGACGCCTGACCTTACGACGCCGGGTGCGGGCAGCCACCTGCCGCACCCGGCGCTCAACGAGCAACGAGTGCGGCAGCCCCAAAGCGGCTTCCCGCCCGCGGCCTACAGGTGCTCGGCCGCGAGTTCCTCCGCCTCCGCTACAAACCCGTCGAGCTCGTCCGGGGTGAGGTTTACCTCCAAGAGGATCTGGCCGAGGATGAAGAGTTCGGCCCCAAGGGCAGTTTCGGCGGGGATAGTATCGACCAGTTCCTCTTCGCCGAGGGCGGCGCGGATGAGACCTTCCATCTCCAGCGCCGGCAAGGGTTCTCCGCCCTGGTGCCGGGCGCGAACTGCGGCGACCCAGGTGGCGACGTCGGTCGGGGTGCTCTCCGGGCCGAAGCGGCGGTGGACCGCGAGGGCAAAGGCTGTCCCGATGACTTGTAGTCCGTTGGCCAGACCGTGTTTGCCGATCTCCACCACCAGAGCGTCGACGGCATCCCAGTCAGCCCTTGCCAGAGCCCGGATCAAATCGCTGAGTGGCTGTTCATTCATCTCTGTTGAACCTCGCTATCCACTTGGCCACCACGCTGACGGCCCGATGCGCTGCCACGCCTGCCAGCAGGCCGACTACTACAAGGTGTCCGGCGGCCTCTGCCCCATCTATCTTCGGCCGTGCCGGAGGACCCGGGACGGTGGGGGTGCCTGTTCCGGTCGAGTGGGTGCCGGAGGGACCGTTGAGGTCACGGAGGGCCTTGGCCGCTTCTTGAAGTGCGCTGGTGGCCGTTGTTGCTTGTTCCTGCGCTTCGTCGGCCCTTCGCACTGAGCGCTTGAGGAACCCTCCGATCTTCGATCGAGCGACGTCGCGGCGGTCGCTGTCCGTCACGAGTTCCTCTCCGGACGGCGTCCCGGAGGTGGCCTGTCCAGGGGCTGAACCTGGTGCGATGGCATTCAGGTAATCAGCGACATGCCGAGCGGCTTCACTGCTCAGCCGGGCAAGCCGGTGCGCCTTGTCGACCCCGGTACGACTCTGGGCCACCGCCGCACGGAGTCTCGGATGATCGGTACCTCTGCCGGCGTCGGCGTACCGGGCGCTTCCCTCGGCGACATCCACCGCGGCACGGTTCGCCTGCACCGCGAGTGCGTCCAGCCGGTCGATCGCGGACCTGAGCTGGGCCACGACCTGGGCGAGCAGGCCGTTCACCCCAGCGCCTTCCGAAACTCGGTCCCACTGTCCTGCGCGGCGCTGATGACCCGAAGGGTCAACTGCACTTCTCGTACGGCCTCGGCGATGGCCTTGCGGGCCTTATCCGCTTCGGCCCGGCGGCTGTCATGGAGGGACGCGAGCACGAGCCCGGCAGTTTCGTCCAGCGCTGTGCCGATCTCGTTGAGGGTCGTCTTGCCCTGGTCGAGTAGCCGGTTCGCCTCTTCGAGGGTCGCCTTGACCTCACCGATGCTCACGGGTCAGCCAAGGACGCTGATGTACTGCCGGGCCGCCTCCGTGCTGCCTTGAAGCGTGGTGGCCGCCTGGATCAACTGCTGTTTGCTCTGCTCGGCCCGGCCGATCGCCGCTGAGATGGCGGGGTGTCCGGTGCCAGCGGCGACCCCGCGCAACCGAACGAGCACCTGTTCGATTCCCTCGATGGCGGCCCGGATCTGGCCGGTCGTCGCGTTGCTCTGCTCGGCTGCCTGGGCAAGCTCGGCCTTGACTTGCTCGATGCTGGCCATGCTGTCCTCTCGGTCGACGGCGGCGGGAAGCCGGTCTGCACGCCGCGTAGCGAGGCAGACACTATCCAACATGAATCCCCTTCCGCAGCCCCGACCCGTGTACGGAGCTGTGGCCGGGGTAGCCCGAGCGGCAGGCGGTCAGCCGACGCCTCGCCCGCTGGCAGTGGAGACGTCAATCTGACCGATGACGGCAGCGGTGATCAGGCAGACTCGGTGCGAACAACCTCGGGTTCATGTCATGCCAGGTGTCGGCGTACAGGCACCAGTGCAGAGCCAGGTACGCCTGGACGGGCTCTGTCGCCGATCTTGTGACGGCGTGGAGCTGAGGCCAAGATCAGCCGAGTGCTCTCAAGCTTGATCAAGGCTCTGCCGCATCTGTCCAACG
>NZ_JBEYIX010000042.1:0-52643 GCF_040636055.1 Micromonospora sp. NPDC006766 | reverse complement strand
CAAAGATCGATCCAGGGAGACATACAGGAACCTCTCCATCGAACCCACCACCAATACTGGCAATGGGTCAACGAGGATTACCTGCATATCAAGCAGATCCGGATGCAGAGTGTTCGCCGAAGTGGCGCGCACCAGTTACGCAGTGTTACCGATCGGGGGCTGCGGGCGCAGGATCCGGGGGTAACGGCCGATGCACTGACTGCACGACCGTCGCCTACCTATCGGGTGTAGGCGTGAAGGCGGCGAGCGGGTGGGGCTGGCCGGTCATGGCCGCGAGGGCGGTGGCGACGGAGTGGAGGTCGGCCTTGATGTAGGTGGTGGTGGCGGGCCCACGGCGGTCGGTGTGGCCGGCGTAAGCGCGGGCTACGCCATAGCCGAAGTGGCGTTCTACCCAGGTAAGGGTGGTGTGCCGCAGCCAGTGGGTGGAGATGCCCTGCGCGGCGACCCATGGCAGGCGCTCGCCGATGCGTCTCCAGAGGTGGTCGTAGCGGCGGCTGCTGATCGGCTGGCCGTTGCGGTAGCGCAACAGCCGGTCGGTGGGAAGGACCGCGCCCCGAGCCTGGGCGTGCTCCTGAAGGCGGACGGCCAGGATCGGGGTGATGGGTTGCCAGCGCAGGGTGCCGCCCTTCTCCGTGAGGCGGACCAGGCAGTGACGAGTGTCGAGGTCGACCAGGCGCAGCGCGAGGGCGCCGCCGCGGCGGCATGCGGTTTCGGTGTGCAGCCGCAGCAGCAAGGCGTCGAGGACGACATCGTTGCCGCTGGTACGCGCGACCACGTTGATGTCCTGCAGTTCCTCGGGCGTGAGCGCGCGGCGGGGATTGGGTAGCCGGCGCGGCTTAACGACCCGGTGCGCCGGGCTGTCCGCGGCGGCGAGGTAGCCGTCGGCGATGGCACGGCGGTAGACGGCGCGGGCAGCGGCAATAACGTGCTCCCCTGCATGGCGACCCTGGCGGCCCGTGCGTCGGGACCGGGCGCTGGCGGTGACCTGCCGCATGAGGGCCTCGATGTCGCTGGCAGTCACCTCGTCCAACCGCAGTTGGCCCAGCATTGAGGCCATGCGGTTCCAGTACGTGCCGTAGGTGCGGCGGGTGCCCGGGCTGGCCGCGGCCGCGACGCGAGGCAGGTATTCGGCGACTGTCGGCATCGTGCGGCCGGAGGTGTCCGGCTGGGTGGCGAGGTCGGCCGGGGTGAGGCCGAGGTGGGCGAGCATCTGCTGGGCGGTGGCGATGCGTGACACGTCAGCCGGCATGAGAGTAGTCCCCGAGGACGGCGGCGTGCAGGTCCGCGAGGAGTCGCGTGATGGTGTTCGAGGGGTGCACGACGAGCAGATCGCGCGCGGGGATCGCTGCCAGCAGCACCACCTGGTGCGAGGTGATGCCGCACATCTGCCGGGCCGCGGCGGGCAGGGGTAGTGCCCCGCGGGCCCCGACGACGTGCGTCCCGTCGGGTGCTGCGGTGATCAGAAGAAGGCCGTCGGTGACGTCGATGTGGAGGCGGTGACCGGCAGGCCAGCCCAGCGCCCGCAGCAACGCCCGGGCGGCTACCCGGCCGTCGGCGTCCGGGCGGGCCACGTCGAAGACGAGGTCGTCGACCGGTTCCCGCGCAGGTGGGCGGGCTGCGGGCAGCGCCGGCATCGGAGCCGAGGGCGGTGCCGGGCGAGGAAGCGGGGTGGGGATGACCGCGCTGATCAGCTGCTCGCCAAGGCGTCGGCGGGGCGGTTGCCGGGCGGCCGTCATGGTGACCGCCGCAGCCGTTCGCGCGGCCTCAGCGCGTGGCGTTGAGAGCCCTGATCGTCGATGTGTGCACGGCTGCTACGCGGCGCCTTCATCGGGAGCCACCAGGGTGGTGAGCTCCCGTGATCTGGCACGAAGAGTGGTGTCCGAGGGGGGATGAACCCCCACGCGTAGCACCCACGCACAAAAATGGGTGCTCATGCGATTAAGCCTAGCACTTCACGATGCGTAACACTACATGCCTGAGCTGGGCAGAAGTACGTTGTCGGGCGGGTAATGCAACCGGTCCTGTTCCCTTTTTCCAGGGAATCGAAACAGTTGAGACGGCGGAATAGCCGGCACCTTGAGGACTGCGTGAGCCGCGCCGTGCGGCGCGATGGTGAATTTGCTTACCCATTGCGCCGCACGAAGCAGGCCCCGTCGATGGACCAGGGCAACGCAGGCGTGCCTCTCGCTGGGGCGGCGATGGCCTCGCGAGCCACGGCAAAGGGGTGCGGCTGTCCGGTCATCGCCGACAGCGTGACGGCCACATCGTTGAGATCGGCTTTGATGTAGGTGGTGGTGGAGGATCCGGGGCTGTCGGTGTGGCCGGCGTAGGCGCGGGCTACCCCGTAGCCGAAGTGCCGTTCCACCCAGGTGTCGGCGTACGGGTGAACGGGACCAGGTAGGTACGGATGAACAGGGCCAGCGTCCTACCCACGGCCCAGACCCTGCCTGGGGCACATCGTTGCCGTGAACGCAGGCGGATAGCCCCTACTACCGCGCCGCTTCCGCTCCTCGCCGCTGCGCGGCTGCGGTGCGGGTCGGCTTGGTCTCGACCCACTGCCGCGGTGCTCGTCGAGGGCTGCGTCGACGCTGGCCGGTCGGGTGAGCGCGAGCGTGGTCTCCCTCGCCGGGCCCGATGGCAGGCCCCGCATCAGCTGATCAATGTCGAAGTCTTCCTGATTGTGAAGGGCGTGGGCAGGTACGGCGGACTGGCCTCGTTCGGTTGTACGCGGCTGGGCACGTTCACCCGTACGCCGACACCAGGTGAGGGTGGTGTGCCGCAGCCAGTGGGTGGAGATGCCTTGCACGGCGACCCAGGGCAGGCGCTCCCCGATGCGTTTCCACAGGTGGTCGTAGCGGCGGCTGCTGATCGGCCGACCATCGCGGTAGCGCAGCAGCCGATCGGTGGGCCGGACGGCACCGTGGTCGTGGGCGTGGGCGCGTAGTTGCTCGGCGAGTCGAGAGTGATCGGCTGCCACCGTAGAATGCCGTTCTTCTCGGTCAGGCGCACGAGCCCGTTGGTGCGGTCCAGGTCGATGAGTCGTAGGGCGAGGGTGCCGCCAGGGACCGCTGCCTGTGATGCTCTCGCCCTCGCCGCCTCGACGCTGCCGCTTGCTTCGGTGAGTCCACAAGGACAGTGCGAGGCCGACGCCGGTGGTGTTGTCGCGGTCGCCGAGGCGTTGGAACGGCAGGAAGACGTGTTCCCACTGGTCTTCAGGGATGCCGGGGGCCGGTGTCGATGACCCGCAGCTCGACCTGGCCGGCGTGGGCGCTGGCGGTGATGGTGGGTGGCTGGCCGGGTGGGCTGTGCCGCAGGGCGTTGGCCACGATGTTGACCAGGACCCGTTCCAGCAGGCCGGGGTCGGCGGTGGCGGCCGGCAGGTCGGCGGGAATGTCGGTGACGACGTCGGCGGCCGGGCCGAGTTCGTCCAGGGCCCGGGGTACGGCGTCCTCCAGTCCGATCGAGGTGGGGGTGACGCCGAGGGCGCCGGCCTGGAGGCGGCTCATGTCGAGCAGGTTCGCTACCAGGCGGCCGAGCCGGTCGAGTGATTCGTCGGCGGTGGCGAGCAGTTCCTCGCGGTCGTCGGCGTCGAATTCGATGTCGTGGCTGCGTAGGCTGGACACGGCGGCCTTGGCTGAGGCGAGGGGTGTACGCAGGTCGTGGCTGACCTCGGCGAGTAGCGCGGTGCGCATCCGGTCGGCCTCGGCGAGCGGCCGGGCGGCGGCGGCCTCCTCGGCGAGGCGTTCCTGGCGCAGCGCGACGGCGGCCTCTGCGGCGAACGCCTCGACCACCTGCCGGTCGGCGGCTTCGAGACGCCGACCGCAGAGCACGACGGTGAGCCGCTCGTCCACCGGCACGGTGGACTCTCCCGCGCTGGGGCTGCACGGCGGGGCCTCGCCGACGCTGGCCACCACCCGCCAGGCGGCCTCCTCCTGTGCCCGGCCTGGGCGACCCTGCGCCTCGGCGGCGAGCTCGAGGACACTGACCGCGCGCAGCGCGAAGGTCTCCCGCACCCTGGCCGTGATGGTGGGCCGGCCGCTGCGCCGCCTCTCGCAGCAAAACGATGAATTCAGGCAGGACTGGTACGGCACGCCGGCCCGGCCGGGCCGCGACGCCGTGCCCGGTGTTCCGGAGCGGTTGCGGCGGATTGAGACGGAGCTGCACCCGAACAGCGGCGGGACGCTGCGCGACGCGATCAACCGCGTAGAGGCCCGCCTCGGCGGGGTGGAGACCCGCCTCGACGACCACATCCGATCCCATCGCGGAGGGGCGATCAATGGCCGACCCCGCCACCACCACCCAGGCTCGGCACCCGTGGCGGCGGTGCTGTGCACCACCGTCGCGTACATCCCGCCCGTCGCGGTCATGTTGCCCGAGGCGGCGAAGGCGGCTGGTATCGAGCGGTAGGCGTGGGCCGCGGCGATCCTCGCTGTCGCCGGCGCCATCACCCGTGTCCTGGCAGTGCCGTCGGTGAACGCGTTCTTCCAGCAGGTGTTTCCCCCGCCGGGCCGCCGAGCCGAAGCTGCGGCCGGAGAGCTAGTCGTCCTCCCACAGGGAGTCGACCACGTCTCGGTCGTACGCCACCTGCGCCTTCGCGAGCGCCCGCTCTTGCTCGGCGAGGACATTCAGTGCCTCAGCGAGGGCCGTGAACTGGGCGGCCTGCTCCGTCTCGCTATACAAGTGACTCTGAGGCGTGACCAGGCCCTGCGCGTGCTGCGCGTTGTCGTCGTGAACGTTGAAGCCGTACCGCTTGAAGATCGCCGCAAGGCTCCTGCACCGGGGGTAGAGGAAGTCAAAGAGCGCCGAGTGTAGGTGCCGGCTTGAGACGGAGGAGAATTCCGACTGAGGCTTCGGCCACTTGATCTTGTCAGTCGAGCCGCAGACCTCGGTCGCCAGCTCCATGGCCTGATCGCGCAGTTCATCTCGGAGCTTCCTGAGCCCGTCTTTCCCCAGCGCCTTACTCACGTCGGGCTGGGCATGCGCGGTGCCCTTGGCCAACTTCTCGATGCGTGCGGGAATGTCACTGGCGATGGTGTCCAGGAACTCCCGTTTGCGGCCTTCTACCTGAGCGCCTGCCTGCGATGCCCGCGCGCGGGCCTCTTCCAGTCTGCGCTCCGTCTCCTCACTCATGGCGCTCACGGTACGGGAGGGCACCGACAGGTGCGTCTCCTGACGCACCTGGGTCGCCGATCTTGTCGTACCTCTCGGCACCGACCCTACGGCGCTGCGCTCGCTGCGCGCACGCGTCAGCCCGCGCTGGGTACCGGCCAACGACGCTGAACTCACGGCCTGGGCCGAGGGCTACACGGCCGGCTGGAACCAGGGCTAGTCCGACGGCCGCGAGGCATACACCGCAAGGTCACAGCAGGCCGACTGGTGATCGCAGAGGAGCCGAGGGCGCAAATCTGCCGCTCTCGGTCCGCGCCTCGATTAGGAGGGCGGGGCGTCCCACTCCGAGGGGTACGGCTGACCGTTGGACTCCCAGCGGATGCCGTGGTCGCCCGGGTAGGGCTGCCGGTGGCCCGCGCTGCCGAAGAAGATCGGCCGCAGGATGCCGTCGGGGAACGCCGCGCAGAAGGCGGGACCGGTACCGCTTGGTGATTCGACCGAAACGGTGGTGGCGGCAGCTCCAGCACTGCGTTCCGCCGAGCAGAGAGCTCACGTCTGCCCCATGGCCTCAGGATGTTGTGGAGTTCGTGACCGTACTGTAGATGCCGGGGCCGCGGCAGGCTGCCAGCACCAGCAGCACGGCGCCGATCAGCGCGAGGATCTGGCAGGTCGACCAGCTGCGCCGCACCATCAGGCCCCGGCCGGCGATGACCGCTGCCCGCATGGCCATCCACCGCCGCTCGACGACCGCGGACGTGCCGGGGGTGACTGCGTCGAGAAGCCGGCCGCCTCGGCCTGGGCTGCGAACGCCTCCAGGCTGAGGCCCGGGTAGAACACACCCTGGGGCGTGCACTGGGCACCGCCGACGCCGCCGGACACGGAGAACGGGCCGAAACTCGCGCCGGCCGTGACGCGACCCTTGTCAGAGATCCCGACCCGGAACGACCCGGGGAGCCGGAACCCGAAGTGCATTCCCGCACCGTACTCGCAGCCGTCAATGGTCACCAGGCACGTCACGCTCGAATCGGCCGATCCTCCGAAGCCAGGAGCACGAGAGGGGGTGCCCGCTGGTTTCCCCCTGTCGCAGGTGCGCTCGCAGGCGCTACGGGATGGGTTCCTCATGGCGCGCCCGGAACGAACGGAACATCGCACGAACCCGCTTGAGAATCATGAAGATGGTCAGGAGCAGGTGGACGCCGGCAAACACCACCACCAGCGTGAACACCCGGCCCAGCGGCTTGTCGGTGTCGGTGAACATCACGACGCCGCCGAGCAAGCCGGTCAGGACGATGCCCACCAGGACGGCGTAGCTGACGTTGGCCCGTAGCTCGTCCGCCAACTGATCAACGAACTCGCGTGCGTGCGACGGCAGCATATCGGTCGCGCGGGCGGTGAGATCGAAGATCAGCACGAACACGTTGAAGATCAGCCCGGTGAGGATGGCAACGGCCGCGAGCACGTCGGGCACGTTGCGCGCCCTGCCGTCGAAGAACCACACACAACCTGCGATCAGTGCCGGGCCACCGAGGTAGACGAGGTAGTCCGCGGGGCGGCGCCGCTTGGTGCCGTAGTTGCGCAGAGTGTCGTAGTGGTCCTGAACCAGCACGAGGGCTGAAAACTTACTGCTCTCCGTCCGTCGCATGGATCAGCTCCTCCTGCGGCAGTGTGAGCCGGGCCTCCAGCGCTTCCCCCGACCACTTGCCAGTGTCCCATTCGGGTCTGACAACAACACCGACCGCAGTCGATATCTCATTGATGGTTCTCGTCACCTCGCCGTAGAACCGGCTGTCGTCGGGCTTCTCGCGACCCGGCAGGTCGTAGACGAAGGACGGGACGCGCTCTGCCGTCACGGTCAACGTCGTGCTCCGCTCGCCGACGGTCATGACAACGCTCAACTCATCGAAGTCGACGCCGGTGACATGGAGCAACCGCCGGCGGGCGGTGTCGTCCTCGCCGCGCAGCTTGGCCACCAGGCTTCGCTGGAACTGCTTGATCTTCCCGGGCGTGATCTTCAGTTCCAGCTTGCCGGTTTCCGCGTCCTGTGCCGACATCTCCACCGCGTCGGCGACGTCCTGGGGCAGACCGGCGCGCCGCAGCGTGATCTGGTGGGCCTGGGCCTCGGCGAGCAGCCTGGCTAGCCCTTCCTCGTCGACCACCGACGCGATGTCGAGGATGTAGCCGTCGCTGAAGTGCCGAAAACGCTTCGACAATGCGGGACCAAGCAGGGTCTTGGCGCCCACCCGGCCTTGCACCTCTAGCGCGAGCAGACCGGTTGTCGAGTCGGCGGGAGCCAACAGCAAGCCCCTCAACGTGGTGTGCTCGATGTGCCGGTCGTCCCGGTGGAACACGACTGTCTGATCATCGTCCCGGTCGTAGAACTCCGACCGTTGACCGCTGTTCCCAACCTTGACGGAGAACCGTACGGCGCGGCCGGCCGGTTCGACGCTCTTCACGCTGAGGTGGCGCTGACGTTCGGACACGGGTTGTCCCGCAAGGCCGCGCAGTACCCCGTAGAGGATGGGCAAGGCATCGGTGGTGCCGTCGAACGAACCGAGGGGCTGGGGGTCGCCGCCGTGCGGACGCACTCGGAAGGCGGACAGGGCGTAGCCGTACTTCATGCTGAGGTTGCTCTCCTCCATGAAACTCAAAAGGTCGACGTCGCGGAGCTGCGGGATGGTCGAGGGCACGACCCGCGGGCGCGACGGCCCCATCGTGTCGCGGCGGAGATCAACCTCTACCAGGCACGACGATCGATGACCGGGAAGGTCAACGTATGAGCACCCAGTGCACCACGTCAAGGAACCACGCTCACGTTCGGCGATTCAACGCTCACCGCGTACGTCACGTGTCGCACCTGGGGCGCGTCGGCGTGGAGCCCGGCGGGCGGTATCACTCCCGGCGGCACCACGTCGTCGGAGGCGGTGCGCTGCCGCGGGACCACGGGCCGGGGGGTGTCGGCGACCTCGACCTGCGGCAGGTCATCCAGGGCGGCGGCGATAAGCAGGTCGGCGTGTCCGTCAAGGACCATACGCAGCGCTCCGCCGGCCGGCGCGACGGCGGTCAACTGGTAGCCGCGGTCGACCGCGTAGGCTGCAGCGGTCGAAGACGAGGAATCCCGGCTGCCTGGACCTGTGCGGGATTCTTCTAGATGAAAGCCGATGTAAAGACAGTCAGATTAACAGTCTGCCCAGGCTCCTCGGCTCGCTCATCACGATTGCCCCTCGGATTCGGTGAGGAGCAATTCCCATTGCTTCTCTAGGGCTTGATTGATTCGATGGTCGCGGGCGATCGCTTCTTTGAACCAGGCGATGGTGGCGGGCGCCATGGCGAGAATCTGGTTGTAGTTGAGGGCGGCCGGGTTCATGCCAAACAGCAGCCCGGTCTTGAGAAGCGTGCCCGAGGTGGCGATGGTGTGCCCGAGCAGCAACATGGAGGTGAGTTTGGCCTGCTCCAGCTTCCGTTGCGCTGCGGTACCGCCGGCGGCATAGCTCTTGAGAAGCCAGTAGCCGCGAATGATCGCGGACACGACGCCAGGAGTGATGCCCATCGTGAAGAAATGGCGCAGGTCATAGCCGTTCGTATACATGTAGCGGGCGACGTCGGTCCAGGGCACCTTGATGCCGCAGGGGCTCAATGCGAATGGGGAATTGATCTGTCCGAGTTGAAGCAGGCTGAAGAACGGAGGCTGCAGGCCGGCAGGGGTGTAGACGTCCGAGAGCAGATGGCGCACTTGGGTGATGAGAGCGTTGATCAGGTCGATCGGGGTGGCGTTGGTTGGGACCTGGATCAGTTTCCCTGCCTTGTCGATGTAGGTGCCGGTGCCGCGCATGATATCGGCCACGCCGACGAGGAAACCCAAGGTCGGATCGTGGCCGAGGCTCTGGAGCCGATGGGTATCCGGCCGCATGCCGCTGACGAGGCCCTCGGTGGCCTTCGTGGTGGGGGCGTCATAGGGCACTTTGGCCAGCTTCTCGAACCTCTTGAAGAAGTGGTTGTGGATGTTTTTGGCGCGGTCACGTTCCTGGAGCCATTTGGTGAGGGGCGATCCCGTCTGCTGTTTGCCTAGGAAGGTGGAATCCTGGGGGATGCGGACGAGGATGACGTCGAGGAGGGTCGCGAGGGCTCCGGCAACCAGGACGACCGTCCAGTCGGTCTTGTCCCAGCTGACGTCGCCATGTTCCTCGGTGTAGCTGCGGAGGCTGCGGGCTATCTGGCCGGGGGGAAGAACCTGCTGGAGCGGGTCCCGGGTGAGATCGATACCCAGCAGATCCAACCGGGCTTCGGCAAGCCTGACGAGCTGATCGAAGTCGCCATCAGTCGGGACGATGGGTACGGTGTAACGGGGGTACCTCGGTGTCTCGACACTCACGGTGGCCGCTGCGATCGACTGGGACTGTTGGGCTGGTACGGGGACGCCCATTGCTTGGAGGCGGGCGCGCACCGCGTCGAACTCGGATTCGACCGAGTCCAGGGTGTCGCTGACGCGAAGTTCGCGTTCGAGGACATCCTTGAGGTCGAATTCCACCTGGTCGAACAAGCCCCGCAGTTCGGTCAGCGTGACGGCCTGGTAAGCCACGACCGTGGCAGCAGCCGAAAGCTGGTCACTCGACACGGAGGGGCTCCCGCCGTTCGAAGGCCTCCTGGCTGGTCTGCAGATTCACCAGGGCCAACTGAAAGGCGGCCAACTCAGCCCTGAGCGTGGCGAGTCGCTCTTCGTTCCTCGTGGTCTGGGTGAGGTAGGCCTCCATCCGGTGAGCGAGCCCCGCGATGTCGTCGGTGAGCTCGGCCATCGCCTGCTGGTGATTCTTGATGACTTGCTGAATCAGATGCTCGCGCCGATTCTCTCGTTCACGCTCGTTGGTGGCCAGCACCCAACGCGCCCCCTGATGGACCGCGACGCCGAGAATCACGACGGTGCCGATCCCGGTGACCATCGCGCTCAAGCCCAGCAAGCCGCCGAACCCCAGGGCGGCCAGACCGGAGGTGATTCCCGCCCCGCTGAGGCCGGAGACGCTGCCAGCAAGGCTGACCGCGGCGATCGGGGCACCGAACGCAGCCGCCTTGGCAGCAATGTCCTTGGTGGTGGTCTCCAACTGGCTGGTCGTGATCTTGCCAGAAGCGAAATCCTCTTCCGCAATCACAAACCGTTCGGTCGCCTCCACGACCTGGTCAGCTGACTCGGCGAACACGAGTCCTGCGACCAGCACGATCCGCTCACGCTCAACGTCCGCAACATGCCTGTCGGCACGCGAAATCCGCATCAGATCGCGCACCAGCACCGTGAACACCGGCTCGCGCTGATCCTCCTCGAGGAGGTCGTGCAATTCCCTGGCCAGCTCCACCGTGGTGTCGGGGACCCCTGCGTCCCTGGCAGCATCGCGTTGCGCCCCAGTGATTTCCCTGCGCAACTCCGATCGCGCTTCGCCGTCGAGACCGATCGTCGATGCGAACAAGTACAGATTCGCGATCTCGCGAGGATCGAGGAGGCCGTCGACCAGCGCCAAGCTCACCAACACGCGGCAATAGAGCAACTTCCCGTCGACGCTGAGCGCGGACAAGTCGCCGAGATCAGCGGTGTTGCGGGACGACCACGCCGACAGGCTGTCCGTGACTTCTGCGACCTTCGTCTGCACCTGCTCGGCGGACTGCTTCACTCTCTCCTGGGCATCGCCAGCAGCATCAGCGACAAGCTGCCACGCGGTGCTCGTGCTGTCGGCAACCATCCGTCCAGCGGCGTCAGCAACGCCCTTCAGCCGTCCAAGCCCAACGTCACGAAGGTCCATCGCCATCCCTTTCACGTCTTTGGTGGGAGGCTATCGGTTGCCGCCAACAAGACCACATCCTCCGGGCGGCCCTGGTCCTCATCGGCGACATGGCGACGTCCTGCGGCCAGGGCGCCGCCAGCCACAGCGAGCGCCTCTATGGCTGGCGAGCCACCCCGGAACGGCCGGCCGCCGCCGGACTGCTCATCTTCACCACGGCTCCTGACAAACCGCCAGTGCCGTATCGGGTGCGCGCCTGTCCGAATGGTCCACTCGTCGTCGCCAAGGCCGTCCAGAGCGTCCTCGGCGGCCTGATCATGAGTATGAACGAGCCGCATAAACCCAGCTCAGGATATGTGGCAGGGCTTTGGAACCCGCCAGGCAGGGGGAAGAACACGAAACTGCCACCTGCGACACCGCATCGGCGGCCACCGACGCCGACTCACCGGAAGGCAAGATTCCACCGCCTCAGCCGCCGATCGGGGAACTTTGAACGGGGATTCTGGGAGGGTGTCCCCCGCCGGCCAGGCCTGACCCGACTTTGAACTGGCTCCGTGCCCTCATGTGGACCCGTCGACCCGGTTGGCGGGGACACCTCTCTCGGCACCTGCACGGGCCGGCGTGGTGACATGATTAGGAGCTCGGGTTCGTCCCTCATCCCCGTTCTGTCCCGCGTTCCCCTCGTGCTCCGTGGTCGAGCCTTGCCGTCAATGCAGCAGGTAGGAGGCAGCGTGAACGAGGACCAGGACGTGACCGTCGGGGTCGACACGCACAAGGACGTGCACGTCGCGGCGGTGTTGGACAAGACCGGTCGGGTGTTGGCCACCAGAAGCTTTCCGACGACGATGCGCGGCTACGCGCAGCTCGCCACATGGGCAGAATCCTTCGACACGATCGTCAAGGTTGGTCTGGAAGGCAGCGGTAGTTACGGCGCCGGGTTGCTGCGGTTCCTGGCGGACTACGGCCTGTCGTTGTCGAGGTCGGCCGCCCGGACCGCTCCACCCGCCGCCGGATCGGCAAGACTGACACCATCGACGCCGAGTCCGCCGCCCGAGCGGTCCTGTCCGGCCGAGCCAGCGGCACCCCGAAGACCCGTCACGCCCAGGTCGAAATGATCCGGGCTCTGCGCGTCGCCCGCCGCGGAGCGATGAAGGCTCGGATTCAAGCCGGAGATCAAGTCGAAGCCCTCATCGTCTCGGCGCCCGAACCCGTGAGACAGCTGGTGCGCGGCTGGCCGGCAAGAAACGCATCCGCGTCTGCGCCGCTCTGAGGCCTGGCACGGTATCTGATCCGGCGACCGCCACCAAGCTCGCGCTGCGCAGCCTCGCCCGACGCTGGCTCGCCCTTCAGGCCGAGATCGACGACCTCGACAGCCACCTGGCCACCCTCGTCACCGCCGCCGCCCCGGAGCTGGTCGCGCTGCCTGGCATCGATGTGGACACCGCTGGACAACTCCTCGTCACCCGCCGGCGACAACCCTCACCGCTTGCACTCCGAAGCGGCTTTCGCCCGGCTTTGCGGCGTCGCCCCCATCCCTGCCAGCTCCGGACGGACCGACCGCCACCGCCTACACCGTGGCGGTGACCGCGAAGCCAACCGCGCCCTCTGGCGCATCACGCTGGTCCGCATGAGCTGCCACCAGCCCACCAAGGACTACGTCACCCGCCGAACCGCGGAGGGCAAGACGAAGACCGAGATCATGCGATGCCTCAAGCGCTACATCGCGAGAGAAGCCTTCACCCACCTCGCACCACGCCCAACAGAACAGGCACCATGGCCCGGTGCGACTACTGACGGCAGACGAGTTCACCGCCACGATTGGGACACCGCCAACACCAGTCGACGTCGATGAACGTCCTCCGTTCGACTTCTGGCCCTACTACGACGCCATCCCCACGATCACTTCGCCGGCCACGACTTCAGCCGCGAGGAGGTGACGAACGTCTGGCAGATGCCCGACGGCATCCATCAGCACGTCCTCATCGCGTCCGGGACCCCGAACGTGTTCATGGCGCTCGTGCTCAACCTCCGAACAGCATCGGTACTCGGCCACCACCTGCTCGACCTCAACGAGCTCTACGGGCTCAGCCAGTCATCCACGACACCACTTGACGAACAATAGGAGCGTCCACCCCGGCCCCACACCACCCGGCCAAGAAGCCTCCTCAGATGAGGGGCGGAGCCAGTCGGCGGGCCTGCCCAACCCCCTTCGGTAGCAGGTCGGCAGCGGCGATGGTCGTGGATGACCAGGAGGCCGGGTCGGGCCCTGACCCTGCCGTAGAGCCTTGAACTTGGGTGTTATGTACCCCTTGAGGGGGTATGAAACTCCATGCTTCCCCACAACGGCTGGCGACTTTCGAGAAAGTGGCGCATACTCGGAAGCAGGGAGGGAGCCATGTCTGTCGCCGCCGAAGAGACGCGCATCAAGAACACTTTCGAACACATTGAGACGATCGAAGAGGTCGCCGACACATTTGACGAAGACGACGATCGTAGGGCCAAGCTCCTGAACGCTGCCCGCCAGGCTCTAGCCACCGTCGGCCCGGTCAGAGCTTCCGTTGCCGCCCGCTTGCTGGAGCTTAGCGAGCCCACTGTCCGAGCCTGGGCCAGACAGGGGGTGCTAACACCAGCACAAATCGAGGCAAAGCGCCTTCTGTTGGACCCTCACCGCATCCATGACGTGCTGCATCTCGTGCGTGACCTACGCGCGATCGGGCAAGACCGCAACCTGCTTGAAGCAGTCTGGTACAAGCTATCCGACCGTGCGCTACTTGAGCGCGACGATCTGCGGGCGAGCCTAGAGCAAATGGGCCGCAGCCAGGGCACCGACTTTGATCCGGACGAGCTGGACTAACTGGACCGACCCCGGCGAGCGGCAGGGGTTGTTAATCACTAGGGTGGCACCGTGGCCACCCAAACCGTCTTCACCGACTTAGCGGAGCAGCAATACAGAGCCTTACATGACAAGCAGCGAGAGCGAGTCAAGGAGTTCTTTCGAGACCTGAAGGCTCGCGGGTGCGGCGCTCTCGGCTACCGCCTGACAGGTAATGATCCGCTACAGCGCATCTGCGTAAAGCACCTACCCGGGCCTGGCCAGCTCCGGATCGTCGTTGCATTTGAGAGTGTCAACCGGGCATGGCTCCTACTTGTGGGCCCGCATGACAGCAGCGACCCCGGCATGGACGTGTACACGGCGCTATACCGACTGGTAGGGGTGAATCCCCCGGTGGGTAAACGGACGAAGCCATCGTGCTGCGACGACGGCGGCGAACCCCCGATCCTTGGCAATGTCGCCGAAGAACTGGCAGATCGGGCGGTGCAGTTACGGAGACGCCGCCGCTGAGCAGGTACGACAAGCCCTCCTCCGAGCCCGCTCGCTGCCACCACGCGGCGTGCCTCCGCCTGCCGGACACGCTGGATGATTTCCGCGGGTCCGCTCGGCGCCACGACGGCCATGACCCCTTGCCAGTCAGAGAGCCAGGGCCGGTCCACGATGCGGCTGGCTCCAATGCTGAGCAGAACGGCATTGGCCAGCTCAGACATCTTTTGGCGATCGCCTCGCTGCTGGGCGCGGGTTGCCGGGATGTCTTCTTCAGTGGCGACGCCCGTCGACGCGGTGGACACGCCAGCCGGCACTACTGAAGTGGAAATCACTGGCCCCGTGTGGAAATTTCCAGGCCTGCCAAGCGGGCGCCGAGTTTTGGAATGAGGTGATGCATCGTTTCTTGCTCCCGGCCCAGCCCGTTGGCCGCGATTCTGTCAGCCAGCTCACGTAGTTGCGGGTGCCCGTCCTGCGCGAGGCGGCGGGCTTTGCGTCTTTGTTCATCGTCTTGCAGAAGAAATGCCGATTCGCTGTGAAGCTCTACGTCCATGAAGACCGGATGGACCGTCAAGCCAGAGCGGCGTTGAATGTCGCCCACGATAGCTACGCCATGCGCATCAAGGTCGGACCAGCACGCCAGCGGACGATTGATTGTTTGCACCAAGCCGATGAGGCTGTCGTTGACGTATCCGCTTCCCCACAGGCATAACCATCGTTCGTGCACCACGGAGTGCCGGCAGATGGCTTCGAAGGTGTCGAGGTTTTCCACGATGAGGACGCCGCGGACACCGGTGACGTCAAGGGTGCCAATCTGCTGGGCGCTCCGTGCCGGGATCGCGGCCCATGGCGTGGCGATCGCGGCGTCCACGATCGTTGTCCCAGCTGACCACAGTAACGGTCCGCGCAAGCGCACGCCCGGCTCGATCGTTTCGACCGCGTCTTCAAACTTCATGTTGATGAGGCGGGCAAAGGCGACTTCGCGCGCTGGTGTCCATGCCTTCGACGAGCCCAGCGTAGTGGCGGCAAGCTCCCGTGCGGAGACAGGGCTGTTCGCGGCTCGGGCGCGGTACCAGCCGACGGCGGCGCGAAGGGCGGCCTCATAAACGGTCCACTGGGTCGCACCCGTCGCTGATCCATGCGGGGGGCGTAACGGTGAGCGTGCTGCCTGGCCCACCAAGAGCAAGTGCTCGCCGGCGAGCTCTGCTGTGCCAATGATCGCGGCGCTCAGGGCGTGACGAGTCAGATCGGGATCGGCTTTGCCGAGTGCCTGGCGCACCTCGTCCCGTCGCCCGTCGGCGATACGCACCCGGTACGGTCGCCAGTGGTACACCGCAGCGCTGCCGTTGACGCGCTCCTCTAGGCGGAGGACCCCACACGAGGCCAGGGCCGCCGCAACCTGCTCCTCGTGCGGCTTCACCAAAACCCCGGTGATGGTCTCGGATTTCAACGCCCGGGCTAGTAGCAGCCTTGCCGCTGCGGCGGCGGACGGGTCCAGCCGACCCAGAATCGTGGCCGACTCCTCAGGCGCCGTTGCCACCTTTACACGACGGCCATGCGCGAGGCGCCGACCAAGGCGGACCCCGTCAGATTCAGGTTGCTGAAAACCGTCCACGCTTCATTCTCTTGTCAGATCAATGGTTGCTGGGATGCGGCGAACCGTGCTTCGAACTGGTCGGCGTCTAGGCGCGACATGACACGCACTGAGGGACTGTATGGCTCCTGGGCGAGCCGCGGCAGGAAGGCAAGCTGCAGGTCGCACCACTCGGGCTGGTCGCTATCTTTGCCGTCGGTGGGTGACGCCAAGATGAACTGAACCCGGTCGCCGAGACTGCGCATGAGTTCGGTGATCTGGAGCCGGTTGGTCGCATCGAGGTGTGCGTGAGGCTCGTCAACGACCAAGAGGTCAGCCGCGCCGCCCAAGCCCATCGCGGCGAGCAAGAGAAGAACCGCGATTTTCGTTCGCTGCCCGCCGGAATGATGGTCGTTGCGGTAGGACAGCGGCTTTTCGCCGGCCTTGTGGGCGACCACGATGTCGACACCGAATTCGTGCTGTTGGTCTCCTGGCACCCGCACAATTTCCCCGGTGCTACCGGCTGCGGCACACACCTTGCTGAACTCTGCATTCAGCAGCCGGACAACTGCCTTAACGTGCTCGTCGTAGCGGAGCCGGGCCTCCTCCACGACGGCTTGGTGGCGTTCGAGTTCTTCCTGCTTACCGTCCAGCATGCCGGCTACTTCAGCCAGACGCGCTTGCTCGTCGGCGTGCTGTGAGACTATAACCGGATCGCGTACGTCCTCGGGGTAGCGCTCTAGATTGGCTACGTCGCTGGCCCTTTGTTGGCGCTGTAGCTCAAGCTGCTCTAGCGGCTCAAGCCTGAGCATCTCCTTCTCGCCGAAGGCCTGTGGCAGAGTGTTTTGCGACAGTGCCATCTCAGCGTTGAGGCGATCACGTTCAACTTGGTCAATGTCGCCGTTGGCCTTGCTGATCGCTTGTTTTAGCTCCTCCAGTTGAGCGGCGCGCTGTTTCAGATCGGCGTCTGCTCCCCGAATGGCAAGCTCAGTTTCCCTGACCTGTCTTCTTAGCTTGCCGTGCTGCTCATATGCGTCGTGCCGCTGGGCCAATGCTTTGGCCAACTGGGCGCATGCGTCCTTGAATTCACGGCGATGCCGTTCGAGCTGCTCCAGCGCGTCTCGAACGGCGTAGCGCTCGCTCAGCGTCGCTCGCAGGCCGGGCAGCTGCTCTTCCAGCACATCGAGGCGTTCCCTGAGGCGTTGCGATCGGTCCTGAAGTCGGACCTGTGTGGCCTCCCGTGCGTCAGGCTCGAACAGATGACCACCGGAACCTCGCCACTGGGACATCAAAGGGCCGAATCGCATGCCATCACCGGTGACGGCATGCGACCCGACGACAATGAGCTCGAGCGCCGCCACGGCGTCCTGGGCGGGCATCGCATCCAGATGCTCAAGCAGCGCGCCCACGTCTGGCGGGCCGGAAACCGCCGCAAGCACGCCCTCAGCCGTGCCCGAGCCTGCTTGAACGATGGGCCACGGGTACTCGATGGCCGAGGCCAACTCGCACGCACGGCGATAGTCCTTCGCGGCCACGACGACGGCTAGTGCGGCGTCGCCCAGTGCAGCGCGTGCCAGGGCCGCCTCCGCATGTGACGATGCGGTGAGCACATCGGCCACGACGAGTGACGCGACGCCAGCGTCCATGAGCCTCCAATGAAACTGCCTTACCTGCATTGGCGCTAGGCTCCCGCCGGCCAGGAGGTGATCTTCTTCCTCGCCGATGGCAGCAAGCTCACTAGCTGCCGCAGACCCGGTGGCCAGCGCGTATGCCAGCGCCTCCTCGGCCGCTGCCACAGCAGCCGCCGCGTCAGCTAGCGTTTCGGTCCCCACGGCCGCGGCTGTGGCCACCAACCGACGTCTCGCCTGCCGTGCCCCCTCATGCAACGATCCGCACGTGCTGTCGGCAAACGACTTGTCTTGTTCCTTCTGCTCCAGCTTCAACTCCAGGCTGACCAGAGCCTTGGTCCGCTCCGCTTGCTCGTCTGCCTTACGGCCGTGTTGCTCCGTCAGATACGTAACCTGCTCGCTGCGCTTCTGGTTGGTCGCCTTCTCTGCAGCGATCCGGTCCTTTAGCCCCTTTACCTCGTCCTGCCATCGAAAGTGCCGGGCAGCGGGCAGCAACAGGCCGTCCAATTCAGCCAACGCGTCGCGCGTACCCTGCCAGTCGCGGTGCTGTCTCACCCTCCGCTCAAGGAGCTTGAGGTGGGCCTGCTCCAACTCAAACTTTTGGCGTGCGCTTTCGTGCGCGGCGCGGGCTGTTTCGTACGTCTTGCGCGCCGCTCGGAACTCATTCAGCGTGACCTGCCTGCCGGTCAAGTCCAGCAAGCGCCGCATGAGCCCGGCCGGCGTTTCCTTTGTGAGCCGGTCTGTTTCGCCTTGAGGCAGAGCGAGCACGCCGCGCAGCGCCTTGCTCACGCCAGCTCGGTCGAGCAGCTGATCGTATTGCTGCGGACCGCGCCACCGTGTGACCGGAGTCTGCGAATCCAGCTGTTCCAAGTCAGTTTCGAGCGGCTGCTCAACGCCCCACACTACGCGGCCTGGCAGCACGAGGTAGGAGCGCGTGTTGCCCGCAACCCGGCAGACCACCGTTACATGTTCAGCGTTCTCACAGCCACCGCCAGCGTAGGCGAACACCCGATGTCTGGCTCCCCGGACCAAGGGGTTGGCAAAGGTAGCGCGCAGCCATGCCCGATCGGCTGCGATGCCACCGGGCCCGCCGTCGAAGATGTAACTTCCCGGTGTTCGATTTCCAGACAGGTCGCTAACGCCGAGAAGTAACTTCAGACCGTCGAGCCAGCAGCTTTTGCCTGCTCCGTTGGGCCCGATCGCCACCGTGATCCCTGGGGCCGCCAGCGGCACTGGATCTGACGGCAGCGATCCCCAGTAGACGAACTGGACCTCCTCAATCTGTGGCATCGGTCGTCCTGCCTTCGGCCTTGTCCCCGCTGGCGCCGTTGCCGACCGGGTACCCGTTCAACACGGGCACCGCGAGGTGGCGCATCCGTTGGTGCCGCAGCAGCAAGCGTCTCGCTTGTTCTGCTGCCTGCAGGTCGTCGAGGCTGTCGAGCAGCGGTCCCGCAAACACCCGCCCTTCGCGCTGGTCTAGGTACCTGAGCCTGCGTAGCTTCCCCACCGAGATGCCGACGTTTCGTGGCGGCAACGTCGGGAACTGTTGTGCCAAGTCGCTGAACTCGATCGAGCCGCTCTCCGCTGCCGGAGGCAATGCGAACAAGGCGTCGCCTTCGCCATCAGCTGGCAGGAGCCGTGTGTTCTCAGCAGGAAGGAACCGCAGATGGAGCCAGCACGCGGCTAGGACAGCCAGGTCGGCGCTGTTTAGTGGGTGGGCAGAGTCGACGGCGTCGATGTCCGGGAACGGCCCGGCGAAACGAGCGGTCCAACAATCGAAGACCGGTGAGTAAGCCAGCTCGCATCCGGCGTTTTGCAGCCGGACGCTGACTTCGCGGCGCACGTCATCGTCGCCCAGTTCTGGCACGGCAGCAGCGGGCGTAATCCCCGCCAGAACGGTGCGGCAGATCTCCACCGGAGTCATGCGGCACCCTGGCCAGGCGGCCTCACCGTGGTCACCGACATCCAGCCGACTCCATCACGCCTCACTGTGGCCACGTCGGGCCGCGCCTCCAGCACTGCGTTGAGGGTGCCATCACCGCAAGGCCCATGCCGTGACCACGCCTCCACCGCGCTGGTCATCCGTAAAAGCGCGCCCGGCCATGAGTCTTGCACAACCCAATCGGCAAGCATTGCCTCACCCTGTGTGGCCAGATCAACTAACGCGTCGGCGGCGATACGGACCGGATCAGCGCCTGCGTGACCGGGTGATTCCACAGGCAAGCGCCGCGGCGCGGGCGGTGGCGTCGGCGGCCGGCGAGCTCGGCCGAGATAGTCATCAAGTGCCGTGAACGCAGCCACTGTGTCGACGGCAGGCAAGAACACTGCCAGCCGCACACGTTCGTCGACAAGGGCCGCTAGTTCGTCCAACGTGCTTTCCCCGATGAGCCGCCGCACATCCTGCCTGCTGACCCGCAGGGTGCCGCGCATCCGAGTGTCGGCACGGTGGGACAGCAGCCGTACCACCTCGGAGGAAAGCTGTCCCAGCGTGGCGATCACGTTATACGCGCGCTGGTCATGGTCCAGAAACCTTGGATCCTCCTGAAACCGGACGAACATGCCGGCCTGCTCGTCGAGCAGATCTTTCATGTCCTCGATGTGGCGCTCAGCCATCGTGGCCGCCTCGAGCAGGGCGTCCTCGGAGTAGTCGTCTAGCAACCGTTGCAGGGTTTGGTAATCGAACTCCAGCACTGCGATCGCCGACAGCAACGTCGCGTATGCCGCCTCAGAAGGCACATTCATCGCGTCGGCCAGCCTCATTGTCGCGGCGAGCACCTTGATGATCTGCGTGTAATCGACCGTCGGCGCCGTCACGGCCCCACACACCGCGGCCACGACCCGCGCCTCAGCGCCGAGTTGGTAGCTGCCCGTCCGAGCATCAAGCAGCAACAGGCCTGTGCCGCGCAGATCCTGCACCAACCGGGTCACCGACGCGGGCTCAAGCCAATCGATACTCTCCTGGATCTCCCGAATCTTCATGCGTGCTCGCGGCTGGGCCGCAAGCTCACGCAGCAACGCGACCCGATACCGGGCAAGGGTTCCGCGCCCCACCAGCCCGGCGAACAGACCGAGGATCGGCAGCGCCCGATCAACGTAAGGCAGCGGCGTCAGATCCTCCGACACCCGAAGATCAGGGGTCCAGCCCTCGCTTGGCCGCTCGGCGCTGACGTCGCCATCAACCACGTTGTGTGGATCAGCCATGGGCAGAGAGTAGAACCTCGGGCCCGCTATGCACCATGCCCCAGAAGCAGCCCAAAGGCACGGATCGATCGTCGTGACGGCGGTGTCCCACGCCTTGTTCACCGGCACGACCCGCCAGGCCGGCTCGCGGGATCCTCTGATCAGGGCCATGGTGTCAACGGTCAGGACGAAGTCCTGTTTGAAGCTCCGTGTGGGCGGACAGCAGAATTCCGTGCTGGTGGTCAGGTGATCTCCGTGGGTGGGTTAGGTCAAGGCTTTCACTCCTTTGCCGGCGAGGGCCTGTTGGAGACGGTGTGAGTCGCCGTCGGTGGTGATCAGGTGGGCGTGGTGCAGGAGTCGGTCGACGGTCGCGGTGGCGAGGGTTTTGGGCATGATCGTGTCGAAGCCGGATGGGTGGATGTTGCTGGTCACGGCGATGGAGCGGCGTTCGTAGGCGGCGTCGACGATGCGGTAGAAGGCTTCGGCGGCGTCTTGTCCGGCGGGGAGCATGCCGATGTCGTCGACGACGATGAGGTCGCTGCGGCAGATGCGGGCGACGGTGCGGGCGGTGGAGCCGTCGGCTTTGGCTCGGCCGATGGTGGCGGTGAGGGTTTCGAGGGTGAACCAGGCGACGCGTAGGTCGGCTTCGATCGCGGTGTGGGCGAGGGCTTCGACGAAGTGGCTTTTGCCGGTTCCGGACGGGCCGGCGATGGCGAGGTTCTCCGCTCGGTTGATCCATTCCAGGGTGGTCAGGGCCTGCTGGGTTGGGGCGGGGATCGATGACTGGTCGGGCCGCCAGGTGTTGAACGTTTTGCCGGTGGGGAAGTTCGCGGTTTTGCGGCGCGTCCGTCGGGTGGCGGCGTCACGGCCGATGACTTCCTCGTTGATCAGGACGCGCAGGACTTCGGCGGGGTCCCAGCGTTGGGCTTTCGCGGTGGCGATGACGTCGGGGGCGGCTTGTCGGAGGTAGGGCAGCCGCATCCGGCGCAGGAGCCGGTCCAGTTCCTCGGGCAGCGCGGGTGCGGCGGCTGGTGTGGTGGTTCGTCGGGTCGTTGGTCGAGTCATCGGGGTGTGTTGTCCTGTTCGTGTAGCAGCTGGCGCAGCTGCAGGGTGTGCTGGTCCAGGGCGTGGAGGAGACCGGTGGCGGCGAGGGCGCCGTTGCCGGGGCCGTTCAGGAACGCGGCGAGGTCGGCGCGGGTGTCGGGGTCGGCGTGACGCAGCCAGTCCTCGATGCGGCCGAGCAGATGCGCCAGGTCATCGACGTCGTCACGGTGCAGGCCAAGCAGCGGTCCAGGCATCGGGGTGGTCATCGGCCGAGTCGTTCCCAGCCGCTGGTGCCGGGCTGTGCGGAGTAGGTCTCGTCGGCGTGGACCACATCGCTGGCGGGTCCACGGCGGTCGAGGTGATCCAGGATCGATCCCAGGTCGGACTCGCCGAACCGGCCGGCGGCAGCGGCCAGGCCGAGGGCCTGGTCAACGCGGGCCGGGCCGAGGATGGCGGCGAACTCGACCGCGCGGGCCATCTTCGCCCGCACCCGGCTGGCGCCGGTCGCGGCGGCCTCGATCAGCCACTGGTGAGCGCCGTCACCGATGGCCAGGAAGTCCGCCTCGGCCTTCGTCCGTGCCCGGGGACGGGGCGGACGCGGGTGGTTGCCGCCGGGATGGTGCGGGTAGTGCGCGTCGCGGATGCGCGGGTTACCCGGCGTGGACAGGGCGTGTCGGGCGATCTCGACCGCACCAGCCGGGCCCATGGCGACGATGGCCAGTTCGTCACCCACGACCCGGCACCACACCCTGGTGTCGACGTGTCCGGGCGGGGTGGAGTAGCGCACCGACCCGAACCGCACCGTCTGGTCGTCGTTGACCAGGCGTTCCTCACCCAGCGCCGCCGTGTGCGGGTCGGCCGGCAGCACGTGCAGCCGGGCCCGCTCCACCGCGAGACGCTCGACCGGCGCGACGCCGGTCTCGCGGTGCGCACGGGCGTTGATGTGCTCGCACCACGCCTCACACGCCGCGTCAGGTCGGCGAACGAGGCGTACTCGCCGCGCAGGTTCGCCTCGGTGGGCACCAGATCGGCCTTGGCGACCTTCACCGTGGCCTCCACCCCGCCCTTGGATTCCGGGTCGAACGGCTCGCAGGTGTGCACCGTGACCCCGTAGTGCCGGCCCGCCGCGACCACCATCGGATGCCGCACCGCGACCCCGGCCACATGCTCGACCGTGACCGTGCGGGCGTTGTCACCCAGCAGATACGTCGGCGCACCACCGACACGCCGCAACGTCGCGTCCACACACGCGATCAACGTGCCCAACGTCTGGTCCCAGGTCGGGATCACCACCCGGAACCGGGACCAGGCCAGCCACGCGCAGAACAAGCTCGTCTTGCGGCCGTCGATACGAGGTCCGTCGCCCCAGTCGAACTGCAACCACAACCCCGGCTCCGGCACCCACGGCCGATACGTGCGCCGCCGGCCCGCCCGATAGGCCTCCTTCGCCGCCGCGACCGCCCGCCGAGTCGTGCGTTCCGTGCCAGCGAACCCCAACACGACGAGACGCTCATGCACCTTGTCCGCCCGAACCTTGCCCCTGGAATGCTCCACGAGCTCTTCCACCTTCGGCAGGAACGCATCAATCAGCTTCGGCCGCACCGCCCGCGCGAACGGATCCCCACCGCCGGCATCACGACGCGCCACATACCGGCGGACCGTCTTCGGATCACACCCGGCCAACTGCCCAGCCGAATGCGCACACCCGGTCAGGTCGTACGCCTCCAAGATCTCCATGATCTCCCTGTCAGACTTGGTCACGGTTTCTCCGGTCCGGTTCGACGGCAAGGTCAGCAACCCGCCAGCCAACCGGCCGGAGAGATCCACAAAACGAGGTCGAGACGGAGATCACCTGACCGCCCACCAGGAATTCCGGTGTCCGCGAGCCGGGACTCAACTGTCCGTCAGCAAGGATTTTCCACGGTCCGCTAGCAGTCGGCGCGGGAGGCGAGGCGTTGTCTCTGCGCCGGCACTAGCGATGGTCGGACTCGTCGTTCACTACCACCAAGGTACGTGCCTCGGGGACCGAGATCAGGCCAGACTCGCCGATCCTCACAGGCCGACCGGCCCGCGTCGCCTCCCCCGCTTGCGCAGTTCACCAACGACTATCCGTGGGTGTGGACGCCGGGCGGATGCGGAGGAGGTCTGGGCGGAGCTTCGCGGGCGGGGGTTCGGTCGGGCGACGCTGCGGTCATATCAGGTGCGGTCGCGGCTGTTCAGCCCTTCGCCCGCCACGTCGCCACGCTGCTGACCGCCCGCCCCGCCCGGGTCGCCAAACGGATCGCCGACCCTGGCCCTGGCTGTTTCCCAGCGCGCATCTTGACCGGCCGGTCCTGCCCGGCACCATCACTCACCGGCTCCAACGCCTCGGCCTCCAGTCCAGCAGCTACCGCACTGCCGCCCCTGCTCCATCTGGCCGGCGAGATGCCCCGGGCCGTCCTCTGCGACAACCTCGGCCTGGGCAACACCGCCGTCCAAGGGTGGTCCACCCTCGACCGACCGTCATGGACGGACTACGCGGCCGCCCGCCTGCCAGAGAAACCAGCCGAGCTCGATGGACGGGACGCCCCGAGGCCCGCTGGTGCGCAATAATGCCGCCGTTAGAACCACGGCACCGGCGACCGAAAGGCCGCCTGACCTGTGCAGATGGGGTTTTCGGCACGGGCAGCGTTGGCCGCACAGAGGAGGCAAGAGTGCCTGCGGAAGCGCAGGGCGGGAACGCGAAGGCCGTCGACGTCGCCGGCCGACTCTTGGCGATGCTCGAAGAGGTCGAGGCCGCCACCGGACCAGAGGATGACACGGTTCGTGATGCCTCGCTGAAGCTGCAGATCGCGCAGGCACGGGAGATCATCGAAGGCCTATTGGCCGAGCTGGTCCGGGTGCGCGGCGATGCTGCGCGGGTGGTGTGCATCGGTCGTACGAAGGCGGGGAAGTCGACGCTTCGTTTCGTGCTGACGGGCGAGGGCGCCGACGGCATCGGAAAGGGCGGGCAACGCACGACGCGCATCCCCGTCACATATCGGTGGCGGGACATTGACGTTGTCGATACGCCCGGCGTCGGCGCCTACCAGGGAGCCGTCGACGATACGTCCGCCTTGACGGCCGCGAAAGATGCTGACCTCGTTGTGTGGGTGGCGGGGTCCGACAGCCAGCAGCCGGCGACAGTAGCCCCCGTGCTGCAAGCGATCGCTCCCGGCATCCCAGTCTTCGTCCTTGTCAATCACAAGCAGACGTTCACAGCCGAGGAGCTCGTCGGCGATCTGTCGCCCGCAGTGATCTTCTCCGACATTAGTGGTCAAGAAGCACGGATTCGCCATGTGCTGGCGCAAGTTGATGTCAGCGACCCGACGATCGCGCACGTCAACTTGTGGCTTGCGCAGCGCGGTCTCGAGGGCGAGGACCAGCGGCTCTTGAGCCAGTCTGGTGTGCCGGCTGCAGAGGCGGCGCTGGCGGTTGCCGCGGCGGAAGCACACGCACGTCGCCCCGCAACCGCTGCTGCGGTGCTCCGCGCACGCGCTGCTGATGCAGCGGCGGCAACGCGTGTCGTCGCAGCGACGCTTCGGGCCCACAAGAGGGAACTCGTCGCCGACAGAAAAGCCCTGCGCAATGACACCGAGGCAGCTACGGACGAATACGGGGATGGGGTCAGGCACGCAGCTGCGAACGCGTTCGCATCGACCACCACGCGGGTCGTGGCAGCTGCGCGCTACGCGGCGGAGGAGCCGCACCGGGGGAAGGCGCAGGAGCACATGCGGTCCGAGGCGGTCGCAGCGAGCAAGCAGGCACACGCGAGTCTCGCGCAGGCCGCAGAGGGTGCCGCCGAGAAGTGCCTGCAGCAGCTCGTCGACGGCCACGGTCTCGACCTGCCGACCTTGCAGATGCAGGTCGAGGCGCCGCAACTGCCAGAAGCGCCACTCGAGGGCGACCCACTCAACGCGCGCGCTGCCAACTGGGTAGCTCGCGGGGTGAAGGGAGCCGCCGCGGTGGCCGCCATCGCGCTTACCGACCGACGGGTCACCCCATTGCTGATTGGCCTTGTGGACGAACGAACCGTCGACAACATCCGGAAAGACCTTGCGCCAACGGTCGAGCGTGAGCTGGCCAAACGGGAAGCCTCCGTAAACGCGGCCCAGGCCGCGTACATGACCGCCCTGGCGCAGGCCCGTACCTGCGCCGAAGACGCTGCGCGCGCAAGCTGGGAGCCAATCAGCCGGAGCATTGATACAGTCCTCAACGAGATGGCTCTGCGCATTGAGACGTACGCGATGTGGTCCGCTCAGCTCACGCGCCTGGTCAGGGAACTTTCAAGTGAAGCTGAATCACGGACGGACACATGACTGATCGCCAAATCAGCCAGGCAGGCGCCGACCTGCTCGCGCTTGCCCGCATCGTCAGCGCGACACACGACGCCCGCGACCGACTTGTCACAGTCCTCACCAACGCGGCGCACGACGAGCTCCGTGCGCTCGCCACTGATGTGCCGACCGCCGATGCGGCGGACGCGGTCACGGTCGTGTTCGTCGGTCAGTACTCAGCGGGCAAGTCGTCGCTCATCAAGTGCCTCACCGGTCTCGACATCGAGACCGGCGCGGACATCGCGACGACGCGAGCGACGACATACCCGTGGCAAGGCCATCTCATCGTCGACACACCGGGAGTAAGGACTGGGGAACACGAAGCGCACGACCGGATCACCGAGGAGGCGCTGCGCGGCGCCGACGCAGTGGTTTTCGTCGCCACAGCAGAAGGCTTCGATGACGTCGCCGCGGACTACTTCGCACTCCTGCGGCAGCGGCTACGGACTCTCAGTCAACTGCTCCTGGTCGTCAATAAGAGCGCCGCAGAAGGGTCAGACCCGGCACAGGTTGAGAATCACCTACGAGATGTACTCGGTGAGGTCTTCGACCTGATACCGGTGGTGCGTACGGACGCACGTAGTTGGCTGCAGGCAGAGGACTTCCCGCAGCCAGAGCAGCGGCGGCGGATGTCAGGCATACGCAAACTGGCCGACTTTCTTGACGAGATAGTTCGCGCGCGTGGAGCACACCTGCGGCTTGCAACACCACTGCGAGAGCTCGCCGCCTACGGCCGTGACGCGATCGACAGGACGTCCGTCACAGCCGGCGGCGACCCGCTCCTCAGCCAACTCGACGAGGTCGCTGGCGCCATCGCTGAACAGCGGCAACAGATGAACGAATCTGTCAGCCGCGCCGCGGAGGAGGCGAAGGTGCTCGTGGCGTCGAAGCTCGTGGAACTGGGCCCCGACATCGACGAGGACCAGTTGAGCGCTGTCGCCGCCGAGGCGCAGAAACAGTTCGACAGTGTCCTGGACGCCGACGCGGAGCGGACGAGCGAGAACGTGGGTAGCGCTCTGGAACGGTATGTGCCGAAGCCCAGAAGCGAAGAGCTCGCTGTCCTCGAGCAACCTTCCGCCGTTCCCGCATGGCCGGTCATCCGACAACAGATCCTGCTCGGTCTGCAGTCGATCGCCCGTAACTTCGGCGGTGCCGGCGCCCGGCCTGGCGGCGTCGGCAACACAGCCGTCAAGCAGATCTGGCACGGCATCGGTGGCAAGTTCCCCCCGTGGGGAGCGGTCAAAGCAGCCGAGGGCACGGCGAAGGTAGCTCGTGCGCTCGGGCCCGCACTCGTAATCGGCGAAACAGCCTTCGGGTTCTGGCAGGAGTACCGCGGCGCACAGCGAGCTCGGCAGCAAGCCGACCGCAGTCGCGGCTGGCGTCTGAAGGCGCTGCAGATCGCTGAGGAGATGGTCGATCCGTGGGCGGCATCAGCGCGCGCCGCTGTTACGGAGCTCTGCGACCAGCAGGATGCCGTCATCGCGCGGCAGCGACTGAGTGTGTTGGCGAAGCAAGCAGCTGGTGACCGTGATGTCGCTGCCCTGATCGCTGTCAACGACACGCTGCTGGAGTTGCTGATGCAGTTGGAGCAATGATCACGGTGGCTCGGAGAAATCGTCAAGACCTGTGGATCGGTGGATTCGCGAGTGAGGTCGGCTGTTACTTCGGGTCGTCGGTCTGCCAGGGGTGGAGGAACTGTTCGGGCTGCAGGTTCCATGCTTCGAGAGCAGCGGTGAGTTGGGCCTCGCCGGTGACGGTGGTGGCTTGCACGAGGACCGCGCCAACGTCGTAGTCGAAGCCGGCGATCTGGTCGGCGTCGTAGTCCCAGTGCTCCAGCTTGAAGGTGCGATCACGGTCGGATCGGGTCCAGCCCTGCTGTCGAGCGTCGGAGTCAGCGGCGGCCGCGATGGGCCGGATGTCGATGAACGCTCGCCGGCCTGGGCCGGAGGCGGTTACCTCGATCACCAGGCGCTGGCCGAGGCGTAGTGCGTTCACCTTGTCGGTGGGCCACTGCGGCCGGCTGTCGCCCGTGGTCATGCTGCGACCTGCTCGACGAGGCGGCCGTTGACGAACGTGGCGCCGGCGCGGACCAGGGCGACGAGGTGGGGTGCGTTGACCGCCCGCCAGCGGTCCAGGGCGGCTTCGATGAGTTTGAACGCCGTGGCGAGGCCGAAGGCGCGGCTGCCGGGGCCTTTGGTGACGCGGGTGCGGTGTCGGACGGTGGCGAAGGTCGACTCGATCGGGTTGGAGGTGCGCAGGTGCACCCAGTGCTCGGCCGGGTAGTCGTAGAAGATCAGCAGCACGTCGAGGTCGTCGGTGACTTTCGCGGTGGCCTTGGCGAACTTGGCGCCGTACAGGTCAGCGAACCGTCTCGCGGCGAGTTGGGCGTGACTCTTGTCTTCGGCACCCCAGATCTCGGCCAGGGCGGCCTTCGCGCCCGGATGCGCGGACTTCGGTAGCGCGGCGAGGACGTTGGCGGTCTTGTGCACCCAGTCGCGCTGCTCACGAGTTTCGGGGAATACCTCCCGCAGCGCGGCCCAGAACCCCAGCGCACCGTCACCGACGGCCAGGACCGGGGCGCGTATGCCCCGGCGGGCGCAGTCACGCAGCAGATCGGCCCAGCAGCCGGTCGGTTCGCGGTAGCCGTTGGCCAGGGCGACCAGTTCCTTGGTGCCGTCGGCGCGGACGTCGACAATAGCGAGCAGGCACAGCGTGTCCTCCTCGAGACGCACCGTTTTTGACGTGAATACCATCGGCCCAGACGTAGATGTAGTCGACCTGCGGCAGGTTCCGCTTGCGCCAGGTGTGGTAGTCGTCGGTCCACTGGGCGGTCAACCGGGTGATCGCCGCCGGGGACAGGCCGGCCGCCGAGCCGAGGAGTTGCTCTAACGCCGGCACGAAGTCCCCGGACGACAGGCCGTGCAGGTACAGCAGCGGCAGTACCTCGGCCAGCTTCGGCGAATTGCGACACCACGGCGGCAGGATCGCTGAACGGGACCGTCGACGCTGTCCGGTGACCGGGTCGATGCGCTTGTCGTCGACCCGCGGCGCGACCACCTCGATCACCCCAGCACTGGTCATCACTTGCCGTGGCTGGGCGTGGCCGTTGCGTACCACCAACCTGCGGCCCGCTCGTCACGCTCGGACGCCAGCTCGGCCAGGTCGGCATCGACCTCGGCCTCCAACGCCGCAGCCAACATCCGCCGCACCCCCTCACGAACAACGTCATCCAGCAGCGAAACGCCCTCGCGTCGCTGTCCGTCCTCCGCGACTACAGTCAGCACGGGTGTGCCTTCCCGACCGACGCGCCAACGGGCCTTACTCGAGACCTACACGAATCGACCACCGGGAAGGTACGCCCCTTCCGGCCGATTCACAGGTCTTGAGCATTGCTCGCGCCCGGGCGTTGATCGAGCTGGGTGGCGGTTTCGTCCATGGACAGAGGAAAGCCACGCGGTCGTGCACGGGCACAGCCGCCGGAATCAGAGCACCGCAACACCGATCAGGGTGAGCCCGTCCGCGCCGTTGTCCAGCGGCGGTCCGGCTGTCGGTTGCAGGCCCGCCCCGATCACGCCGTAGGCGTCGCGTCGGAGCCAGAGCCGTCCTACTGCGGCTTCGCCGTCGCGGGTGGCGAGGACGACTCGGCCTTCGTAGAGGTCGAGTTGCCCAGAGGTGACCGGCTCGAAGACCTCGCCGGGTGCCTCCGTCACCAGGAAGCGGCGGGTCGCGGTGAGAGCGGGTCCGACATCGGTGAGCGACACCCGTAGGGCGCCGACGGACGCCTGGTCGCGTTTGCCGAGTAGGCGGCCTAGCACGTCCGCCGCTGCGCCGCGGCGTAGCTGCTCGTGGTAGCGCTCGTTGCGGAACACCCGTAGGCACCGGTAGCAACTGGTTTCCGGGCCGCATTCGCAGTCGCGGACCCGCCGCAGGGCCTGGTCCAGTACGTCTCGCAGCCGCTCCGCGATGCGCTGGACGTGGCCGGCGCCGCCGGGCACGGTGTCGTACAGCATGATCACGCTACGGCCCGCTTCGGTCCGGTAGACCGTCGCGTCGATGTCGTCGCGGGAGATCTCGAGCGCGATTGCCGCTCCCTCCACCAGGGCGTAGGCGATCGATCGCCAGGCGCTCTCGTCGACACCGGCCACGATTGCACCGTCGAAGCTCAGTTCGAGGACGTCCGTCTGGTATTTGTGTGCCAGCGACAGGTTCTCCATGCGGCCACGGCACTCGCGGCCGCTGAGTGGGCTTTGGTGATCGGCGCGGCCGTCGATGGCCCGGCAGGCGAAGCCACAGGTCGCGCAGACGAAGAAGCCACGTCCCATCGCGCCGTCGCTGATCGCGACCAGCTCACCCCGGGCGCCGGCCCGGATGGTCACCGCTCCACCGGCGAGGTCCAGCTTGTCCGCGTAGAGCTCGGCGCCGGGTGAGACGACATGGGTCGCGCCGTGCCACGCACGACGGGGTGCGCTGGTGGGTCGCCTGCCGGCGCCCCGTGCCGCAACGAATCCGAAGACCGGGATGGCGTACTGGCGGGGCGCGCCAATCAGGGCGGCGCCGCAGGCTGGGCATTCCTGGTCGAGGCGGTCGATCGAGTCGCGGTAGTGGCCACATCCGTCGCACACCGCGTAGTAGCGTCGCTCCAGGTCTCGCCCGGGCAGCCGGTACAGGCCGGCCGACTGCCAGACCAGTCCCCCGGCGACGACCTCCGCACCGGGCGCGTACTCGTAGATGGCGGACGACAGGTCTCTGGACAGCTCGAGCTGCTTGGCATGTCGGGCGTCCGCGAAGGCCAGTCGCAGTTCGACGGTGTCGACGGGGAAGCCGTACTTCGGCAGGACGTTGCGGTTGGCGAGCAGCCCGAGCAGTTCACGGCGAGTGATCGTGTTCATGACGCGGCCATACCGCGCGGCCTTGTCGTCCTGGCGCGCGGCGAATGCCTCCTGCCGCTTTTGCTCGTACGTGTCGACGTCCTGCTGTAGTTCGGCCCGGACCGATTCCAGCAGGTAGAGCAGGTGCTCGACCCATTCTTCGGAGTCGACGCCGACGCTGTCTCGCACGTCGGGCGGCAGCACCTGCCGCAGTGAGGCGGTGACCTGCGCAGGAACAGGGGTGAGGAAGTCGCGGACCAACGTGACCGGGGCGATCCCGTCGTCTCCTGGCAGGAGGAACTCCCCCGCCGTACGCCAGATGGTGCCATGGGCACGGAACTGGTGCCGGAAGAACGCCGCGAGCGCGACGGAGTGGGCGTGCCGTCGGTCGATCCGCACATTGTTCAGGGGCACGTACGGTGCCCGGACCTCCCCGGCGATCATCCGGTCGGGCTCGGCGAAACGGGAGAGGTCATGCGAACGGCGCTGCGCGTAGGTGAGCACGAGCGCGGCCGAATCGGTTCGGCGGCCGGCCCGACCGGCCCGTTGGACGTAGTTGGCGGTGGTCGGTGGCATGTTGCGCAGCATGACGGCCTGCAGCTCACCGACGTCGACGCCGAGTTCGAACGTCGTGGAGCAGGAGAGGGCGTTGACTTCGCCGCGGACGAACTGCTGCTGGATCTCGGCGGCGCGCTCGCTCGTCCACTGGGCGGTGTGTTCGAGTACGCGCAGCGGCACCGGGTTCATGTCCCGGTAGACGTTGCGGTAGTGGTCCGGGTCAGTGTCGTCCGTGGGGGGCGTCCAGGGTTCGAGGTCACCGGTGCAGGCCATAGTGGGGCAGGTGGCGCGCACGTTGAACGGGGTGAGCTTGCGGCATCGGGTGCACTGCCACAGGGCCAGGCCGCCGGCCGTGGGCGTGCAGGTGATCAGGGCGGGGTCAAGTTGGTAGACCTGCCCGATGCCGGGCTCGGTGCCGGCGATCAGCCACTCGGCCTGCGGCCCCTTGGTCAGCAGGCGCCACACGCCCTCCAGCAGTTGAATCGGATTCGCCTGCCGGTTGAGCCGGGTGAGCACTCTGGCCACGAAGTCGGCCCGCCGGTTGGTGCCCTTGGTCGGTAGCCAGCTGAGCACCTTGCGGCGCTTGTCGGAGCCGGTGCCGCGTACGTAGATCGGGCCGAGCCGCGGTTGGAACGCCTCGTCGCGCGGGTCCACGCCGTCGAGGGCAGCGACGGCGCCCTGGAGTCGGATCGAGCGGATCAGTTCGGCGAGCAGCGCCCAGGCTTCCTCGTCGGTGAGGCCGAGGGCGAGCAGTGGCTGGGGTGGCCGCCAGGCGGGGTCGCGGGACATGTCCCAGGCGATCAGTCCCCTGCCTTCCAGGGAGTTGCGTTCGTCGACGCCGACGGCTTCCACCTGTGCCCAGAGGGCGACCTGCCGCTCCCGTGCCTGTCGGCTCTGTCGGCGTTCGAAGATGCCGTATCGGTCGGCGGCGCGGGAGGTGTGGTAGACGACGTCCTCAAGGCGTACTTCGTCACCGCTTGCCGTGGCGGTGACGGCGCCCTCGTGAAGCAGCCGCCGGTGTTGCATCCGTTCGTAGGAGTCTTCAAGGTACGGCGCGAAGTACGCCGCCGACTGCCGGCTGTCGCTGAACAGCAGCAGTTTGCGTCCGCCGCCTCGTAGGCCCTGCTGAACGGGGTCGGGCGCCACGGGCAGCTTCTGGTAGAGGGCTGTCGCCAGGACCGAGGCGGAGGCTTCGTTGCCGCTGGCGAACAGTCGGATCAGGCCGTCTCCGCGTCCGCCGCACGCCAGGCATGCCGTGAGCTCGTCGGTGCGCTGTCGCAGGAAGCGTACGGCGCGCATGGCGCTGTTCGGGCAGCGCGGGCAGCTGGTTGTCGCACCGGCCTGGAACACCCCGCAGCGGGTGCACATCGCCCCCATCTCGCCGGCCGCATTAGCGGCAGCGCTGAAGATTTCCTCGTCCTCGTCGGTCGCCACACCGTCGACCAGCGCCATCCACACCTGCTGCTCGTCACGGGAGCGGCGGGACCGGAATACCCTGAGGGTGCCGATCTGCTCCACCGTGCCCATCAGGTAGACGGTGCCGCAGCGGCGGCAGGTGCCGAACTCGAAGGCCGCGTCGCCGCACCGTCCGCACCGCTCGTGCCTGGTCAGGCTGACGTGCGGCCCGTTGGATCCGAGGCAGGCGAAGGCGCCTTCCGTCGCGCGGGCGAACAGGTGGTAGCGGGCGGAGAGCACCGGGGTGCCGGTCTTGTCGTGCACGCTGTTGGCCAGGGCGACCATCGCCGCGGACGCGGACGGACCGTGACCGGGGAGCAGGGCCTGGGCGACCTCGTGCAGCGGTATCGGCCCGTGGGCGAGCATCGCCTTGAGCCGGCGGATGCGTTGCTCGTAGGCCAGCGCCTGGGCGGGATCGTCCCCGGCGTACCCGTGCTTGGGGGCAAGGGCGACGACGGCGCCGGCGGGATCCGGCGCGTTGAGCAGCTCCTCATACGCCGATGCGGGCAGGGGGCCCCACTCGGGCCCGGGTGGCAGCTCGACCCGGTCGGCGGTGACGACGTCCTGCCTCGCCTCATCCGTGGGGTCGTACTCGAACGGGACGGGGAAGAGGGAGGCGGCGAAGTCGACCACGGCCTTCATGTCGCCGCCGACGGTCGCGCTGGTCGCGATGCACTGCACCGGCCGGCCCGACTCCACCCGGTCGGCGAGTCGGCGCAGCAGCATTGCCAGCTCCGCCCCGCGTGCCCCGTCGTAGACGTGCGCCTCGTCGACGACGATGAACTGCCAGTGCCCGGCGTGGTCACCCTCGAACAGGTCCATGTCCAAGGGGCGCAGCAGCAGGTATTCGAGCATGGCGTAGTTGGTCAGCAGGAAGTGCGGCGGCCGCTGCTGCATCTCCTCCCGGCTGAGCAGCTCGTTGGTGAGCAGGCGCTCGCCGGGGTTCTGCTGCTCGAAGACCTCCACGGCCTCCCGGCGGCTGCGGCGGGTCTCTCCCGTGTACCGACCGAAGGTAATGTCCGGCGCCTCGGCCAGCAGGCTCCGCAGCCGCTTCATCTGATCGTTGGCCAGCGCGTTCATCGGATACAGCAGCAGCGCCCGGACGCCCGGCCCGAGGGTGCCCGCCGCACGTTCGGCCATCAGCCGACTCAGGATGGGGATGAGGAAACTTTCGGTCTTGCCGGATCCGGTCCCGGTGGCGACGACGATGTTGCGGCCCGCGGCCGCCTTCCGGATCGCCCTCTCCTGGTGTCGGTAGAGCGGGCGGTCCACGGCCAGGCCGTCGCCGAGGGTCGCGATGCCGGGTTCCAGCGCGCCCGCGTCGATGAGCTGGCGGGGTGTGGAACCGGTGACGTAGGGCGGGGTCGCCTCGAGCAGCGGTCCCTTGGTGATCTCCTGGTTGATTGCCTCGCCGATCGCGGCGTCGAGCGCGGTCGCGAGCCGGGGATCCTTGGGCTCCACCAGGGTACGCAGATAGCGCCGGTAGGTGGAGACGATCGCGTCGCTGGTGGTGAGGGGGTCGAGGATCATTCGGCTGCTCCGGCTCCGGTCAGGAGGAACTCCGCGAGGAGGAGGTCGATGGTGACGAGGCGGGGCGCGCTGCGGGCGAGCGTCGCGTGGTGGGCCAGGATTCGTGGCAGCTGCGGCTCCAGGGCGGTGTGCCCTCGGGCGGCGAGCCGCGCCACGAGGGCGAACGCCAGCGACAGTGCGGGGAGGGCGAGCCACCCGCGGGTCGGCTGGCGGGCCTGCACCGCGGCGACGACCCTCGGTCCACCGAACTCTGCCAACGGCTTTTTTAGGGTCAGCAGCAGCCCTTCGGCATGGCTGGAGACCCGTCCCAGGCCGGGCCGCACCCGTACTTCGAAGAGGTGGCGGGCCGCCGCCAGCCGTTCGTCCGCGTCGAGCAGGCCGCCGGGGACGATCCGCATCGCCCGCCATACCCGGTCGCGTTCCTCGGGGGGAAGCAGCGCGAACCTCTCGGCCGACTGGTCGAATCTGCCGACCGTCTCATACGGGTCGGGGCCGCCGGCGAGCAGCTGGTCTGCCACCTCCCCGCACACTGCGGCGATCTGTTCGCGCAGATCGGCATGGGAGGCGATGTCAGGGAGTCGGTGTGCCGAGGCGAGCATGCCGGCGAGGGGGCTCGCGGTCCACAGCCGTGCCTCGGCGGCTTCGCTGACGTAGTTCTCGGGTGGCAGGGTGATCAGGCCGGAGTGCACCAGGGGCGCGACTACCTGGTCGGCTGAGGCTTGGTGTTTGGTGAGCGCGGCCAGCGCCGCGGCGGGATGCCGGCGAAGGAGCACGGCGGTGCCGCGGACGTCGGCGGTGACGCCTCGGGCGCGGATGTCGTCCGCGCGCGGGTAGAGGTGGAACAGCAGCGGCGCGATGTCTGGCCGGTCTGGCAGGTCGCCTGTTCCGGCCAGGTACGCCGAGAGCGCCTCGCCCGCCGGGTCCTGCCCGGTCGCTTCCCATGTGAGGTCGGTGATGTCGTAGGCGTTGTCGCGTCCGGGCCAGTCCGGCCAGTCCGCCGGCAGCCACGGATCCTCGATGCGTAGCAGCGCGACCAGTGGGCCGGCGGTCGTGACGTGCGTCGGGAGCGGGTCGCTGACCAGATCCGCGGTGAGGTGCGTGATGTGCGGCGGCTGCCACGGCGCGTACACCTGGTACAGCCCAGCCGTCAGTCCTCCGGCCCGCACGCCGTCGACCAGCACCAACCGGTCGTCCTCGACGCGTACCGCGCTGGCGAGGCGTCGAGGCGTGCAGCGCGCCACCGGGAAGTCCTGCCCGTCCAAGCGGACGTCCAGCTGAGCGAGGCCGTGGGCGCCGACCGTGTCGGCGATGTCGGCGAGCCGGAACCGGGCCATCGGCTGCCCATAGGTCGCCCCGGACGGAACGGTTTGCCGCTCGCGGCCCCCGGACCGGACGATCAGCCGTGCGTCCGCCGCCCGCGGCAGCCGGACCAGGAGTTCACCCTCGCCGATCGTCTCGGTGTCCAGTCGCAGAGGCTGCAGGGACCATTCGGCGCGGCTGCCGCCGCCGAGGCGCTGGACCGCCATGTGTGCGGGCGTGACTCGTACGGTGGTCCCGCCACCGGTGCTGTCGAGCTGAAGTTCGGCGGTGGTCTCGGCGGCACCCAGGTGGATAGTGGCGGACGTGACCGACAAGCCGGGCAGGGTGGCGCGGGCCCCTACCGTGGCCGGTTCCAGCCCGTCCGCCGTGATCGCCCGCCAGGAGGGGTGGGAGATGGCCGACAGGCCTTCGGCGATCTCCAGCGTGCGGGACAGGCCGCGGCCGAGCGGACCTCGGACGGTGATCTCGTACGTGCCGACCAGGGGACGGACCAGATGCCGCCACGGGTCGACCGTCGTGTCGTCGCCCACGGAGAGGCTTTCGGTGTGCAGGAGCTGGCCGGTGCCGGGCCGGCGGATCCGGATCGACCATTCGGTGGTCACGCCGGGATCGGTCGGCAGGGCCAGCCGCGGGGCCGTAGCGACGACCGGCGCGCCGTCGAGGCTGCTCACCCCGGGCAACGGCTGGGCGAGCTGCAGTTGGGCGCGGCGGGCACCCTTGACCCGGCGGGGTGTCCCATCCCCCAGTCGCAGCTGGGACACCTGGCGAAGGTCAGCGCGGCGCAGCGTCCAGCCGAGCCAGCCGTACGGGGCCGGCACGTCGTACGTGTCGAGCAAGTCGCCGTCGACCCGCAGTTCGAGCGGCCCACCGCCGTCGCTTTCCTGCGGATACAGCAACCAGACCGGCTCGGGCGGCAGACCGGAGGTTGCCGGCACCCGTCGACCGTCCGCGGTGAAGACCAGGAGGGGGTCGCGCGGGTCGACCACGTCCAGTTCGTACTCCTGGTCGTAGCCGGCCAGTTCGACCGCCACCTGCCGGGCGGGGCGCGTGATGGCTACCGCTGTTGCGGGTGCCGTCTCGGTCGTGCCCGGCCAGCGCGACTGGCTGACGACCGACTCGACCTCGCCGTCAAAGCGCAACCGCCACATGACACGACCGTCCAGTGCGTCGTGGACCGGCGGCAGCCACACCAGCAGGCCCCGACCGAACGGCTCCAACTCCAGGTGGGGACGCTGCTGCGCTGGCTGCGTGGCCGAGTCGATGCGGTCTGAGCTGCCCGTCCAGTCGAGCTGGCCCGCCTCTGCGAGCGCCTGGGCCTTGGCGATCAGGTGTGGGGACAGTCCGAGTCCGTCCGCGGTGATCCCCGGCTGCCGCAGCCGCTCCAGAAGGTCGAGGCAGCGGTCGATGAGGTCTTCGGCGTAGTCTTCGCCGCGCTGAAGGAACCGCTGCACCGGCTTGTCGGTCCCGCTCAGGCGCGACTCGCGGCCGGACGCGAGCGCCCAGGCGAGGAAGCTCTCACCGGTGAGTCCGGGGTCGCGGGACTGGCGCTGCAGGAGGAGATTCAGCAGGTCGCCGAGGCAGTATGCGGGGACCCCGGCGTGCATGAGGATCTCACCGACGTTGACCTGCGGCAGACCATGGAACCGGGCCAGCCGGAAGTGGTCGAGGTTGGCGCGGAAGGCCCTCCCCCACAGCGTCTGGTCAATCTGGCCCGGCAGCTCATTGTGGACGGCGGTCCAGTAGTCGCCGTGCTCGTACCCGACGGCACCGATCCCGGCCAGGCCGACGACCAGGCACGCCGGGTATTGGCGGGTGAGCAACCGGTGCCGGTCGTGGAGTGCGCTGTACCAGTAGACCCGTCCCAGGGCGCGGATGACCTGTTTGGCGTGGTCCTCCGGCGCGTCGATCTCGGCGACGAGCGACACCGCGCGCAGGGACGGCGCCCACTCGGATTCCCGAAGCCGAAGTATCTCGGATGCGTGTGACACGGTCTCCCTCATGTGAACTGGGTCGGTGCCGTCTGGCGACTATGCAAGCGAGCTGCGGTGGACTCAAGACAAACCGAACACCATGGCATCCACCCCGCCCGATCGGTCAGCAGAGTGGGCCCGGTCGGCCACGACGGTGGGCGGGTCAGGTTGACCGCCGCCCCACTCGGGGGAATGGCGGGGTTGGGTCGGCCTGCTCGAGTTGGGGTAGCAGCGCGGTGACGTCCTGGTGCCAGCCGTGGAGTTTCCGCAACGGTGGGCGCGAGTTCGTACGTGTGGTGGTGCATCGCCCGGGACAGGCCGTGCCAGGCCGTGCCAGGCCGTGCACGCCATCGATGCCGCCTCGGTGCCGGCGAAGGTGGGCAGGACGAGCAGCTGGTGGCGCATCGGGCGGTCGGCGACGGACGAGGCGACCCGGTTCCAGTAGTCCCGCAGCCCCTGTTCGAGGGCGAGGCGGGTCAGGCAGGCGGATCCGCGTTGCCAGCAGCGACGCATGCTCGACGGTGGTTGGATCAGCAGCTCACCGGCGGCGTCGAGGTACTTCTGTGGACTCACGACTGGCTCAGCCTCCCCACCACCGCCCGCGCGTCCGTCACCAGCCCTCCAAGGTCGCCCGAGCTGTCGCCGTGCGCGCCGCGGTTGGCGAAGGCCACCACCCGCCGGGCCGCGCGGTGCAGCCGTTCCAGCGGCTCCTTGAGTTCGCCGGCCCGCCGGTGGTCCGACAGGAGGGCCAGCGCGAGGGTCGCCCGCAGCCCCTGCGCCTCGCTGATCGCCGCCTCGGTCTCCGCGATCGGCCGTCCGGCCCGGAAGTCGCGGGTACGGATCCGCTCGTGGCACGTGTACTCAAGGGCGTCGCGGATGAGGTTGCAGACGACCGGGCGGCGGACCTCGTCGGCCAGGTCGTCGTCGCGGGCGATGGCCATCGCGTCGTCGAGGTAGCGCCGGGCGGGGTCGCCGTGTGCGTCGCCGGTGACGGTGACCTGGGACTGGGCCAGTCGGCTGACGAACCGGATCCGGGCGTCGAGTTGCAGGTGCCGCACCGCGGCCGGGAGGCGGTCGTCGTGGGTGAAGACGATGACCTGCCGGTGCTTCGCCACCTGGTCCAGGACCTTGGCTAGGCCGTAGACCTTGGTCGGATCCATGGACTGCACCGGGTCGTCGATGACGAGGAAGCGGAACGGGCTTTCGGGCATCGTGGCGCGGGGAAGGAAGAGCGCGAGGGCGAGCGAGTGCAGTTCGCCCTGGCTCATCATCCCCAGCGCCGCCCCTGGTACGCCGTCGACGTTGACCTTCAGGTCCACCCGGCGGCTCGTGCCGGTGCCGGCGAGCTGGATCGGGCCGAGGTCGACGTTGCTCTCCTGCCGCAAGGTGTTCCAGATCTCGGTCGCCTCCGCGGCTACCGGTGCGAGCTTGTCGTTGCGAATCTTCCCACCGATTTTCTGCAGCCAGGTGACCGCCGCCTTCAGCGCCGCGAACACCTGCGCGGCGTGCCGGCTGGCCTGCCCGGTGTCGATCCAGGCGCGGATCTGGTCGGCGACCGGCTGCCACGCAGCCTGCCGGCGTTCGAGCGCCTGTCGCGCCGCGGCCTTGACCGGCTGCAGGGCGGCGGCAAGCGCGTCGAACGTGACGAGCACGCCCTCGGCGATCTTGTGCGGGTCGGCCGACCCGATCAGTTCGTCCCAGTGCTGCCACGCGACCCGGGCGTCGCCGGACTCCACCCCTTCAGCACCGAGGTCGAGGGCGAGTACGGGCGGCAGTTTGGGTAGCCAGCTCCGCAGCACGCGACGCGATTCCCGCTCGACCTCATGGGCTTCGTCGAGCCGCTCGGCGCGCTCGGTGAGTTGGTGCAGCTGCGCCTGCGCCTGCTCGGCCCACGCCTCGTCCAGGGTGCGACCCCCACACACTGGACAGGGCTGGCCCGGGTGCCTGTGGTAGTGACGCAGGGCGTCGCCGAGCAGCTTGGCGAGCGCCCGCGCCTGCTCCACCGGTGTGCCGGCCAGGTCGTCGATCTGCTGCAGCGCGCCCCGGAGCCGCTCGACCTCGCGTACCAGGCCGTCCCGTTCGGGCAGGTCGAGCACGTCAAGCTGGCGCAGCGGCACGCTGGTCGTGTCGGTGCTGGGCTCCTCGACGGTGGCCAACGCCGCAAGCGCGTCCAGGTCGGCGGCCTTGCCGCTGAGCGCCTGCTCGGCGCGGCGGGCGCGCAGGTCGGGGTGGGACGCGAGCGTGGACCGCAGCTCCGGCAACTGAGCGGCGGCCAGCTTGCGCCGGTCGTCCATCTCCCGGCGGGCGGTCTTGAGCATGTTCTCGATCTCGACGAGCCGGCCGAGACCGAGGATGCGGTGCAGCGAGTCGTGCATGTCGCTGGGTCGGCCACTGAGCAGGCCACCAAGTTCGCTGTAGGACAGGAACGGGCGGTACAGCTCCAACGGCTGATCCCAGCCGAGATCGGCAACAGACTGCCGGCGGTCGCCAGAGATCTGCAGGAACGACGTACGGTCGTCGAGGCCCGCTCCGGACTCCCAGTTGCATTCGACGCTGGCGCCGTTGCGGTGGCCTTCGACCCCGAGTCGTACGTGGATGCGGGGACTTTCGGTGGCGTGCAGGTTGCGCCAGCCCTCCTGCCAGACCGAGCTGCGGCCGGCCCACCGCTTGTTCTGGCCGGTCAGGGCGAACTCGGCGGCTTCGGCGAAGCTGGACTTACCCGAGCCGTTGCGACCGGTCACGATGGTCAGTCCCGGGCCGGGTACGAGGTTGAGCGTGGCGGTGGGCCCGATGCCGCGGAACCCGGTCACCTCGATGCTGGCGAGGTAGGTCCCGATCGGCTCGAGGGCTTCGGCGTCGGGCGATGGGGGCGCCGGTCGGCGCGGTGCTGCGCCACCGAGCACCGAGGAGAGTTCTTCGCCGCCGAGCAGGGCGGCGATGACGAGGTCCTTGGCGGGTTCGGGCAGGTCGGATTGGTCGAGGTGGTCGAGGATGAGCTGGTCGACGGTGTCAGCTTGAGGGTCGATGCTCATGTGGTGCCTCCTCTCGCGGGATGGCTGACGAGTGGCCGCACTGGAAGAGGGCGCTACTCGCTACGTCGGCATGGGGGATCTGTCCGGCGGAGGCGCTGAGCCGGACGTGGTGCCTGCGTGGTCCTACAGATGGGGTGGCGCGCCCGGGCGTCGACACCCGGACAGGAAGCATCGGCGGCAGCCGAGGCATACTCGGCCCGCTCACTGAAACCGACACTAGCACACTCGAACGTGAAAGCAGCGTCAAACCGTTTACACGCCTCAGGGCTCGTGTAGAGTGAGCCGCGAGCAGGACGATGCACGAACTGACAGGACGCCGATGCCCAGACACGCCCAGGTGACCGCCGCCGAGATCTCCCGGCTAGCCGGGGTCACGCGCGCCACCGTCAGCAACTGGCGTCGGCGTCACCCGGACTTCCCGGCCCCCACGGGCGGGACCGAGACCAGCCCGGCCTACGACCTGGACGCGGTCCAGGCCTGGCTCGCCGCGCGAGGTCAACTCCCCGCCACCTCACCTGCCGACGACCTACGCACCGCCGTGCGCGCCACCCGGGCCAGCGCCGGCACGCCGACCAGACTGCTTCCGCTGGTCCTGGCCGCAGCCCGGATGACCGACAGCGACCTGAAGCAACTCGTCGACCTGCCCGACCGCCAACTGCCCGAACGGGCACAACAGGCGATCCGGCCACACCTTGCCGAGATACCCGGGACTGCCGACCTGACGTACGGCGCGGGCGAGGCACCGCTGCTGCGCGCGCTGCTGTGCTGCGTCGCGGACGAGGGAGCACTGCGGGCCGCGGACGTGCTCGCGGAGAACGACCTCGACGGCACCAGTGCCAGCGGCCTGTACGACACGCCCGCGCCCGTGGCCGCACTGATGGCCGACCTGCTCGCCGAGCCCGGCAAGCCGTACCCGGCGGCTGTCTTTGACCCCGCCTGCGGCGCCGGTGGCCTCCTTGTCGCTGCCGCCGATCGAGGGGCACAGAAGCTGTACGGCCAGGACATCGTCCCCGCACAGGCCGCACAGGCAGCCGTACGCCTCGCCCTCCAAACGGTGGGGACCAAAGTTCAGGTGAGCGTGCACGCCGGCGACAGCATCCGCGCCGACGCGTTCCCAACCGTGACCGCCGAAGCCGTGCTCTGCGCCCCACCCTACGGCGACCGCGAGTGGGGCCACGAGGAGCTGGCGTACGACTCACGGTGGATGTTCGGTCTGCCGGCGAAGAGCGAGTCGGAGCTCGCCTGGCTTCAGCACTGCGTCGCACACCTGGCAGACGGTGGACGCGCGGTCCTCCTCATGCCGCCAGCCACCGCCGAGCGCGGTTCGGGCCGCCGAATCAGGGCCGAGATCCTCCGCAGCGGCGCGCTACGGGCCGTCATCGCCCTTCCGCCCGGGGTCGCGCAACCCCTGCACGTCGGGCTTCACCTGTGGGTGATCGAACGCCCGCACCCGCAGGCCACGTTGCCGCTGAACGTCCTCATGGTCGACACCGCCGCGCCCGATGCCTCCCGCCCTGTCCAGTCGCCGAGCAAGCGGCCGACGCTGGACTGGCCCGCCCTCCGCGACAGCGTCCTGAAGGCATGGAACGACTACGACCGGCACCCGGACAACTTCGATCCCGTTCCGGGCGTCGCTCAAGCAGTCCCCATCATCGACCTGCTCGACGAGACGGTCGATCTCACGCCCGCCCGCCACGTCCGGGCCACGCCGGTGCCGGCGATGCCCGACGAACTCGCTGCGATCGGCCATGAGCTGCGCACCCGGCTACGGCGAGCAGCCACCGGGCTGATCACTCTCAGCGGCGGCCAACCGTGGCCGCCCGTCGGCAGCGCCCCCCAGTCGTGGCGCACCGCCAGCGTCGCTGACCTTCTACGCGGCAACGCGCTGGAGCTGCTGCGGGTGCCAGCGGCGATTCGCAACCCCTCTCCCCTCGTGGAGGACCCGTCCGCGCCTCGCACCCTGACCGCAGGGGACGTGATGTCGCACCGCCCCGCCTCCGGCCCCGGAGAAGAGGAGCACACAGGCGCCGGGATCGAGATCCGGGAAGGGGACGTCATCCTCCCGGAACTACTCCACAACAACGCCACTGGCACTGCCCGTGTCGCCGATGCCCGCGACGCCGGCAACCGCCTCGGTCGTCACCTGCATCTCCTGCGGCCCGATCCCACCCGCCTCGACCCGTGGTTCCTGGCCGGCTTCCTGGTCGCCGAGGAGAACATCAACGCCGCATCATCCGGCGCCACCGTTGTCCGCCTCGACCCCCGCCGCCTGCGAGTGCCGCTGCTACCTCTTGCCGAGCAGCAGCGATACGGCAGGGCATTCCGCCAACTGCACGCTCTTCGCACCGCAGCCGACATCGCCAGCCGCCTCGCCGACGAAACCGCCCGCACGCTGGCCGCAGGCCTCACTGGCGGCGCGCTGCAACCACCTGGCGCCGATCAGACGCCATCCTGAACTGGCCCGACTCCCCCAGCCACCCGGCACCGGCTCATCGGAAGGAATCCGTTGAACAGCAGCAAGCACACCGAACTGGCGAACCACGCCTGGTCGGTCGCCGACCTCCTGCGCGGCGACTACAAGCAGTCCGACTACGGCAAGGTGATCCTGCCGTTCACCGTACTGCGTCGCCTGGAGTGCGTGCTCGAACCCACCCGCGACAAGGTGCTGGCCGAATACAACCGGCGCAAGGACCAGAACCTGGACCTGGCGCGGTTCCTGCCTCGCGTCGCCGGGCACCGCTTCTACAACCTCAGCCGCTACACGCTGAAGTCGATCGTCAACGACTCCGGCCAGATGGCGAAGCACCTGCTCGCCTACATCGGTGCGTTCTCCGAGAACGCGCAGGAGGTGATGGAGCGCTACGAGTTCGCCCAGCAGGTGCGACGCCTCGACAACGCGAACCTGCTCTACCGGGTGACCGGACGGTTCGCCGACCTTGACCTGCACCCCTGCCAGCGCAATAAGAAGACCGGCGAGTTGATCCTCGACAAGGAGACCGGCAAGCCCATCCCCAATGTCACCAACCACCAGATGGGGTACGTCTTCGAGGAGCTAATCCGGCGTTTTGCCGAGAGTTCCAACGAGACCGCCGGTGAGCATTTCACCCCGCGCGAGGTCATCGAGCTGATGGTGAGTCTGCTCGTCGCTCCCGATGATGACGTGCTGACCGTGCCAGGCATCTCCCGTACCGTGCTGGACCCGGCCTGCGGCACCGGCGGCATGCTGGCGGCGGCCGAGGAGCACATCACCACGCTCAACCGGTCGGCGACCGTAAAGGTCTTTGGGCAGGAGCTCAACCCGGAGTCCTGGGCGATCTGCCGGTCCGACATGATGATCAAGGATCAGGACCCGGACAACATCAAGTTCGGCAACTCGTTCAGCGACGACGGCCACCGCGGCGCCCACTTCGACTACCTCCTGGCCAACCCACCCTTCGGCGTGGAGTGGAAGAAGGTCAAGGACGAGATCGAGACCGAGTACGAGACGCTCGGGGAGAGCGGCCGGTTCGGCGCCGGGCTGCCCCGGATCAACGACGGCTCGCTGCTCTTCCTCCAGCACATGATTTCAAAAATGAAACCGGTCACCGCCGACGGCAAGGGCGGCAGCCGCATCGCCATTGTCTTCAACGGCTCCCCGCTGTTTACCGGGGCGGCCGAGTCTGGCGAGTCGCGGATCCGGCAGTGGATCCTGGAGAACGACTGGCTTGAAGGCATCGTCGCCCTACCTGACCAGCTCTTCTACAACACCGGCATCTCCACGTACTTCTGGATCCTGACTAACCGCAAGGCCAAGGGACACCAGGGCAAGGTCGTCCTCCTCGACGCCCGCGACCAGTTCGCCAAGATGCGCAAGTCACTCGGCGACAAGCGCAAGCTCGTCACCCCTGAACAGATCAAGCAGATCACCCGGCTGTACGCGGAGGCGCTCGACGCCGCCAAGGATTCCGAGCACCCGCAGCACAGCAAGGTGAAGGTCTTCGCCAACGAAGACTTCGGCTACCGCCGGATCACCGTCGAGCGCCCGCTGAGGCTTCGCTTCGAGGTCACCGACGAAACGCTGACCGCACTGGCCGTCTCGAAGCCAATCCAGAAGGTGTCGGATGCCGACGCGCTGACCACCGCGCTGAAGCCCCTGGTCGGGCAGATGTGGACGACGAAGCGGGCAGCGTGGGACGCACTGCGGAAGGCCATGGCCGAGGCTGGCGTGCTCTGGCCCTCCGGCACCCCCTTCCAGAAGGCGATGCGGGACATCATCGGGGTCCGCGACCCCGAGGGCGAGGTCCAGCTCGTCAAGGGCAACCCCGAGCCCGACCCCGAGCTACGCGACTACGAGAACGTGTCGCTCGATGAGGACGTCGAGGAGCACCTGCGCCGCGAGGTGCTACCGCACGTCCCAGACGCCTGGATCGACCACGAGAAGACCAAAATCGGATACGAGATCCCCTTCACCCGCCACTTCTACGTCTACAAGCCCCCGAGACCGCTCGCGGAAATCGATGCCGAGTTGAAGGCGCTTGAGGCCGAGATCCAAACGCTGTTGGGTGAGGTGACCGAATGACTGAGGTCCTCGGTGTACCCCTGCCTGCGCACTGGACGGTCGCACCGCTCAAGCGGGTAACCCCACTGATAAACCGTGGTTTGGCGCCCAACTACGTCGACGTCGGGCCGATTGTAGCCATCAGCCAGGCTTCAAACCAGGACGCTGGAATCGACTGGTCGCGGACAAGGTTCCATGGTTTCAGTGGTGATCCCAGGAAGTTGAAGGGTTACCTCGAGCCAGACGACGTCATTATCAACTCGACTGGCACGGGCACGCTCGGGCGAGTCGGGTACTTCCAGGGTTCGCCGGGGAGCATCCCTTGCGTTGCCGACAGCCACGTAACAGTTGCACGGTTCTCGTCGCACGCTGTCCACCCCCGCTTCGGCTATTACTGGATGCGATCCCAGCCGTTTCAAAGCTTCATCTATTCGGCGCTTATCGTCGGGGCTACCAATCAGATCGAGCTGAACAGCGAGAAGCTCGGCGGAGCACCGATCCCTTTGCCGCCACTCGAAGAGCAGCGCCGCATCGTCGAGCTTCTCGACGCCGAAACCGCGCGTGTCGACTCGCTTGCAGGGGATCGAATGCAACAGCATGCTCTTCTCGAGGAGCGCTCCTACGCCGAGGTTTCCGAGACGCTTCTACCCGGCGCGCTAACCGCTCCGAGCGGAAATTCGCCCTGGCCTTGGTTGCCTGATAATTCCGCAGGCGGACCTTTGGTCCGCCTCGGCTACGTTTGCCGATTGCAGAATGGCTTGACCGTGGATGGCAACCGTGACGTGAGTGGCGATGTCGTCTCTCGCCCGTACCTGCGGGTGGCAAATGTGCAGGCCGGTTACGTCGACTTGACGACAGTTACCGAGGTCACCGTGCCGCGCGAAACCGCAAGACGCTGCACGCTACGCACAGGGGACGTCCTGATGACCGAGGGTGGGGATCTGGACAAGCTCGGCCGCGGCACTGTGTGGAACGGCGAGCTACCAGGCTGCCTGCACCAGAACCACGTCTTCGCGCTTCGTCCAGATGCGGACCGACTCGACGGTGACTACCTAGCGCTCATGACTCGGACGGTGCACGGACGCTGCTATTTCGAGAGCACCGGCTCGAAAACGACCAATCTTGCGTCGACCAACAGCAGCAAGATTCTCAGCTTCCCGATCCCGCTGCCTTCCCTGTCTCGCCAACGTGAGCTAGTTCGTAGCGCCAGCAGCAAGATCGACGCGATCAGGCGGTTAAAGCGGGAGCTAGATCGTCAGATCGCACTACTTGCCGAGCGTCGTCAGACCCTGATCACGGCCGCCGTCACCGGCCAGATTGACGTCTCCACCGCCAGCGGGCGGGGCAGCGGAGACTGACCAGCTGCCGCCCGGTCTACGCGGCTGCGGCACCGTCCACGAGACGGGGCTACGGAGAGAGGTTCATGTGCTCGTCAAGGTCGGTGCGGCCGATCTCGCATGGCTCGCGCCGCCGGCCGGGCCGTCACCGGCGACCCCATCCGCACCGGTGCCGCCACCATCGCCCTCAAGCAAGCGCTTCGCGCCCTTGGCCGCGACCATTTCGCCCTCATCGCGGCCGTCGCCGTCACGGCCTCCGCCGCGACGATGGGGAACGCGGAACGCTGCTTCATCCAGGCCGCGATGGCTTTGTGGCTGCGGTGACGTCCGCCGCACCGTGGGTAGGCCGCGACGTAGGCATCGGCGCACCCGATCAGGCGGCCGCAGCGTCAGCAGACCCCGGCGCAAGCCAAGCGCTCAATTCCCGACAGGGCCTTCTCGGCGGGCCCACGAATCCACGACGGCCGCTACCATGGGTGGCGCACGCGCGCCAAGATCAGTTGTATCGGTGATCGACGCGCAAGACGCTGCGCGGGGCACGCTAGCTCGGTTGAGACGCATCCGTCCGGCCGCAGCCCCGGCGCGCTCGGCCCGTCCAGCGCGACGTGCGGCAGATGACGATGACGGTCGGCAGTTAGGTAATCGAGTGAGCGGGAAGCCTGGAGCGCCTGGTGCGTCGCCCTACGACACTGCCCCGAAGACGCAGGTCCGACAGGTCCGGGACGCCCTCCTGCGGGAATTCGACGGGCTGATCGACGTTGAGGATCTCGCCAACAAGTCAGCCGTCGATCGTGAGCAGGCATTTCTGTCGAGGGCACTGGCCGCGCTGACGGTCCGCGACCTGACGGGCTGCGACTCAGCAGCCGCCGCCGACGCAGTCATCGATGGCCGGGATGACATCGGCATCGATGCGGTGGCCACCGACAAGAACGCGTCGCATCTCTGGTTGGTCCAGTCCAAGTGGAGCGACAGCGGCAAGGGGAAGTTCGTGGTTGCCGACGCGCTCAAATTCATCGAGGGTCTTCGCTGTATTGACGCACGAAGGTTCGACCGCTTCAACATCCGGTTCCAGAATCTCGCGGACCAGGTGACCGCCGTGCTCAGCAACCGGGGGTCGAAGATCACCCTGGTTCCGACCGTGATGCGGACCGAGCCACTCGCGGAAGACGTCGTGCAGCGGCTCTCCGACGCGCAGGAGGAGTTCAACCAGTTCGGCAACATGCTCGGCCAGCGCATCTACCTGGCCCGCGACATCTGGGAGGTGGTCCGCAACGACTTCGCGGAACCGCCCATCCCGCTGACCGCCAGGATGCAGGACTGGATCAGAGTCACCGAGCCGTACGAGGCATTCCAGGGAATCGTTTCGGTCGCCGACATCGCTGAGTGGTACGACACTCACGAGGACCGCCTCTTCGACCGCAACATCCGCAAGCCGCTGGGCATCACACAGGTCAACCAGGGCCTGACTGACACCCTGACCGCTGACCCGCACAACTTCTGGTTCTTCAACAACGGAATCACCGTGCTCTGCGACACGATGAATCCCGAATACTTCCAGCGTGGCGCGCGGCGGTCGCCGGTCACGCTCCATCTGGACGGGGCCAGCGTGGTGAACGGCGCGCAGACCGTCCACGCGATCCACCGGGCGTTCCGCAAGGATCCCGAGGCGATCGCCGACGGCTACGTGACCGTCCGGGTCATTTCGCTCAAGAACTGCCCGCCGGGCTTCGCCGATGCGGTGACCACAGCCACGAACACTCAGAACCGGGTCGAGCGGCGCGACTTCGTCGCCCTCGATCCCGTGCAGCGGCGCATCAAACAGGACTTCCTTCTCTCGCTGCAGAAGACCTACACGGTGAAGCGCGGTGAGCCGGAGCCCGCAGCGGACAGCGGCTGCTCGGTGGAGGTCGCAGCCGTCGCGCTGGCCTGCGCGCACCGGAACTCCGATCTCGCGGTCCGCGCCAAACTCGGCGCGGACCTGCTGTGGGAGGAAGGCTCGCAGGGTGCCTACCACCTGCTGTTTAATGTGCAGGACCAACCTTCCGCCTACCAGATCTGGCGCAGCGTCCTCGTCCTGCGGGAGATCGACGCCACGCTCTACCGCACGGCGAAGGACCGTCAGGCGCGGGCCGAGGCGATCGTGGAGCGCGGGAATCGGCTGATCGCGCACATCGTCTTCCAACACCTAGACCTCGACGGCATCGACGAGCCCGACACCGACTGGGATGGGACCCTCACCCAGGTGCCCAATATCGTCGAACGTGCCACGGACTTGCTCGTTCACCACGTCGACGCCGAGTTCAAGAAGCAGCTGGTGTCCAGCACGCTCTCCGAGCCCGAGCCCTGTCGCATCCTCGCCGGGCTGGTGCTGCGGGATCTGCGAAGCGGTGCCCCGGTTCCCGACCTGCCGCAGGAGTACCGACCGGTGCGGAGCGTCCCGAGACAGCGCCGACGCAACGCCGTCCCCACTCTGGTCGATGCCAACCGGCTTGCCGAGGGCACGCCACTGACCTTCCGGGCTATCGGCCAGCCCGAGCGGGAAGCGATGGCCGCATGGCTCGCCGCAGATCCGGCTCGGTCTACCGCGACCTGGGTCAACCAACGGGTGCGACCACTGCTCTGGGCGGCCGACGGGAAGCGCTACTCCCCCTCGGGGCTAGTGCAGAAGATGTGGCAGTTGGCAGAGTGGAGCAAGGCGCCCGTCGCTGCCCAGGGGCCTGCCCGGTGGTGCGACGCGGAGGGGAAGTCCCTGTGGAGGCTGGCACTGGAAACCCGAAACGACGACGACCTCGGCGAGGACGCATGAGCCCCATCCATCATGAGGCCGCGTTCGGTGACGCGATCGTCGCTTCTCTCCTCGCCGGTGGATGGGAGCTCGGCAGCGCCGCCGATTACCGCGCCGATCTCGGCTTGGACACCGGGCAACTCTTCACCTTCATCGGCGCGACCCAGGCCGCCGAGTGGGACGACCTGGTCACCTTCTACGGTGGCGACCAGAGCGCCGCGCAGCGCGGGTTCGCTAAGCGTCTCGACCAGGCGATCGCCACTGACGGACTTCTCGACGTGCTTCGCAAGGGCGTGAAGGACCACGGGGTACGTATCCGGGTTGCCTACTTCAAGCCGTCGTTCGTGGAGTCGGAAGAGATCCTCGCCGACTACCGGCGCAACCGGCTGACGGTTGTCCGGGAGCTGGCCTACGCCACCAAGCAGGCCGACCGGGGCAACCGGCTGGACCTGACGCTGTTCCTCAACGGCATCCCGGTGGCCACGGCGGAGTTGAAGAACCCGCTGACCGGCTCGGGTGTCGAGCACGCCAAGGAGCAGTACCGCACCGAACGGGATCCGACCGAGCTGATCTTCTCGCGCCGGGTGATCGCCAATTTCGCCGTTGATCCGGACCTGGTGTTCGTCGCCACCCAGCTGCGCGGCAAGCCGACCCGGTTCCTGCCGTTCAACACCGGTTCGGAAGGTCCGGGTCGACCGGGCGGCAAGGGCAACCCCCCGGCCACGGAGTACGGGAAGTACGCGACCTCCTACCTGTGGGAGGAGATCTGGCAGCGGGACAACTGGCTCGACCTGTTGGAGCGCTTCGTCCACCTACACAAGGAGAGGGGTGCGGACGGGCGTACCCGGAAGTCCTTGATCTTCCCCCGTTACCACCAGTGGCATGTCGTGAAGAAGCTGACCGCGCACGTGGCTCGGCACGGCGCGGGCCACAACTACCTGATCATGGCCTCGGCGGGGTCGGGAAAGTCGAACACCATCGCCTGGCTCAGCCACCGCCTTTCGTCGCTGCACGCGCACACGGACGTGGCCGAGCTGGACCCGGACGCGGTCAAGGCCGGTCTCACGCCGGGCGCCCCCGTCTTCGACAAGGTCATCATCATCACCGACCGGCGGAATCTTGACACGCAGCTACGCGCGACGATCGGCAGCTTCGAGCAGACCTCCGGCCTGGTCGTGAAGATCGAAGAGAACCGGGGGGCGAAGTCGGAGCAACTCGCCCGGGCGCTGTCCCGCGAGACCGGCAAGATCGTCACCGTCACGCTGCACACCTTCCCGGCGCTCCGGGACTATCTCAAGCAGAACCCGACCGAGATTCAGGGCCGACGGTTCGCAATCGTCATCGACGAAGCGCACTCGTCCCAGTCCGGTGACGCGGCCGGCTCCGTCCGTGAAGTGCTACGCGACCTGGGTTTGGACGCCGACTCCGGAGATCCGGGTGCGACCAGCGCTGTCGCACCGGCAGATACCAAGGCCAAGCTGAAGGCCAAGGCACAAAAGCGGCACCGGGCCGCCAACCTCTCCTACTTCGCGTTCACCGCCACCCCCAAGCACAAGACCCTCTTGGACTTCGGCACGCTCGGCGACGACGGGAAATTCCATCCGTTCCACACCTACTCGATGCGGCAGGCCATCGAGGAGGAGTTCATCCTCGACCCGCTGCGCAACTACGTCACCTACGACACCTACTGGAAGCTCGTCAACGGCAACCCCGACGAGCGGAAGGTCGACCGGGCCAAGGCCAACCCCCTGCTGGCCCGGTATGCGTTGACCCACGACGCGACCGTCGCCCAGCACGCGCAGGTGATCGTCGAGCACTTCCGGACCCACACCGCCGGGAGGCTCGGCGGGCGGGCGAAGGCGATGGTGGTCACTGCGGGCCGGCCGCAGGCCGTACAGATGGCTCGGTCGATCAAGAAGTACATCGGCGACCTCGGCTATCCGGACCCGGGCGTCCTGGTGGCCTTCTCCGGCACCCTCAGCTACGACGGTGAGGAGATCACCGAGGCGAAGGAGAACGGCGGGCTGTCCGAGAGCGCCCTGCCGGACGCGTTCGCCTACACGCGCGCCGACGACAAGGCCGCCCAGTCCAGCGGTGCCGGGCAGCGCGAGTATCGGATCCTGGTGGTCGCGGAGAAGTACCAGACCGGCTTCGACCAGCCGCTGCTCACCACGATGTACGTCAACAAGACGCTGACCGGCATCGCCGCCGTGCAGACCCTGTCCCGGCTCAACCGCACCGCCGATCGCAAGAGCCAGTCCGACCTGGCGGTGCTGGACTTCGCCAACGACGCGGAGAAGATCCAGGACGCCTTCCGCCCGTACTTCGAGGAAGCCGCCACTCTGCCCTCGGACCCCAACCTGCTCTACACCGCCCAGAGTCGGGTGATGTCCGCGGACCTCCTCGTCGACGAGGAGATGCTCGCCTTCGCGGCGGCCTGGCTGGCCGCCGACGAGCAGGCCGCCGGCAACACGGCCAAGTGGGAGAAGCTGCACGCCGAGCTGTACCGACACCTGGACCCGGCCGTCGCTCGCTTCACCGCGTTGCTCGACAGCGACGGCGAGGACGACCAGGAGACGGCCGATAATTTCCGCGCCGACCTGAACGACTATGTCCGCAAGTACAGCTTCCTCTCCGGCATCGTCCCGTACACAGACGACGAGTTGGAGGGCCTCTACCTGTACGGGCGACACCTGCTCAACCGGCTGCCCCGCCGTGAAGACGGCGGCGTGGACATCGGTGAGGTGGACCTCAGCCACCTGCGGGTGGAGAAGACCGGCGAGCACGACGTCAGCCTGGTGCCGGAAGGGCCGACCGACATGAAGGGCTTCGGCGACGGCTCCGGCGGCGCCAAGGAGTCGGAGAAGTCACTGCTGTCGGAGCTCATCGACCGGTTCAACGCGAAGCACGGCACGGAGTTCACCGAGCAGGACGTCATCAAGCCCTTCAACGAAGCACTCGCCGACCCGAAGGTGCGGCTGGCTGCCGTCGCCAACGACGAGGAGAACTTCGGCCACGTCTTCGACCCGGTCTTCGAGGACAAGATGATGGACCACTTCGACACCACCGCCGACCTGGGGCGCAAGTACTTCGACCCGCAGCAGAACTTCCGCAGTTCGCTCAACCGCAGCGCCCGCAGCGCCGCCTGGCGGCTGATCCGCCGGCAGGAGGGAGTCGTCGACGACGAGGCTGCCTAACCGGCCGGGGGGGGGGGGGGGCGCGGGCGGCGCGCCCCCCCGCCCCGGGGGCGGGGGCGGCCCCCGCCCCCGACAAGAGCCCCC
>NZ_JBEYIX010000041.1:0-54037 GCF_040636055.1 Micromonospora sp. NPDC006766 | reverse complement strand
AGGAAGGGAAGGTGGTCAACCCGCGTTTCGGGCAGGCTGACCGGCGGAAGCTGGCCAGAGCGCAGCGGGACCTGGCCCGCAAGCAGAAGGACTCCGCGAACCGGGCGAAGGCCCGGTTCAGGGTGGCCCGGATTCATGCCAGTATCGCTGATCGGCGGCTCGACCACCTGCACCTGCTGACCACTCGACTCGTCCGTGAGAACCAAACGGTCGTGATCGAGGACCTCAGCGTGCGGAACATGCTGCGTAACCGTCGCCTGGCGCGGGTCATCTCCGACGCGAGCTGGTCCCAGTTCCGCAGGATGTTGGAGTACAAGGCCGGCTGGTACGGGCGTGAGGTGATCCCCGTCGACCGGTGGTATCCGTCGTCCAAGACCTGCTCGGCATGCGGACAGGTCAACACTGCGCTCACCCTCAACGACCGCGTCTGGACGTGCCCGGGGTGCGGGGCCGCGCATGATCGGGACATCAACGCTGCTAGGAACGTCCTCGCCGCCGGGCTGGCGGAGAGGTGAAACGCCTGCGGAGCTGGTGTAAGACCTCAAGGGAAGAAGTCCTCCCGGACAGGCAGTCGGCGATGAAACAGGAAGCCTCACGGGCGACCGTGGGAATCCCGGTCCCTTCAGGGCCGGGAGGATGTCAAGCTTTCAGTGACCTGGGCAAACGTGCGTGAGCATGCCGCTGGGCCACCGGACTACTGGGGTCAAGGGGTCGTCGGTTCAAATCCGGCCGTCCCGACCGGTTGACCTGGGGAGATGGAGATCTTCCCAGGTAACGGCGGTAACATCCGGTAACGGATGATCTTTGATGGCAGTAACCGCACCACAGATTGGTCGCCGGTCCCGTCAGCGGCACCCGCTCCGACCTGCGGCGTCGTGCCAATGGCGGATGGGCCGGCATGTTGCTTCCTTGATTTCGCGTTAAGCGCTGCGGATGCTCTGTCAGGCGTCGCTACGTCGGGAGGCTCGACGTTTGGCGGTGAGAGGGTGCGCATACCTTATCGACGAGCATCAGGCGGCGGTCAACGAGTTGTCCCGGCTGCGCCGTGAGGCGTTTGACGAGATGGTGTCGCAGGGGATGACGCCACGCCCAGATCGCCCACGTCGTCGGCATGACCCGCGCCCGAGTCGGTCAGCTCTGTCGTCCGGACCCCGGCCCGGACGGGCGCCTTCGCCGAGCCGGCTGAGCGCGTCGCGCGTGGCTGACCCGACGACACCCCACGCGAACGGGCACGGTGAACCAACGCGATCTCCGACCATGACCTAGGCCATGGTGACGCCGCCGTCGGGTTTGGTTAGGGTGGCCTGGCCGTGGTGTTCGGGAAGCCGGTGTAAGACCGGTGCGGCCCTCGCCACTGTGATCGGGATGCTGGAGGCCACCGAAAGGTCACTGGGCGCAAATGCCTGGGAAGGCCGGCCTCCGGCGCACCACCCGTCAGCCAGGAGACCGGCCACGGCACCTGTACGACCCGTCCACGAGGTGCTGGAAGGTGGTCCCGCTATGCGGTCCCCTGTGTCCTGGCGCGTTGCCGCGCCGCTGTCCGTCCTGCTCGCGCTGCTTGGCGGCTGCGCCGCGACCGGCGACAACAAGCCGGCCACCACGGCGTCCGCCGCGGCTGGGCCGGTCTCGGTCACCAACTGCGGCACACCGGTCACGATCACGAAGCCCCCGGCGCGGGCGGTGACGATGAACCAGCCCGCCACCGAGATCATGCTGGCGCTCGGTTTGCAGGACCGGATGGCCGGCACCGCCTACCTCGACGACCAGGTGCTGCCCGAGTACGCCGCCGCGCACGCGAAGGTGCCGGTACTGGCCAAGGAGTACCCGTCGAAGGAGAAGCTGCTCGACATCGCGCCGGACTTCGTCTACGCCTCCTTCGCAAGCGCGTTCAGCGACGAGGGGGTCGGCGACCGCGCCGACTGGCAGAAGCTGGGCGTCGGCACGTACATCTCCGCCGCCGGCTGCCCGAAAGACACGCGACCGGCGAAGCTGACGATGGATGACGTGTTCGCCGAGATCCGTGAGATCGCCGCGATCTTCGGCGTCGGGGAGCGGGCCGAGACGCTGATCGCCGACCAGCAGCAGCGCATCGCGAAGGTGTCAGCGGGCGCGAAGGGCATGCGGGTGCTGTGGTGGGACGGCGGCACCGACGCGCCCAGTGCCGGCGCCTGCTGCGGCAGCCCGGCCATGATCATGTCCGCGGCCGGGGTCACCAACATCTTCGCCGACCTGAACGGCAGCTGGGCCGACACCAGCTGGGAGACCGTCGTCGAGCGCAACCCGGACGTCATCGTGCTCGTTGACGCGAGCTGGGACACCGCCGCCGCCAAGCAGGCGTTCCTCGAAAAGCATGCGACGCTCAAAGACCTGCCCGCCGTCAAGGACAAGCGGTACGTCGTCCTGGACTTCTCCTCTACCTCCGCAGGCGTGCGGAACGTGCTCGCCGTGGAGGCCCTGGCCCGGGGTGTCGGCGGGGTGAACAACTGACCACCGCTACCACCCGGCCGGCGCAGGCTCCGGCGCGGCCGGTCCGGGCGGTGGGCATGGTGACCGTGGTGGTCGTGCTCGCCGGTGGCCTGTTGCTGTCGGTGGGCGCGGCCGTGACGGTAGGGCCGGCGGACCTGTCGCTGGGCACCGTGTGGCTGGTCATCACCGACCACCTCGGCCTGACGAGCGCCGACGTGCCGTTGCTGCGCGACCACATCGTGTGGGAGTTGCGGCTGCCGAGGGTGCTGGGCGCCGCCGTGGTCGGGGCCGGGCTCGCCGCCTCCGGGGCGGTCATGCAGACCGTCACCCGCAACCCGCTCGCCGACCCGTACCTGTTGGGCGTCTCCTCCGGGGCGTCGCTGGGCGCCGTCGCCGTTCTGGTCCTGGGCCTCGGCGCGGGTGCGGCGGCGCTCACCGGGGGCGCGTTCGCGGGGGCACTCGCCGCGTTCGCCGTCGTGGTCGCTGCCGCCGGCCGGCGGGCGGTCCTGCGACCGACCCGGGTGGTGTTGGCCGGCGTCGCCATCGCGCAGCTGTGCTCCGCGCTGACCTCGTTCGTGATCATCTGGGTGGCCGACCCGCACGCGACCCACAGCATCACCTTCTGGCTGTCCGGCTCGCTCGCCCGCGCCGACTGGACCGCACTCGGGTGGGCGACGCCGGTGCTCGCGGCGGTGTTCGCCGTGATCCTCTGGTTTGCCCGGGCGCTCAACGCGTTCGCGTTCGGCGAAGAGGCCGCCGCCGCCCTCGGTGTTGACGTCGGGCGTGTCCGGTGGCTGCTGCTGGTCACCACGGCGCTGCTGACCGCCGTGCTGGTCGCGATCAGCGGTGCGATCGGCTTCGTCGGGCTGATGCTGCCGCACGCCGCGCGGCGGTTCACCGGCCCCGACCACCGGCGGCTCCTGCCGGTCGTCGTCCTTGCCGGAGCGATCTTTCTGATCTGGGTGGACACCGCGGCCAGGACCCTGTTCGAACCCCGTGAGCTGCCGGTGGGCGTGCTGACCGCCCTGCTCGGGGTGCCCGCGTTCGTGGTGCTGCTGCGCCGTCAGGATGGGAAAGCCTGATGCTCGACATCCGTGATGTCTCGTGGTCGGTGCCGGCCGCTCGCCTCCTCGACCGGGTGACCTGCTCGGCGCCGCGCGGCAGCCTGGTCGGCCTGCTCGGCCCGAACGGGTCCGGCAAGACCACCCTGCTGCGGGTCGTCGCAGGCTTGATCGCCCCCGGGTCCGGGACCGTGACCGTCGAGGGCGACGACGTGGCCGGGCTGCCGCGTGCCGCCGCGGCGCGGCGGATGGCCCTGCTCGCCCAGTACGCCGAGACCGACCTTGACCTGACCGCGCTGGACGTGGTGCTGCTCGGCCGGACCCCGCACCGCCGCTCCCGCTGGTCCGACAGCGACACCGACCGGGCGGCCGCCGCCGACGCCCTCGAACGCGTCGACATGACCGGATACGCGCACCGCAAGTGGCAGACGCTGTCCGGCGGGGAACGCCAACGGGTGCAGCTCGCCCGGGCCCTGGCCCAGGAGCCGCAACTGCTACTGCTCGACGAGCCCACCAACCACCTCGACATCGGCCACCAGCTGCAGCTGCTGCACCTGGTCCGCCGCAGCGGCGTCACCACCCTCGCCGCCCTGCACGACCTCAACCTGGCCGCAATGTTCTGCGACCTCGTGGTGGTGCTGCACCACGGCCGGGTCGTGGCCTCCGGACCGCCGGTCGGCGTGCTGACGCCCGCGCTGCTCGCCGACGTGTACGCCGTGGACGCCGACGTCACCGTGCACGACGGACGTCCGGTCATCACCTACCGGGCGCCGGCAGCATGAACGTTCTGCTCGTCTCACGCGGGGCGACCCACCACGGCGGCCACGACGCGATCCACCGCCTCGCCGCGGCCGCCGCCGAGGCCACCGGCGTACCGGTGCGAGCGTGTTTCCTCGACGGCGCCGAGCCGTCCCTGCACGCAGCCCTCGATGCCGTACCGGCGCAGGGCGAAGTCCTGCTCGTGGCCACGCACGTACCGCCAGACCGGTACCTCGACACCTGGATCCGCCGCGCGGTCGCCCACTGGCGCACCACACGGGACCGGCAGACACGAATCCTTGTCGCCGCGCCGCTGGCGGCGCAGCCCGCGCTGGTCACAGCAGTCACCGATGCCATCACCGGCGACCACACCACGGTCGACGGCAACCCCGGACCGTTCCGCAGCCCGGCCTGGTCACAGATCACCCGACACCGCCGGCACGTGCTGGTCTGCCGCGGGCCGCGCTGCACCGCATACGGTGCCGAGCACGTCGCCGCCGCCCTCGGCAAACGCCTGACGGAGCATGGCCTCGGCGACGACGACGTCCTGGTCACCGCGACCGGCTGCCTGTTCCCGTGCAACCTCGGCCCGCTCGTCGTCGTGTATCCCGACGACATCTGGTACGAACACGTCGACGCCGACCTCGCCGTCCGTATCGCCGACGAGCACCTGCGCGACGGCATGCCGGTTGACGGCAGACGCCCACGCGACTCGTGAATGTGCCGCCATCGGCTCGATCCGGGACAGGGGGAGCGGCGAACAGAGCCACTACTGGCAAGCCAGCGGACCCGCTATCATCCGCACCGTCCAGCGTCCGGAGCCACCGCGCAGAACGGTCCCGGTGAGCGGCGCGATGTCGATCCGCCAGAACGAGGCAGGTGCGGCGCCTATCGCGTTCACGATCAGGGCACGGATCACCATCGGGTGGGTGACCGCGACGAGCGTCCGCACGGTGCCGGGCAAGGCGCCAAGCCAGCGGCCAGTCCGGTCGAGCAGGTCGTGCAGAGACTCGCCGCCGTGCGGTGCTGCGGCCGCGTTGGTCAACCAGGCCGCAACCGCGTCCGGTTCCGCAGCCGCGACATCGTCCAGCATACGACCGGCCCAGCGGCCGAGGTCGGCGTCGCGGAGCATCTCGTCGATGGCCGGCGCAAGCCCGAGCGCGGCGGCGGTCTGCACACAGCGCAGCGCCGGCCCGCACCGGACCTCGTCGGCGCGGGGCAGCACGTTGGCGAGCGCCACCGCGTCGGCCAGACCGTGCGGGTCAAGCGGCTCGTTCTGTGGAAAGGCGGCAGCCCTGGTGGCCGCGGTGGGTGCGTGGCTGACCAGTACCAGGCGACTGCTCATACCAGCTGACCTCCGTGCCTCGCCACCGTCGGTTTCCTCCGAGTGCTCTACAGATCCGGTTTCGTTCCGCACGTTGACACTCCTGCCTCGTCAGCCGTACCGTCCGGGGCACAGCGTGATGGCAGGAGGAAGCCGGTGAGATGCCGGCACGGTCGCGCCACTGTAACCGGTTGTGGGCCCAACCCACCTGGCCGGGAGTCAGACCCTCCCCGTCGCCGAAACCCGCTATGGGACGCGTGATCCCGAGGAGGTTCTTGTCATGTCTGACGTGTCACTGCCCACCCCCGCCGCCGTTTCCCTACCGGCCGCCATTCCGCTGCGCCAGATCCTGCCCTGGGCGATCTTCGGCGCGATCCTCGCGGCTGTGCTGCTGTACTTCGTCGGCGTGGAACAGGGTGTGTTCTCGCTGTTCTCCGGCGCAACGGTGCATGAGTTCGTGCACGACGGCCGCCACCTGCTCGGCTTCCCCTGCCACTGAGCCTGGCAGGAGTTTCTATGTTGTCCGCACGCTCGCTACTTGTTCGCGGCATGCTCGTCGGCCTTGCCGCCGGTGCCGTCACCTTCCTGTTCGCCACGTTCTTTGGTGAAGGCCCGGTCGGTCAGGCCATCGATTTCGAGTCCATGCATGCCGCCGCGCACGGCGAAGGCGACGAGCACGAACTGTTCAGCCGCACCGTGCAGAGCACCGTCGGCCTGGGCACCGCCACGCTGGTGTACGGCGTCGCGCTCGGCGGCCTGTTCGCCCTTGTCTTCGCTGTCGCGTACGGCCGGATCGGTCGTTTCAGCCCCCGCGCGACCGCCGCGCTCGTCGCGCTCGGCGGCTTCCTGACCGTCGCGTTCGTACCCTTTCTCAAGTACCCCGCCAACCCGCCGGCCACCGGCGACCCGGACAGCCTGGGCGAACGAACCGGCCTGCATTTCCTCATGATCGTGATCGCGGTCGCGGTCGGGCTCCTCGCCCTGTATTTCGGGCGCTGGCTGCATCCCCGCTACGGCACGTGGAACGCCACCATCGCGGCCGTCGGCGCGTTCGTCGTACTCATCGCCATCATCCAGATGGCCCTCCCGGCAATCAACGAGATCCCCGAAGGCTTCCCCGCCTCCGTACTCTGGGAGTTCCGGCTCGCCTCGCTCGGCACCCAGCTCGCCACCTGGACCGTCCTGGGACTGCTCTTCGGCGTGGTCGCCGGACCTCGCATGCGCCGGCGTGCGGCCACGACGGAGGAGGCGGCGGTCGGCGTCGGCCGTTGAGCCGTAACGCGCGACCCGACGCGATCGTGATGCTGCAGTGATTGTTGGTGGTGCCCGCCTCGCTCAAGCTGCCGAGGCGGGCACCGGCCGTGGTGGGGGGCGCTCCGGGCTTGTGGCGCGAGGGTAGGCCCGACCCCGACCATCCCGGAACTCGCCCCGCCGATGGAAGTGAACGGTATGCAGGTGTTTTCTGAGCGACGGGTGCTCATCCTCGGCGGCACCGCCGAGGCACGGGCCCTCGCCGCCCTGCTCGTCGACCAGCCGGCGACGAGGGTGATCTCCTCACTGGCCGGGCGGGTCGCCGATCCCCGCCTACCGGTGGGTGAGGTACGTGTCGGCGGGTTCGGCGGCGCCAGCGGCCTGGCGCGGTGGCTCACCACGCACCGCATCGACGCCGTCGTGGACGCGACCCACCCGTACGCGGCCCGGATGCGGGCCGCCGCGGTCGACGCCGCCGCCACCGCCGGCGTGGCCCATCTACGGCTGGAACGACCGGGCTGGACAGCCCAGCAGGGCGACCGGTGGCACCGCGTACCCGATGTGGACGCCGCGGCGCGGATGCTGCCGAGGCTCGGGCGACGGGTGCTGTTGACCACCGGCCGGCAGAGCATCTCGGCGTTCCTGCCGCTGACCGGACTGTGGATCCTCGCCCGGGTCGTCGACGCGCCGGCGGAGCCGATCCCCGCCCACGTCCGGCTGTTGCGCAGTCGCGGCCCCTACACCCTTGAGGGCGAACTGGAGTTGATGCGTACCCACCGCATCGACGTGCTGGTGACCAAGGACAGCGGGGGCCCGCTCACGGAAGCGAAACTCGCGGCCGCACGCCGCCTCGAGCTCCCGGTGCTGATGATCGAGCGTCCCGCACCCGTCGCCTCCTCGACGGCGGTGGCCACGGTCGAGGAGGCGATGGACTGGCTGTCCGCCCTGCCGACTCAGCCGGGATAGGTACGCGGAGTCCAGACCACGGTGGACCCGTCGCCCCTCGTGCTGACCTGGGTCGTCGACGAGCCGACGATGAGCAGGCAGCGCATGTCCACCGTCTCCGGATCGAGCTCGGCCAGCGTGGTGACGGTGATCGTCTCACCGACACGACCGACGTCGCGGGCGACCACCACGGGTGTCTTCGCGTCGCGGTGGCGCGCCAGCACGTCGCGGGCGGCGCCGACCTGCCAGCGGCGGCTGGCCGAGGCCGGGTTGTAGAGTGCCAGGACCAGGTCGGCTGCGGCGGCCGCCGCGAGCCGGGCCTCGATGACCGGCCACGGCTTGAGCCGGTCGGAGAGCGACATCACCGCGAAGTCGTGGCCGAGCGGTGCGCCGATCCGGCTCGCCGCGGCCTGCGCCGCAGTGAGGCCGGGCAGGACCCGCACGGGGACATCCGCGAACCGCTCGTGCGCGGTGGCCACCTCGTAGACGGCGCTGGCCATGGCGAAAACTCCGGGATCACCGGAGGAGACGACCACCACCCGGGCGCCGGCGAGCGCGAGTTCCAGGGCGTGCGCGGCCCGTTCGGTCTCCACCTGGTTGCCTGAGGTGTGCCGCTGCTGGCCCGGGCGCACCGGCACGCGGTCGACGTAGGGGCCGTAGCCGACCAGGTGCTCGGCCTCGCGCAGCGCCCGCGCCACCTCCGGGGTCAGCCACCGGGGTCCGGCCGGGCCGAGGCCGACGACCACGACTTCCCCCGCTTGCCCCGGGGTCGGGGCCGGCGACTCGTCCCGGGCGGCCGCGCTGGTCGGGCTGGGCAGCAGGGCCAGCGAGAAATACGGCACCTCATCGGCCGGCACCTCGGCCAAGGGAGCCTGCCGTCCCCGCTGCGAGGTGGCCCGCTCCACATACCACGTCTCGGGCAGCCGGCCGGCGTCCTCGACGGCGGCGCGGACGTTGTCGAAGGTGCGGCCCAGCTTGAGCACTGCGGCGGCGTCGGTGTCGGCGAGCCGCCGGGCGAGTTCCTCGGCGGGCAGCGTACCGGGCAGGATGGTCAGCACCTCGTCGCGTTCGACCAGGGGCCGGCCGAGCACGGCGGAGGCGGCGCTGACCGACGTGACACCGGGCACCACCTCGGCGGGGAACCGGTGGGCGAGACGCTCGTGCAGGTACATGTAGGAGCCGTAGAACATCGGGTCGCCGGCGCAGAGCACCACGACGTCGCGGCCGGCGGCGAGATGGACGGCCAGCCGCTCGGCGCTGTCGTCGTAGAACTGGCGGATGACGCCCTCGTAGCCGGCCGGGTCGTCGGTGCCCTCGGTGGTGACCGGGTAGACCAACGGCTCGTGAAGCTGATGCTCGCGCAACAGGCCAGCGGCGATGGTACGGGCGATGCTGCGGCCGTGCCGGGCCGAGTAGTAGGCGATCACCTCGGCCTCGGCGATCAGCCGGGCGGCCTTGACCGTCAGCAGTTCCGGGTCGCCGGGTCCCACGCCGACGCCATAGAGCGTGCCGGGCTGCGTCATCGTCACTCCACCTCGCTCGCGATGCCGTTCACGGCCGCCGCGGTGACGGCGCTGCCGCCACGGCGACCGTGCACGACCAGGTACGGGATCCCCGCCGGGTGTGCGGCGAGGGCCTGCTTGGACTCGGCCGCGCCGATGAACCCGACGGGCACCCCCACGATGGCGGCCGGTCGGCCGACGCCCTCGTCGATCATCTCGAGCAGCCGGAACAGTGAGGTGGGGGCGTTGCCGATCGCCACCACCGCTCCGTCGAGCCGGTCCCGCCACAGTTGCATCGCGGCGGCGCTGCGCGTGGTGCCGAGATCCCGCGCCAGGTCCGGCACCGCCGGGTCGCGCAGCGTGCAGAGCACCTCGTTGTCGGCGGGCAGCCGGCTGCGGGTGATGCCGGCTGCGACCATCGCCGCGTCGCACAGCACCGGCGCGCCCGCCTTCAGTGCCGCGTGGCCCGCGGCGACCACCTCGGGGTGCGCGTCCACGTCGTTGACCAGGTCGACCATGCCGCAGGCGTGGATCATCCGGACCACCACCCGGGACACGTCGGCGGGGAACCGGGACAGGTCGGCCTCGGCGCGGATGGTGGCGAACGAGCGGCGGTAGATCTCCGCGCCGTCGCGGACGTAGTCGTAGCTCATCGAGGTCTCCGTGCCTGTGCCACCCGCTCGGGCAGCGGGCCGTGATGATCATCCCCACGGGGACTCGCGACACGGTAACCGGTGCCGGTGGCCACGGCGACGGCGGCCGGGCCGGGCGGACGCCCGCAGCAGCGGTCGCAACCGGCCCAGTGCAGCGGAAGCGCACCGGCAGCGGGCGGGCCTGTGGCGGTGAGGGCGGCCGTGGCGTCGGCGCGCACGTCGGCCAGGGCGCTGCCGCAGCCTGGCCGGCCGGTGCAGGCGGTCACCCCCACCCAGGGCGATGCCGGATCGACGACGAGCCCGACCTCGGCCAGCCGGGGCGCCGTCACTGTGGGCGGCCCGGGCACGACGATCGTGCGCCAAGGGGTCACCACCACGGGCCCATCAGCCAGGGCCGCCACGGTGTTGGCCTGTTCGGTGGTGAGCCGACCGAACGGCGCCGCCGCGACCACGAAGCCGGCCGGGTGCGGGCCGACCTGGGGCGGCGCGCCGCGCGGCGGGTCGACCGGGTCGGCGTGCGGACCGTCCAGCGCGGCGACGATCGCCGTGGGCACGTCCGGCAGGTCTGTGATGCGCCACACGTCTCGCCGGCCGCCGCGCTGGCGCAGGAACGCCCGTACGGCGACGACCACCGCCTCGCCGACCTTGTCGGCGCCGGTCCGCAGCCCGACGTCCCGCCCGGCCAGCAGCAGCGCGCCGCTGCCGGCCGTCCAGCATAGATCGGCGCCGAGAGTGGCGACGTCGCCCCGGCCGTCGTCGAGCGCGATCAGGAAACGGCCGCTGAGCTCGGCGAGGTCACCGGCCGCGCAGAGTGCGGCGTCGACGGCCGCCACCACGGGACGGACGTCGACGCGTCCGGCCCCGTCCAGGCCGCTCAGGGGCGAGGCGACGATGTTGCGGACCCGCTCGTGGGTGGCGCTGGGCAACAACCCCGACTCCACCAGGACTTCGGCGATCCGGTCGACGGCGTGAGGGTCGGGGATGCCGCGCAACTGCACGTTCCCCCGGGAGGTCAGCTCCAGCGCGCCGTCGGCGTCGCGCCGCGCGGCCATCGCCAGGCGGCGCAGTTGCGGGACGCTGAGCCGGCCCCCGGGGACGCGTATCCGCACCAGCAAGCCGTCGGCGGCCTCGTGAGCCCGCAGCACCCCGGGGCACCGGTCGCCGCCGGAACGGTCGGACGGGGAGGAGACAGCGGGCACCGGCTCATCGTAGAGTCAGGATCTCGGCGCAGATCTGCGCCGAGATCAGCATCACGCGGTCGGCGTGGAGGAACCCGGTGCGAGTCCGGGGCGGTCCCGCCACTGTCATCGGCTCGGCACACCAGGTGCCGGGTCGAGAGCCAGACACTCCGGTCGGCCGCGACCGACGACCACGGGCGCGGACCCGGGGGAGGAGTCAACCATGCCCGGTCTGGTGACCGCATGATCCTGCTGTTGTCCACCTCGGACACCGATCTGCTCAGTGCCCGGGCCAGCGGTGCGGCGTACCGGCTGGCCAACCCGGCCCGGGTGGGTGAGGAACCCGAGGCGTTGGCCGGGCTGCTGGCCGATGTCGAGCTGGTGGTGGTGCGTATCCTCGGCGGCTATCGGATGTGGCAACGTGGCCTGGACGCGCTGCTCGCCGGTGACCTGCCGGTGGTCGCTCTCGGCGGCGAGCAGTTGCCGGACGCGGACCTGATGGCGCGCTCCACGGTGGCGCAGGGCATCGCGGCGCAGGCGCACGCCTACCTGGCCCAGGGTGGGCCGGGCAACCTTCGGGAGTTGCACGCCTTCCTCAGCGACACGGTGCTGCTGACCGGCCAGGGGTTCGCGCCGCCGGTCGAGCAGCCCACCTGGGGGGTGATGCCGCGTCCCGCGTCCACGGTGGCCGGTCCGACCGTGGGGATTCTCTACTACCGGGCGCATCAGCTCAGCGGCAACACCGCCTTCGTGGAGGCCCTGTGCGCGGCGGTCGAGGACGCCGGCGGGGTGCCGTTGCCGGTGTTCTGCGCGAGCCTGCGTACCCCCGATGCGGGGCTGCTGGAGACCCTCGGCCGGGCCGACGCGCTGCTGGTCACCGTGCTCGCCGCTGGGGGGACCCGGCCGGCGGAGGCGTCCGCCGGCGGCACTGACGAGTCGTGGGACGTCGGTGCGCTGGCCGCGCTGGACGTGCCCATCCTGCAGGCGCTGGCGCTCACCCAGGATCGGGCGACGTGGGTCGACAGCGACGACGGGCTCAGTCCGTTGGACGCGGCCACCCAGGTGGCGGTGCCGGAGTTCGACGGCCGGCTGATCACGGTGCCGTTCTCGTTCAAGGAGACCGACGCCGACGGGCTGCCGCACTACGTCGCCGATCCGGAACGTGCCCGCCGGGTCGCCGGGATCGCGGTGCGGCACGCCCGCCTGCGGCACGTACCGCCGACCGAACGGCGGATCGCGGTGGTGCTGTCGGCGTACCCGACCAAGCACGCCCGGGTCGGCAACGCCGTCGGGTTGGACACCCCCGCCAGCGCGGTACGGCTGCTGCGGGCGCTGCGCGAGCGGGGCTACGACGTCGGCCCGGTCGAGGGTCCCGACGCGCTGCCCGGCCTGGTGCCCGGCGGCGACGGCGAAGACGCCGACGGTGACCGCCTCATTCACGCCCTGATCGCGGCAGGCGGGCAGGACCCGGAGTGGCTCACCGAGGAGAAACTGGCCGGCAACCCGGTACGTGTCCCGGCGGCCACCTACCGCCGCTGGTTCGACGCGCTGCCGGCCGAGCTGCGCGAGGCGATGACCACACATTGGGGACCGCCACCGGGTGAGCTTTTCGTCGACCGGTCGCGCGGTGGGGACGGTGAGATCGTGCTGGCCGGCCTGCGCGCCGGGAATGTGCTGCTGATGATCCAGCCGCCGCGCGGGTTCGGGGAGAACCCGGTTGCGATTTACCACGACCCGGACCTGCCGCCGACGCACCACTACCTGGCCGCGTACCGGTGGCTGGACGAGCAGTTCGGCGCGCACGCCGTGGTGCACCTGGGCAAGCACGGGTCGCTGGAGTGGCTACCCGGCAAAAATCTTGGCCTGTCCGCGGGCTGCGGGCCGGACGCGGTCCTCGGTGAGTTGCCGCTGATCTATCCGTTCCTGGTCAACGACCCGGGCGAGGGGGCGCAGGCCAAACGCCGGGCGCACGCCACCATCGTGGACCACTTGGTGCCGCCGATGGCGCGGGCGGAGAGCTACGGCGACATCGCGCGGCTGGAGCAGCTGCTCGACGAGCACGCAAACATCGCCACCATGGACCCGGCGAAGCTGCCCGCCATCCGGGGACAGATCTGGACGCTGATCCAGGCCGCCCGGCTGGACCATGACCTCGGGCTGGACCAGCGGCCGCACGACGCCGAGTTCGACGACTTCCTGCTGCACGTGGACGGCTGGCTGTGTGAGATCAAGGACGCCCAGATCCGCGACGGGCTGCACGTGCTCGGCGAGGCACCGACCGGCGAGGCCCGCGTCAACCTGATGCTGGCCATCCTGCGCGCCCGCCAGGTATTCGGCGGGCAGGCCGACGCCGTGCCCGGGTTGCGCGCCGCCCTCGGCCTCGACGAGACCGCGGCGGAGCAGACCGCCGAGGTGGACCGGATCGAGGCGGTGGCCCGGCAGCTGGTCGAGGCGATGGAGCGCCACCACTGGGCGTCCGACGCGGTGGACCAGGTCAGCGCCGAGGTGCTCGGCGCGGACGACCCGCGCGGCCACACCGTACGGCGAGTGCTCTCCTTCGCCGCCACCGAGGTGGCGCCGCGGCTGGCCGGTACCGCCGGGGAGCTGGAGGCGGTCCTGCACGCCCTCGACGGCGGTTACGTTCCCGCCGGGCCGAGCGGTTCGCCCCTGCGCGGGCTGGTGAACGTGCTGCCCACCGGCCGTAACTTCTACACCGTTGACCCGAAGGCGATCCCCAGCCGGTTGGCCTGGGAGACCGGACAGGCCATGGCCACCTCGTTGCTGGAGCGCTATCGCAGCGACACCGGCGACTGGCCACGCTCGGTCGGGCTGTCGGCCTGGGGCACGTCGGCGATGCGTACCGCCGGCGACGACATCGCCGAGGTCCTCGCACTCATCGGCGCGCAGCCGATCTGGGATCCCGCGTCCCGGCGGGTCACCGGCTTCGAGATCATCCCGCTGGCCGACCTGGGGCGGCCCCGCATCGACGTCACGCTGCGCATCAGCGGCTTCTTCCGGGACGCCTTCCCCCACGTGGTGATGCTGCTCGACGATGCGATCCGCGCCGTGGCCGCCCTCGACGAGCCGGAGGAGGCGAACTACCTCGCCGCGCATGCTCGCGCCGACGCCGCCCGGCACGGCGACGAGCGCCGTGCCACCACCCGCATCTTCGGCTCCAAGCCGGGGGCGTACGGGGCGGGACTGCTGCCGCTGATCGACAGCGGCAACTGGCGCGACGACGCCGACCTGGCTGAGGTGTACACGGTCTGGGGTGGCTTCGCCTACGGCCGCGACCTGGACGGCCGGCCTGCCCGGGAGGATATGGAGCAGGCGTACCGGCGGATCGCGGTGGCGGCGAAGAACACCGACACCCGTGAGCACGACATCGCCGATTCCGACGACTACTTCCAGTACCACGGCGGGATGATCGCCACGGTGCGGGCGTTGACCGGGCAGGCGCCGCGCGCGTACATCGGCGACAGCACCACCCCGGACGCGACCCGGACCCGGTCGCTGACCGAAGAGACGGCGCGGGTGTTCCGGGCCCGGGTGGTCAACCCGCGCTGGCTCGCAGCGATGCGCCGGCACGGCTACAAGGGCGCGTTCGAGATGGCCGCCACGGTGGACTACCTGTTCGGTTACGACGCGACCGCCGGGGTGGTCACCGACTGGATGTACGAGCAACTCGCCCAGAGCTACGTGCTGGACCCGGAGAATCAGCAGTTCCTGCGCCGGTCGAACCCGTGGGCGCTGCGCGGCATCGTCGAGCGGCTCACCGAGGCCGCCGACCGGGGGCTGTGGGCCAAGCCCGACCCGGCGTTGATGGACGCGCTGCGGCAGGCGTACCTGGAGGTGGAGGGCGACCTGGAGGACGCCGGCTGACCTGCTCCGCCCCCGGGGCCGGTCCGGCCCCGGGGGCGCGCTCAGGCGTCCGCGGGCTGGGCGGCGTCAACGAACGCCGCGACCTGCCCCACAACGGTGACGGCGGGCGCGCACAGACCGTGGGCGGCGGCGACCGCGGCGATGTCATCCAGTCGGCCCGACAGGACCCGCTGCCGGTCGGTGCCGCCATTCTCGATGCTGACCGCCGGGGTGGCCGGGTCCATGCCCTGCGCCAGCAGCGCCGCGGCCACCTCGGGCAGGGTCTGCACCGCCATCAGCAGCACGATGGTGGTTCCCGCCCGGGCCACGCCGGCCCAGTCGACGGTGCTGCCCGGATCACCGGGGGGCAGGTGGGCCGACACGACGGTGAAGCCCTGGGTGAGACCACGGTGGGTCACCGGCACCCCGGCCAGCTCCGGTACGGCGATGGCACTGGAGATGCCCGGCACCACCTCGACCGGCAGGCCGGCGGCCCGGCACGCCTGCGCTTCCTCCATGCCGCGGCCGAAGACGAACGGGTCGCCGCCCTTGAGCCGCACCACCCGGTGCCCGGCGGAGGCCTCCTCGACGAGGATCTGGTTGATCCGCTCCTGCGGGACGAACGCGCCGCGCGGCACCTTCGACACGTCGATGACCCGCACCCCGGGCCGCAGCTCGCGCAGCAGGGCGTGCGGCACGAGCCGGTCGGCAACCACGACATCGGCCCCGGCGAGGCGATCCAGTCCCCGCTGCGTGATCAGCCCCGGATCGCCGGGGCCGGCGCCCACGAGGGTGACCCGGCCGACGGTGGCTGGGTGGACCTCCGCGGCCGGCGACGCGACAGCGGGGCGTGGCGCCCGCGGCGCGGGCACCGCCACCCCGGTGGCGTGCCGGTGGACGGCGGCGGCGAACCGAGCGGCCAGGTCCGGATGCCCGGCCCAGTGCACGTGCAGATAGGAGGCGTGCACGTTGCCATCCGGACCGCCGACGATGCCGTCGAGCGTCGGTGCGGCGGTGCCGTGCGCCGCCGATGGGCGGGGCCGGAAGCGCCAGGCGGGCTCCGCACCGGCCGCGGCCTCGACGCGGGTGCGGTGGAACTCGTGCCCGGTGACCAGGTCGTCGGCGTCGGCGATCATGCTGGCGGTGGCGGCGCTGGCCTCCCGGTAGCCCAGCACCAGCCGGTCGGTCATCCAGGCGCGCGCGGGAAGCACGCCGGCCATCGCCGCGCCGTCGAGGTCCTGGGCGAGGTAGAGCAGGCCGGCGCACTCGGCCACGACCGGCAGGCCGGCCGTCGCGGCGGCGGCCACCGCCCGGCGCAGCGGCGCGTTGTCCGCCAGCCCGCCGGCGTACACCTCGGGGAATCCACCGCCGAGGTAGAGCCCGGCGGTGTCCTCGGGCAGGGTCGGATCCTGCAACGGGTCGACGGGGGCCAGCCGGAGGCCGGCGGCGGCGAGCAGTTCGTCGGTTTCGGCGTACCGGAAGGTGAATGCTGGCCCCGACGCGACGGCCACGGTCGCGTCGACGGTGAGGCCGGCGAGTTCGGCGGCCGGGTCCCAGGCGGGACCAGACAGGGCGGGTGCGCGGCGGGCGACCGCGACGACCGCGTCGAGGTCGACGCCGGCCGCGATGTGCGCGGCGAGGGCGTCGACCGTGCGTCGCGCGGCGGCGACCCGCTCGGCGGCCGGCACCAGGCCGAGGTGCCGGCTGGGGGTGTCCAGCGACGGGTCGCGGCGCAGTACCCCGAGCACCGGGATGCCGGTGACGGCGAGCGCCTCCCGGACCTCCGCCTCGTGGGTCACCGAGCCGACCTTGTTCAGGATGACCCCGGCGACGGTGAGCTGCGGGTCGAAGGTGGCGAAGCCGTGGACCAGCGCGGCGATGCTGCGCGAGGCGCCGGAGACGTCCACGACGAGCAGCACCGGGGTGCGGGTCAGCCGGGCCACGTGCGCGGTGGAGGCGAACCCGGCGCGGCCGACGGCGCCGTCGAGTAGGCCCATCACGCCCTCGATGATCGCGAGGTCGGCGGGCGCACCGACAGTGGCGCCGTGCCGCAGCAGCGGCAGGACGCGCTCCTCGCCTTGGAGGAACGGGTCGAGGTTGCGGCCGCGGCGGCCGGTGGCCAGCTCGTGGTAGCCGGGGTCGATGTAGTCCGGGCCGACCTTGTGGCCGCTGACGGTTAGGCCGCGCTGCCGCAGCGCCGCCATCAGGCCCGTGGCCACCGTCGTCTTGCCCTGCCCGGAGGCGGGAGCGGCGATGAGCAGCCGTGGGGGGAGGGTCACCATTCGATCCCCCGCTGGCCCTTCTGTCCGGCGTCCATCGGATGCTTGATCTTGGTCATCTCGGTGACCAGGTCCGCGGCGTCGACCAGTCGCGGGTCGGCGTCCCGGCCGGTGATGACAACGTGCTGGTGGCCGGGTCGCTGTTGCAGCGTCTCCACCACGTCGTCGACGTCGACCCAGCCCCACTTCATCGGGTAGGTGAACTCGTCGAGCACGTAGAGGTTGTGTTCGCTCGCGGCGAGCCGGCGCTTGATCTCCGCCCAGCCCTCGGCGGCCTGCTCGGCGTGGTCGGCCTCCGTGCCGCGGGTGCGGCTCCAACTCCACCCGGCACCCATCTTGTACCAGGAGACCGGACCACCCTGCCCGGTCTGCTCGTGGACCTGGCCGAGGGCACGCAGCGCGTTCTCCTCGCCGACCGTCCACTTGGCGCTCTTGACAAACTGGAAGACAGCGATCGACCAGCCCTGGTTCCAGCCGCGCAGCGCAAGCCCGAAGGCGGCGGTGGACTTGCCCTTCATCTGCCCGGTGTGGACGATCAGCAGCGGCCGGTGGCGACGCTGGCGGGTGGTGAGACCGTCGTCGGGGACGGCGACCGGTTGTCCCTGTGGCATCAGGCGGCTCCCATTCTGCGCTGGGTGGCGGTGCGGGATCGCACCGCGTGGGTGAGCGAGTCGGCGGCGACATCTTCCAGGGGCATGTGCTCCCCGCCGAGAGTGACGGCGAGGTCCGCGGCCAGCCCCATCCGGACCCGGCCCTGCTCGCAGTCGACGACCACGGCGGAGACGCCGTCAGAGGCGAGTAGCCGGGCCGCGTGCCGAGCACGGGCCACGGCGTCCGGACCGGCGGTGGCGCGCCCGTCGGTCACCACCAGCAGCAGCGGACGCCGCCGCGGGTCGCGGATCCGCTCGACGCGCAGCACCTCGCGGGCGCGCAGCAGGCCCTCCGCCAGCGGAGTGCGGCCCCCGGTCGGCAACGCTTCCAGGCGGGTCGCTGCCACCTCCACGCTGGCGGTGGGCGGCAGGGCCACCTCGGCGTCGGCGGCCCGGAAGGTCACCAGCCCGACCTTGTCGCGGCGCTGGTAGGCGTCCAACAGCAGGGACAGCACCGCCGCCTTGACCGCACCGACGCGCTGCCGGGCACCCATCGACCCGGAGGCGTCCAGGCAGAACAGGATCAGGTTGCTTTCCCGGCCCTGCCGCACCGGCAGCCGGACGTCCACTGGGCGGACCACAATGCCGGGGCCTCGCCGCCCGCGGGCTCGCTGGTGCGGCGCGGCGGCGCGCAGCGTCGCCACCAGGTGCGGTCGGCCGGGCAGCCCGTCGGTGGCACGCCGTGCGCCGACGGTGCGTCCGCTGGTGGTGAGCGCGGCGGACCGGCGTCCGGCCGCACCGGCGCCGGTCCCGCTGACCTGCAACAGTCGCGCCCGGTAGGGCGCGGCAGCCGGCACCGGCGCGGCACGGGGCCGATCACCGCCGGATCCGGTAGCCGGTCGGGTGTCGGAGCGCTGCCGGTACGGCCGCTCGTCGTCGCGCCCGCCGTCCGCCGCCTCGCCCGGTACACCGCCGTCGGGTGGCCCGTCAGGGTCGTCGGGGCCGTCGGGGCCCTGGGGGCCGTCCGGAGGCGTCGGGTCGTCCGAGGGCGGCTCCGGCTCGCCCCCGGGCGGCGGCTCGTCCAGGCCAGCGTCGCTCAGAGCGCGGTCAAGTTCCGCCTGGTCCTGCTGGGGAGGGTCGAACGGGTTGCGGCGTTGGCGATGCGGCAGGGCCAGCCGGGCGGCGACCCGAACGTCACCGACCACCACCTCGGTTCGTCCGCACCAGGCGGCGTGCGCGATCGCGGTGCGGGCGATGACCAGATCCGCGCGCATCCCGTCGACCTCGGCGGCGGCGCAGAGGGCGGCGATGCGGGTCACCATGGCGTCGTCGAGGCGCACCGCCGGCAGCAGCTTCCGGGCGTGGGCGACCTGGGCGCCCAGCGCCGCGTCGGCGTCGGCGTAGCGGGCGGCGAAGCCGTCCGGGTCGGCCTCGTACGCCAGGCGCCGGCGCATCACCTCGGCCCGCACCTGCGGGTCCCGGCTCGCGGCGACCTCGACGGTGAGACCGAATCGGTCCAGCAGCTGCGGCCGCAGCTCCCCCTCCTCGGGGTTCATGGTGCCCACCAGCACGAACCGGGCCGCGTGGGTCACCGACACGCCGTCGCGCTCCACCGTGGCCCGCCCCATCGCCGCCGCGTCGAGCAGCACGTCGACCAGGTGATCGTGGAGCAGGTTGACCTCGTCGACGTACAGCAGACCGCGATGGGCGGCGGCCAGCAGACCCGGATCGTAGGCGGTCACGCCCTCGCTGAGTGCGCGTTCGAGGTGCAGCGCGCCGAGGACCCGGTCCTCGCCGGCTCCGACCGGCAGTTCCACCAGCCGGGCGGGCCGGGCGCGCGCGGGCGGCGAGGCCGGGTGCGGTCCGTCCGGGCAGTGCGGGTCGACCACAGCCGGATCGCAGGAGAAGCGGCAGCCGTCCACCACCTCGATGGGCGGCAACAGGGCTGTCAGGGCCCGGACCGTGGTGGATTTCGCCGTGCCCTTCTCACCCCGGACCAGCACACCACCGATCGCCGGGGAAACTGCGCACAGACTCAACGCCAACGCCATGTCGTCCATGCCGACGACGGCGGAGAACGGGTACGACCGCACGGTCACACCTTTCACCTCGCGCGGGTCCTCGCCCACGGCCGGTCACGAACCACGCCGCCGAATGGCGGCGCGGTACGGCTCAGCGAGTGTCTGGCTCCCGAATACGGCACAGGGCCGCACCGGTCACAGTGGCGGGACCGCCCCGGACTCACCGACCCTGCTCGGGCCGCCTCACCGGTGTTCCTCACCGCGCCGTCGCCGCCGATGATGTCACACCCGCCCCCCGGAGCGGCAGAGCCGTGGCCTCCTGCACTACCGTTGCGCCGCGTGAAGTCCATGACGTTCGACGAGCCGGTCACCGTCGTCGGCATCGGCGCGGACGGCTGGGCGGGCCTCGGCGAGCGCGGACGCGGCGCGCTCCAGCACGCGCAGGTGATCCTGGGTGGGCAACGGCACCTCGACCTGCTGCCGGCAACCGTACCGGCGCAGCGGGTGCCCTGGCCGGCGCCGCTGCTGCCCGCCCTGCCCAATCTGCTCGCCGCACATGCCGGGCGGCGGGTCTGCGTGCTGGCCAGCGGCGACCCGATGTGGTTCGGCATCGGCAGCCACCTGGTGCGGCTGCTCGGTCCCGAGCAGGTACAGGTGGTCACCCACCCGTCGTCGATCACGCTCGCCTGCGCGCGGATGGGCTGGCCGGTGGAGCAGGTCACTGTGCGGAGCGCGGTGGGCCGCCACCTTGACAGCATCCGCCGCGACCTCGTCCCGGGCCGGCTCCTGCTGGTACTCAGCCAGGACGCGGCCACGCCCGCCGCGATGGCTCGCATCCTCGCCGACACCGGCTACGGTGCCAGCGAGATGACCGTCCTGGCCGCGCTCGGTACGGATCGAGAACACCGGGTCGACGGCCGTGCACAGGAGTGGGCCACCGAGCCCGGCGATGCCCTCAACATCGTCGCCGTCCGGCTCGCCGCCGCGGCCGGTACCCGCGTGCTGGCCACGATGCCAGGGCTGCCCGACGACGCCTTCGACCACGACGGTGCCCTCACCAAACGGGAGGCGCGGGCGCTCGCCCTGTCCCGCCTCGCCCCCACCGCCGGTGAGCTGCTCTGGGACGTCGGCGCCGGCTCTGGCAGCATCGCCATCGAGTGGCTGCGCAGCGACCCGACAACCTCGGCGGTCGCGGTGGAGAGCCGCGACGACCGTGCTGACCGCATTGCCGGAAACGCCCGCACCCTCGGCGTGCCGCAGCTGCGCGTCGTACGTGGCCGAGCGCCGGAAGCCCTCGCCGGCCTACCCGCGCCCGACGCGGTGTTCGTCGGCGGAGGGCTCACCGCACCGGGAGTGTTCGACGCGGCCTGGGACGCGCTCCGCCCCGGCGGACGACTCGTCGCCCATGCGGTCACGCTCGAAGGCGAACGAGAACTCGCAGACCAGGCGACCCGGCGCGGCGGGGACCTCACCCGCCTGTCGATCGAACGCGCCGCGCCGCTGGGCAGTTTCACCGGCTGGGCACCCGCCCGACCGGTCGTGCAGTGGGCGGTGAGGAAGTCATGACCGTTTATTTCATTGGCGCAGGGCCGGGCGCAGCTGACCTGATCACGGTGCGCGGCCAGCGCATTCTCGCCCGAGCCCGGGTCTGCCTGTACGCCGGCAGCCTCGTCCCCGCCGACCTGCTCGCCACCTGCCCACCCGAAGCGCGGCTGGTCGACACCGCCGAGCTGACCCTCGACGAGATCGTCGCGGCAATGACCGACGCCCACCGCGACGGGCACGACGTGGCGCGGCTGTGCTCCGGCGACCCCGCCGTGTTCAGCGCCGTCGCCGAGCAGGCACGCCGCCTGGACGCCGCCGACGTCCCGTACGAGATCGTCCCCGGAGTCCCGTCGTACGCCGCGGCCGCTGCCGCGCTGGGCCGGGAGCTGACCGTGCCGACGGTGGGGCAGACCGTGATCCTCACCCGCACCCAGGCGCGCTCGACGCCGATGCCACCCGGAGAGGACCTCGCCGAGCTGGGCCGCAGCCGCGCCACCCTGGTACTGCACCTGGCCGTCGCCCGCACTCGCCAACTCGCCGACCAGTTGGTCCCGCACTACGGCGCGGATTGCCCGGCCGCTGTGGTCGCCAACGCCAGCCGGCCCGACGAGATCATCCTGCGGGGCACCCTGGCCGACATCGCGGACCAGGTCGAGGCACACGGCATCCGCCGCACCGCAGTCATCATGGTCGGCGCCGTCCTGGCCGCCGACTCATTCCCCGACAGCTACCTCTACTCCCCGGGACGAGACCGCGACGCGAAGCGCCCGGCCGTTCGGGCAGGGTGACGCGGGTGCGGACGATCCTCATCATCGGCATCGGCGCGGGCGACCCCGGTCAGCTCACCCTGGCCGCCACGGAGGCGATGCGGCGGGCCGACGTGTTCTTCCTGCTCGACAAGGGCGCCGAAAAGCACGACCTGATCGCGCTGCGGCAGGAGCTGATGGCCGGCTTCGCTCGCCCCGACCACCGGGCCGTCGAGGTACGGGACCCCGACCGGGACCGCAGCGCCGACGGTTACGTCAGAGCAGTCGACGACTGGCGGCGCGAGCGAGCCGACCTGCTGGAAGCAGCCATCGCCGAGCACCTGCCGGACGACGGTTGCGGCGCCTTCCTGGTCTGGGGAGATCCAGCCCTTTACGACAGCACCCTGGCCGTCGTCGAGGACATCCTGGCCCGCCAACGCATCACCTTCACCTACACGGTGATCCCCGGCATCAGCAGCGTGGCCACCCTCGCCGCGCGACACCGGATCGGCCTCAACCGGGTCGGCCGTCCATTCCTGGTCACCACCGGCCGCCGCCTGGCCGCGCAGCTGCCGCACGACGTCGACGACATCGTGGTGATGCTCGACGCACACTGCGCCTTCACCCAGTACGTGGACGAGGATCTGGACATTTTCTGGGGCGCCTACCTCGGCACCGCGGACGAGATCCTCATCGCCGGGTACCTGCCGGACGTGGCGGAATGCATCGTCCGCACCCGTCGGGAGGCCCGGGAACGCAAGGGCTGGATCATGGACACGTACCTGCTGCGCCGCCGCGACCGGCCAATTTCCGCCCGCGCTGCGTCAAGGCCATGACCCGCGTTGTTGCCGGTCATGGCCTTGATATCCATTCCTGTCGCCAACTCAGCCGGTAGGTGCGGGTGATGCTCTGCTCCACCGCGCTGCCGTCCGTGTCGGCCGCGCTGACCTGCCATGAGGTTGAGCCCGATTGGGTGCCGGAGGCCTTTGCAACGTGGTGGCGCCAGCGGTACGTCGCGGCGGCGGGGTTCGAGTCGCACGACACGGAGGTGACGAGGTGGGCCAGAAGATCGACAGGGTCGCGGTGGTCGTGGACGGCAGCGAGTGGGTGGCGGTACGGCCGGAGGACTTCGAACGCCTGGACGCCTCCCGCCGGCAGGTAGGCGCGACCGCCGCCCGGGCGACCCGGCTTCAGCACGAGGTGCGCCTGGCGCGGGCCCGCCTGGCACGGATCGAGGCGATTCTCGCCGAGGCAGATTCGGCCGACTGCGTCTGCGAGCGTCTCACCTCGGCGCTGGACGGCCCGAGTGCGGCTCGGCCGGTCGTCAGAAGTCGTCGTCGAAAGTGACGCTCCAGGTCACCCCGACTTGGTACGCCGACACCCGCCGAATCTGCGGCACGAGGCTCCCGGTCGAGGCATCGGATCTCGGTCGACTGCTGTCCTACCTGGACCCCTGCCCTCATCGATCTCCGGCGTACTCGCGCCCGTCGTGACCAGCATGATCACGACGAAAGGGCTCAGTCTGGATGGGGCGGCAGGGCGGGTCCTTGACCGTTCGCCGTAACGAACTCGGTAACGGCGATGGCCTGCCAGGGGAGGAGCGGTCGACATGGGACGGCATTGGGACGTGATGCGTGATGCCGTTCTGTCCGGATGTGCGGATGTATCGGGCCGTTCTGGCATGGCGTGACAGGATCGTTGTAAAACTGGGGGTCTTCCCTGAAGGAGCGGGGCCGGTCAAGTATCGAACGTCGGGTGTTTTTATTCGTTTTCTGCTGGTTTCCTGGGCGGGTGTGGGCACGCGTCGTCGAGGGGTCGGTGTCAAGGCTCGACCGGAGGTCGACCCGTAGGGCTCGGTCTTGACGCCGGTCCCGGGCGGCGCATCATCGTGGCGCCGGGAACGCGGTGGTTCGGTTGTGGGGCCGCTTGCTTCAGTGCCCGTAATGGACGATGTCGCGGGACCGGTGGTCCGGTTGCCGGTCATCCCTTCGCCGTGCACGCTGTGGCGGCATGCAGTGGTGCGGCTGCAGCCAGGCGGGGTCAATCAAGTTCACTCGACCGCGCCACCGTTGGTGGGGGTCATACCCCCAGCGACCTCGCGTCCTGGCTGCGCCGGGCTGGTGGTCACGCTGGTCGGGCCAGGCAACGGATGTGCCCGTCGCGTAGCCCGTAGAAGACCAGCGTGAGGAGTTTGCGGGCCGCGTAATTAATCCTGGCGACGCTCGGTGAAAGGTGCAGGGGTGTCGTCATTTAGTTGCATTTTCAACAATCTGGGTTGCGTCGAAGCACTTACCAGAGATTTGTGTTCCACCTATCACACCAATCCGGCGAAGGTTGAATGAACCGCAGCAGCCCCTGCCGATCATTCCGAATTGCCCGGCCGGGTCTCCTCGGTCTTGCCCACGTCTCGAAGGGCGGGGTTCCATGACCCTTGTCGCCGGCTCTGAGCAGGGACTTCTACGCGGTTCGCGAGCGGTTCCGGTGCGTAGTGGCCAGGAGCGGATGCTCGTGCTGATGTCGGTGCCTACCGTGCAGTCCGCGGCCGCGCTGAGTCACACCTCTGCTGGTGGAATTGGGAAGTTCGCGCTGAACACGTTGTCCGGGTCGTAGGTACGTTTGATCTGCCGCAGCCGGGCGAGGTTGGTCTCGCCGAACGCGTCGAGCAGCCGTCCGGGCCGGCTGTCGGTGTCGAAGGACAGGTAGAGGCCGTCGGTGTGCGGCGCGACCTCGGCGTCCCAGGCGGCATCGAGCGAGGACTGCGATGCACCCATGGCGGTGAGCAGGAAGTTCTGGTGCCGGTGCGGGTAGGCGGTTGCGTCAGGAGCCAGGTCGTGCGCGGCGCCACCGGTCGCGCGTACCTGCATGAAATAGGACAGCCCCGAGTGCGCGATCATCTCGAACGCGCGGCTCACGTCATCGTCGAGGTGTGTGACCAGGCCCGAGCGCACTGCCGGGTTCCCGCCGCCGAAGTGGTGTTTGTCGGCCGGCTGCACCACGCCCGAGTAGGGCAGCAGGTATCCCTGGTGCCCCAGCAGTGGGCCGGCCTCGGCGAGCCGCTCCAGCTCGCTCACCGCGGCGTTCGTGTCGTCGCCGGCATACACCGACACGAGATGGGCGACCGGGTCCTGGCCGCGGCGAGCGGGGGAGAGGATGAGGAAGCTGGTGAGCTCACGCGGGGCCTTCTCCACGGCGGCACCCCACCGCTGCAGGAGCTGGGCCGGGGCACGGGCGTCCAGGGTCATCTGGGAGAAGACGACCTCACGCAGCGCCATCGCCTCGACCTCGACCCACGTCACCACACCGAGGTTTCCTCCGGCGCCGCGCAGGCCCCAGAACAGGTCGGGGTTCTCCTCGGGTGAGGCGTGCAGCACCTTCCCGTCGGCGGTCACGACCTGCGCAGCGACGACGTGGTCGATCGTCAGACCGTACGTGCGGCCGAGCAGGCCGATCCCACCCGTGGTCGCCAGGCCGCCCACGCCCACGCCGCCGAAGTCGCCCGAGCTGATCGCCCATCCGTGCGGCACCAGCGCCTGGGCGACCTTGCCCCAGGTCGCACCTGGGCCCAGCCGCACCCGGCGCGTGGCCGGGTCGACGACCTCGATGGCGTCGAGTGCGCCGACGTCGAGCACGATGCCGCCGTTGTTCGTGGAACGGCCGCTGATGCCGTGACCGCCCGAGCGCACACCGAGCGCCACGTCCTGGGATCGCGCGTACGCGAGGCCCTCGACGACCTGCTCGACGGTCCGCGGACGCAGCACCAGGCCAGGGGAGCCGGTGCGCAGGTAGTTGTGCCGCACCGACTCGTAGGCGCGGTCTGCGGGCTCAACGGCGTCGGCCGCGAGGCTCGCCGGCACGTTGTCGTAGTCGATCCCGCCGCGCCGCCGTGCGATCGCGGCCGTCCCGCGGCGGGCGGCAGCGGGGACGGTGCCGGCGGTGGCCCGCTCGCGAGCCACCGCCTCGAGCACGGCGGGGGCGATCTCCTCGCCGAAGACCTGGATGAGCCGCGGGTCGTCCGAGCCCAGGATGAATGTGCTGATGCCGTCCTGGAGCGCCAGATTCGACAGTTGCTCCACCCACTGCTCGACCGGACCTTGCAGGAACCCCTGATGGGCCTCGGTGACCGCGCCGCCGATGTTCAGCAGACGGCGCACCTGCGCCGGGTTACGCCCAGCCTCCTCAGCCGCCTCGTCGATGATCTTGTTGCCGCGTCGCAGGTCGCCGTCGTTGAGGTAGGCCAGCGAGGGCAGCCAGCCGTCGGCCTTGCGTGCCACCAGACGTTGCATCCGCGGCTTGTAGGCGCCGACCCAGATCGGGATGTCGTGGGCCGGGGCCGGGCCGCGCTTGGCGCCGGCGACGCGGTGATGCTCGCCGTCGACGCGCAGCACACGGCGCTCGCGTGGATCCCAGACGCCGCGGATGATCTCGATGCCCTCCTCGAGGGCAGTAACGGACTCGCCCGGCGTCAGGCGGGTGCCGCCCATGGACTCGATCGCGTCCCAGAACCCGCCGGCACCGATGCCTAGCGCGAACCGGCCACCGGAGAGCAGGTCGAGCGACGCGGCCGCACGGGCCAGCACCGCCGGCGGGCGCAGCGGTAGATTCAGCACGTTGCCCGAGACCGTGATCCGCTGAGTCGACGCGGCCACCCAGGACAGCAGCGTCCAGGTGTCCAGGAACCCCGGCTGGTACGGGTGGTCCTGGAACGTCACCAGGTCCAGGCCGGCAGCCTCGGAGATCTGCGCGAGCCGTACCGGCTCCTGAGGGTCCCTGTTTTGCGGGGTGAGGAACGTGCCGAAGGCCAGTTCGTGGCCGTAGTCCGTCATGCCGAGCCCTCTCCGAGCCTCAAACTAATCTGCGAAACAGATGATATAATCAGCAACTAATAGTAGACGCATCGCATTCCCGGGTAGGGTGCAGAGCGTGACCTGCCCCACCTCGCCCGACCGCCACGCGCCGTCCGCGCAGCACTCCATGCTCGGCTGGTCCCTGACCGCCCTGCTGCGGGAGTGGAGCACGCGCGTCCAAGCGGCCTCCAGCGACCTGCCGCACGGGGCGCGCGGCTACCAAGTGCTCGCCGCCGTCGTGCACGAGGCACCACCCACGCAGGCCGCCCTGGCTGCCCGGCTCGGCATCGACCGCACCGTCATGACCTACCTGCTTGACAAGTTCGTCGAGTGTGGCCTCGTCGAACGCCAGCAGGACACCACCGACCGCCGCGCACGCCGCATCGTGCCGACCAAGTACGGTCGGCGCGTCCTCGCCGATCTCGACGCACGCGTCGCGCAGGCCGAGAACAAGCTGCTCTCCGGTCTCGCGCCCGAGGACCGACGTATCCTCCTCGCGCTGCTCGAACGCGCTGCTTCCGCGGCCGCACCCGATGACGACCGCTGCGCCGCTGTCGCGAGGTCGGTCGGACCAGCGCAGGGAGAACGAGGCACCGCGACCGCGACTCCTACGTGCGGTTACCAGGCAACCGGTGGCGCATCGCTGCAATCTGATTGATCCAGCTGCTCAGCCAAGTGATCGTTACAACGTCGCCGGCTTCCAGCATGCAGACCGGTGCGCCGCTGGCTGCACCCGCTGCGGGCAGCCACGCCGGCGACGCCGCCACCGGTACGGCCGGCGATCCCGAAACCCCGCCGTATCACCCGATGGATCATGACCGACCCTGACCGCCTCACCTCGGACGAACGCGCCCAGCTCACCGACGCGCTGGCCTGCGACGAGGACCCGGGACGAGTGGACCGAGGTGTTCGACGCGGCCGATGTGCGTGACCCCCGTGCTGTCGTTCACGGAGGCCGCCGCGCACCCGCACCTCACCGCGCGCTCGGCGATCGTCGCGCCCGGCGGTGTTCGGCAGGCCGGGCCGGCGGCCAGGTTCTCGCGTACTGTCAGTCCCGAGCCCGTCCTGGTATTTGGAAGACCAATCTCAGCCGCACTTCATTGACCAGGGCTTCCTGCTCAGTGACCTTTTCCGCAACGCCGAAGAGGTTGGTGCGGCCTCACAGCTCGAGCGGCAACCATGAACAGCAGTGCGGGCCGCCCGAAAGGCGGCCCGCACTGCTGTTCGCAGCACGCGGGTGGTTCAGGTCAGGGCGAGGGAACCTTCTCCGGCGCTGGCCGGCTCCTCGACCTTGATCATGTCGGCGACCTTCTCGCCGATCATGATGGCCGTGGCGGCCGGGCCGCGCGACGGGGTGTCCGGCAGGATGGAGACGTCGGCCACTCGGAGCCCGCTGACGCGTGCACCCAGCCGTGTTGGTCAACGACCGCCATCGGGTTGTCCGGTCGACCCATCTTCGCCGTGCCGGCGGTGTGCAGGGAAGTAATGAGGTGCGTGCGCGGCCAGGCGTCCAGCAGTCGGTCGTCGGTGAGGATCTTCTCGTCGATTCGGTGAGCCTCTTGAAGTACGGCTTGAACGCCTGCGTGCGCAGGATGGCGTCCGCGGTCCGGATGAGCTCCCGCATCCTGGCCCGGTCCCGCTCCGTGGACAGGTAGTTGAACTCCAGTTCCGGCTGCACGTGCGGGTCCGCGGACACCACCCGCAGGGTCCCGCGCGCCTCTTCGTTCTCGATCACCAGGGTGAAGGTGATGTCGTTGCGGTGCAGGGCCTGCTGCAGCGCCCGCTTGATCGACATGCCCTTGATGCTCTTCAACGTCTTGATGGGGCGACGCAACGAGCAGGCCGTGGCCGCGGGTGAGGGCGGGGCGTTCCTGCGCGAGGAGGGGTTGTACTCGTCGTTGATGAGTGAGTGGCGTCGGGCTCGTGACGCGGGTCTGCTGCAGGGCGGGGTGCCCGGGGAGTCGGTGGGGCGGCCGAGCGTGGAGCAGGCGGAGGCGGAAATGCCGAACGGCGGCCCGCTGAACCAGTCGGGCCGCCGTTCGCAGAATGGGGATCAGAGCGAGCGGATGTTCTCCGCCTGCAGACCCTTCTGACCCTGGGTGATGTCGAACTCCACCCGCTGGTTCTCATCGAGGCTGCGGAAGCCGCTCGACGAGATCGCGGAGAAGTGGGCGAAGACGTCGGCGCCGCCGCCGTCCTGGGCGATGAAGCCGAAGCCCTTGTCGCCATTGAACCATTTCACGGTACCGGTAGCCATGTCTGCTCCTTCGCAGGCTGTTGGAGACCGCGGTGTGCGGTCCCTTACGCCGCCGCGTTGATCACCCGCGCCGGAACCGACACGACAAACGAAAAAAGCGCCTGGCTGGGTTTCAGATAACCCCATCAGGCGCCGGAAACGTCTACGGAAATCAAAACTGCAACAGGAAAGACTGTAGCACAGGCGACCGGTAGCGGTCCCGGTGTCCCCTGTGTGCGTCCCTGTCCTAGCAGCGGAGCGGTACCCGGCATCCGCAGGTTCTTCGGGTACGACAGACGGTCCCTCTCGTGGTGGAGAAGGACCGTGCGGCGTGGAGTCAGGCAGTGCCGGCCTGCTGGCGGCACTGGTGGTCCCGGTTGTGCTGAAGGGCTTCTTCGAGCTGGTCTTCGAGGATGATGATCCGGCAGGCGGCTTCGAGGGCGGTGCCGTGGTCGACCATCTCCCGGGCTCGTGCGGCCAGGCGCAGCTGGTAGCGGGAGTAGCGGCGGTGTCCGCCGGCGGAGCGGAACGGGATGATCAGTTTCGCCTCGTCGAGGCGGCGCAGGAAGTCCTGCGAGGCGCCCACGATCTCGGCGGCGCGGCCCATGGTGTAGGCGGGGTAGTCGTCGTCGTTGAGCATGTCGTCGGGTTGGGCCATACATTCCTCTTCATGAACGAGGGCCCCGGCGCAGCATGCGCCGGGGCCCAGGGTTACGGGTTGAACACACCATCTACCGACAGGTTCGTCGGGTTCTCGTTTCCGCACCGTGCCGCTATCGGCGACAGGGGGTGCGAGGATCGCATAAGCGTGACCGGAGACCACCTCACATTCGATGGGACTGCGGTGTCCACCACAGAACTGGAACTACGTTCTGACGGCGGGCGATCCAACGGTGTCCAGCCCTCCCTTTCCTCTGTTTCCATTACCTGTGGTGCTGCCCGCCGGTGTCGGAGCCCCACGCAACTTCACGGCCCCGCACACGTGCGGCGGATCTCTCCTGCATCAGGCGGAGCCCCGAACTTTGCATCGGCCCTGCCTGCGGTTGCCCTGACCTGGAGTTACGTCAAGGTCTTGACCTGCACTTGCCTTGCTGCGTGCGGTGATGTCGTTCCACCGCGGTTACCGAGCGGGCCACGAGGAGTTCCGGGCCCTGCTTGACGCTCGGCCTGTTTCGTCGGCGTTTTTAACCGATCTCTGTCGTCAACGGAGACAACACTACCCACGCCCACCAAGAATGTCTAGTCTCGGCAGACCAGATTTTCTCGGCGGCTGCCCGAGGCTTTCCGGGCGCGTCGGCTGCTGGCCGGCCGGCGGCAGCGGCGGCGATGTACGCCCGGCCGCGAGGAGGTCAGGCGGCGGTCGGTAGCTCGACGGTGACGGTGGCGGTGACGCCGTGCTGGTCGATCAGTAAGGCGCTGGTCAGCTGGCGGGCCAGGGCCGCCGGTGCAGGAACGCCAGAGCGTCCGCACCGTCGACGGCGGTGTGCAGCCGGGCCGGTGGCTGATGAGTGCTCCACGCCTCGGCTATCAACGCCCGGTCGCCTGGATCGTCGTCGACCAGCAGCATCTCGCGCACCGGCGCCGGCAGTGCGGCGCTCATGCCGAGGTGGCCGCAGCGGCGCGCTTGAGGACCCGGTGCACCGTAAGCCGCGAGACCTCTCCTGGCCGGACCCGGCTCCCGCGGGCCACGACACGAACCGCCTCCGCCGTCGCCTCCGGGCGGGGCCTGACTGGCGCAAGATCAGCAGGTGTTGGTTCCCCGGGCGGCCTGTCGTTGTTTTTTCGCTGGAAACTACATCCGCCGCTCATCCGCGACCTCGGCGTCCCGACCGTCCCGGGCCGCCTCGCAGCGCTCCGCCAGCTCGTATTTCAGGCTCCGGCACCGGTCGTCGCTCAGGCTCTGGGCTTCCACTACCACACCATCCAACGACACCACGCCGCCGCCGGTGGCACCTGGTACCGCTACAGCCCGTCATGGCGATCTACCCAGGAGATCTCTTCCCGAGGTGGCTGCTCGCGGCTCTCCACAGCAGCGGCAACGAACCCCTTCGTCACTGCTGGTGAAGCCGCTCGGCGTCCGCCCACATACTGATTTGCCGATGAGCGGATGCCGACGGACTCGCTGTCTGCATGACACCGGAGTTGGCCCTGCACGCGCTGGCCGAGATCGGTGCCGTCCGCCGGGTCATATGCTCGCCGGGTGGCGGACGAGGAGACTACGGAACTTGTCATCGATCGCCTGCTCCTAGCGTTGGCGGCGCAAGTCGACACGTCGGGGAGCCCGGCCCTGGCGGCAGGTGCGGCCGAGGCGCTCGCCGACTTGAGCAGAGCCCAGGCCGATGTCATCTTCGGCCAAGCAGGTCATCTGGTTCACTATGGCGCGGACACCAAACCGCTGAAGACTCTCATACACGCGATCACGGTCATCCAACGCGATGAGGCTCCGCCAGATGCCGCGGTTAAGCCAGGTGACGAAGTGCGACTCGTGGGTGAGGTGCCAGAGAGTCTTGCCGACTACGACGAGACGTGGCTCCGCGAGACCACGTTCGTCGTCCGCTACGTCGATAGGACCGCGATGGTCGCCGTGCAGCCGGACCTGTCCGAGGATTACGTGATCGCGACGGTGCCAGCCGCCTGCGTGGAACCATTGCGACGAGAGAACACTCCGTAGCATCGCCGCATCTGCTCAGGTCCGACTGCCGTTCATGCGGCCGGTGGATACGTCGGTGACAACCATGATGCTGGACACGCCGACGGCGGCGACACGTGCCCGCCCACGTCCGGCTTCGGTCGCCGACCGCGCGCAGCGGGCCGGCCGGGCCACCTTCGCTGAAGTGTTCGGCAAGCGCGGACGCCATCAACGACCGGCTCGCAGCCGTCCGGCTGGCGCTCGGAGGCTGATCGCCCGTTGTCCTGATGTGACAATGCGTCGGTGGCTGTCCCAGAGCAGGATTCGTATGCCGTCGACATCGCCGATGCCTCCTACCGGTGGTATGTGATCGCCTCGAAACGGTCGCGGCGGGCGCACCGGATCGCCGACGTCGGCGCCGTGGTGATCTCGGCGTCCATCCCGGTCGTCGCTGTGATCGCGCCCGGTCTGCCGGCGATTACCGCGGTCCTCGGCAGCGTGCTCGTGGTCATCGCCGGTGTCCGTGCCATCTACCACTGGTCGGAGAACTACCTCCGCTTCAGCCGCGCACGTGAGGAGGTGGAGGAGCAGCGCCGGCTGTTCCACGTGTTGGCGGCCCCGTACGACGATCCGGCCACCCGCGACGAGGAATTGGTTAAGGCGATCACCCGGATCGAGCAGGTCGAGATGGGCCAGTGGACGCAGGTCGCAGTGGGTCGGACCGTGCCGAGGCAGAACCAGGCGGAGTAGCCGACGGGAGACTGGCTGTGAGGTCGTGTCCGTTCGGCTGTTTGTTCTAGAGAGACATGGCCGGCTGAGTGCGCTGACAGCTCGGTTACTGAGCAGTATCGGACGGCGATGCGGCGGCTACGTGTCACTGAGCCGGCGCTGAGGTTCGCGTCGATACCATGTGTTAATGAGTTCATGCACGGCCCCGGTGCGGGGCCATCGGACTGCCAGCGCCCGTGCGGAGTGCCCCGCATGCGGCGGACGCTTCAGATCTCGCGGCTATTCATCCGGCGGAGGCGGTAGCTCGTACGCTTCCTCCAGCGGCGGCAGGTACGGGTCGAGCGGAGGTACTCGTTCCACCGCGGGGCGGCAGGTTCCCAGCATTCAGACTCTCCGCCCGCAGATCCAGCAGATCGTGGAGAACTCGGCGGAAATTCGGCCAACAGCCGGTCAATTAGGTACTACGGCAGTGACGTACGACGTGTTTATCTCCCACGCCTGGGAGGACAAAGAAACGGTGGTTCGGGACCTAGCAGTCGCCTTGCAGGAACATGGACTTTCGGTTTGGTACGACGAGTTCGTGCTCAGGATCGGAGACAGCCTTCGGCAGGCCATCGACCGCGGCATCGCCAACAGCAAGTTCGGAATCGTCGTTCTCTCTGAGGCGTTCTTCCGTAAGCAATGGACGCAATACGAACTGGATGGTTTGGTGCATATGTCGATGCACGAGCGGCGGAGGCAGGTATGCCTTCCCATCTGGCACAAGATCTCAGTCAACGAGGTGACCGCCAATAGTCCCAGTTTGGCCAACGTGTTGGCGTTGCGAACCTCCGATTACTCTATTGCTCAAATCGCGGAGGAAATCGCTGCGGTAGTTCGTCCAGCCGGTTCGTGACGTCGAGGGGGTGCGGATTACGGCGTATTCCGCACCGCTCGATCAGCGCCTCTGCGCCTACGTTTCCATCCCGGTCTGGGTCAATCCTTAAGCCTGCAATCGGCCCGAATGCGGCGCGTAGGGCCGGACTGTGCGGTGGGTTCCTATAAGAGAGCTACCCGGTTGGCTGCAGATCAACGGCCAGTCGATGTGAGCTATTTGCAGTATCCGGATCTGCCGCAATTCGCGCGCGCTGCCGTTCCAGTGCTCTGCTCCGGCTGTGCGGCGTGATCGATTCGACAGGCGTGGTCCAGTCGTCTGATGAGTGGTGAACGGTGCCGAGCCGATTCGGGCGCCGTGTGGAGGGAGTGTCTCCGCAGGAACCCGGCTTTACAGTGGGCATCGTGATCTTTGCCTGGTGGATGGTTGCTGTCCGGTACCGCTGCGCGATCTTCGTGCTGGCGGTGCTGGGCCTGGCGGCGGTGGTCGCTGTCGGCACACTGTCGCCGACGGAGCCGGAGGGCTTGGTTCTGGGCATGTTCGTCGCGATGGTGGTACTTCTCGTGCTGCTGGTGCTGGTGGTCCGGGTCGCCCGGCGGGGTGTTCCCACCGGCCTGGAGGTTTCCGGCGGCGCGTTTCGGTCGCCGCGGCCCACCTTCTTCCTGGGCTTGGCCCTGCCGCACCTGTGCGCGATCGCTATTTTCGTTCTTGTGGGCTCGTGGACGGCGCGGTACGAGCACACGGTCAACCCTGGGTGGCTGTTGGCCGTTGCACTGATTGCCGCGCCGATCGGGCTCTACGTGCCGGGCCTCTGGCGCGGAGTCGGGGTGATCCTGACTCCGGACGGCATCCGCTCGGATGGCTACCTCCGCACGCTGATGATTCCCTGGGATGCCCTGGCCGACGTCCAGCCGCTCCAACCCGCTGACGCTCGCGGGGAGGTTCGGCTCACCTACACCCGTCCGGAGCTGCTCCGGGGCACTGGTGGGTTGCTGCGTCGGGACCGGATTTACTTCGAGGGCACTGACCGTGACCTGATCGCCGACGCCGTCGCTCACTACGCCGCGCATCCCGCCGCCCGTTCGGCGATCGGCAGCCACACCGGCTACGAAAATCTCCAACAGCTACATGCCGACGCGACCCCGGCACGCCGGCATGCACCCGAGCCGGCACAGTCCCGCTGGTGGGAGATCGCCGGATGGTTTCTCCTCGTCGCCCTCGCCGTGGTGGCGGCCCGGCCATGGCGCTGACCGGCTCCCGGATCGTGATCGGTCTTATCGGCCTTCTCTGCTTCCTCAGTGCGGCCGCGCATCTGCACACGCGATCCACGACGCGAAAGCGGACATCAACCTGAAGACTGCTGTGGGGGCGGCGGCGTACGAGAAGCATGTTGCGGCGCTGCGAGCCATTGCCGGTCTCACCGACTGACGCCAGACCAAGCACATTGCCGCGACCAACGCGCTGGGCTCAGCGGCAGAGCACGGATCTGCCGCTGACATGGCGTGCCAGTCGTGTGGGCACCCTCACGGTCAGTACGGCATCCAGATCGCCCGCCGCGTCATCAGACGATGATCGTCGACGCAGATCTCGCCGCCAGCACCATGCTCGGCGTGACTCACCGTGATTGCTGGACAAGCCATGACCACGAATACAAGACAGTTGGATTACGCGACCCTGCCAGTCGACCAGGCCTCCTGGCCCACGCCCGGATGTTCATGACCGACTTTGTGGCCTGGTACAACGAGGCCCACCGCCACGTCGGCATCGGACTACACACCCCCGCCGAAGTCCACTACGGCCGCCACCGAGCGGTCCGCGCGGCGCGGGAACGGACCCTGGCCACCGCCCGCGCGGCGCACCCCGAACGGTTCACCACCAGCCGGCTCCTACCAAGATCCTCGACCTGCTCGACCAGGTCTGGATCAACAAACCCGACCAGCAAACAGAACAGCAACCGCTGGTCGCCTAACTCCCACTGGCCTCAACCCTTGGCACGTTCCGGCCCGCCGTCTGGGTCCGGCATGCCTCAGTGAGTAGTGCTGAGCGCGTCAGGGACCATTCGGCCTCGGGGATGGTTGGCGCAGCTGCTGGATGGTTGGGCAACGAGGAGATCACTCTGCTGACGAGTGCGCTGGCGATGTGCCACCGCTCCATGCGGAGTCCGGTATTGCGGCAGGTTCGGCAGCGGATGAGGCCGGCGGCGCATTTGGTGGCGCCGAAGCAGTCGGGGCAGCGGTTCAGCTCGGCAAGAATGTCGTCGGTGAGGACGTCGGCCAGTGTGTGGGGGCCGGTGCCGCCGTAGCCCCAGGCAAACAGGCCGCGGGCGCCCGCTTCGCTGTCGCGCAGCAGCCGCCGGCTGCCATCTGGTTCCTCGACCACCACGAGATAGGAGCCATCAATTTCGGGTAGGCCGTGGTAGCGGCGGTCGCTGAACCCTGGCCCTGCCAGAAGTTCCCGAAGGCTGTTATGTAGGCCCGGCACACGCCGCCTCGATAGGACTACCTCGCGTCGGCCGGTTCTGGCGTTTGCCGACCAGTTGGTAGCAGCCGTGATGAGGCGACGAAGCTGGGGATGTATTTGTCGGGCGTGGCTGTCGTGTTCGTCTTTGCCTTCATGGTTGCCCTGCGCGGTGGCTGGCTGGCCGTGAGCATCGTCGTCCTGGTCGTCCTTGCCGTACTCGTCGATGACCCGATTGAGGTACTCGTGTAGGTGGTAGGCGGCGTCACGATCGCCCTCGCGAACGGCAGCGATCGCGTGGGCCCACAAGGTGAGCAGGTATACGGCGGGGTAGATCGGGTCATCGACGTGCAGGTGGAGCTGGAACTCCTCCTCAGCCTTAGTAACCAGCGCGTGCGGGAGTGCCTGTGGCTGACCGGCGGGGACAGGCTGGCGGCGGCGCTTTCCCGGGCTGTGGGCCAGCCAGCCGGCGGCGGTCAATCGGGCCTGCCAGGCTGCGGCGGCAAGCGGGTAGGGATTTCCGTTGGTCTGCCACGGCAGCCAGTCGACCAGTTCGTTAATCGCTTTGTCTGCCTGCTGGTCAGGCGGCGTAGCTGATAGGAGCGGGTCGAATTCGGCGATGAGGCCGGCGAGTACCAGGTTGGAGCGGTGCCGGTTGGCGTCCATATCGTTACCGTGACCCCACCTGAGCTGTTGAGCCACGCGGTCGAGTGCCTGCGTGTAGATCTCGACCGCTCGACCGTCGCCTGCGGTGGCTGCCATCGTCGCCGCGCTGAGGAGTCTGCGGCCGGTCAGCAGCGCCCGTCGATCAAAGCCGGCGTGGAAGGCAGCCGCCGCGAGTTCAGCCATAGTCTCGGCGGCGGCCACCGCTGGACCGGTCGGGTTGGGTGTGTGGGTGGTGCGCCATCCGGTGCGATCTGGGGGCAGCGGACGGGCCGGACCGACGTCTCCGCTGAGCCGTGTCGCGATTGCTTCCAGTTGTTCTTCGACCGCATCGGGCGGCATCCGGTGGGTCGAGTAGAGGCGGCTTGCGAGGTGCCCGAGGCGTCGTACGTCAGCCTGGAACCCGGCACTGCCCTGCCACCCAGCTGGCCAGGCCGCACTCTCCGGCGTTGGTGCAGCGAGCATGGAGGCGAGACGATTGACCTCAGCAAGGAAGAGGTCGTAAGCCTGAGCGCTCCTCGCCCGCATGTTCGCTGTTGAGAGCGTCGTTGCCGGTGCCGTGGACTGCTTGCTATCACAGAGTGAGTCGAAGATCATCATCAGTTCCTCGGCGTCCAAGGCATGACGGGTCGCATCGTCCACCGCCTCGCGCACCGAGCGTGAGACCAGCCGCTGACGCCGCTGCTCCGGACCGATTTCATTCGACGGTCCGTGCCCTAGCCGCAGACCGACCGCGGTCCCGTTCTCTACGCTGCTGCGTTCGCCGAGGAGTTGGAGTCGGTCCTCGGCAGCGCGTGTCGGCCTGCCGTCCAGCTCATCTGGGGCGCGACGCCGTCGACGGCCGACGTCCGGCGATGGCGGCCTGAGCACCCGAAGAGTGCGCGGTGGCAGCAGCTGCGCCAGCCGGGCTCCGACGACGTCAACGAGGGCATCGAGGAGCAGATCGCTATGCACATACGGGCCGGACGTGCGGGCCCGCTGCGCTAGACCGCCAATGGATTCGATTACGGCTTCGGCCACCACGCGATCCCCACTCAGGTGAACACCCAAGGCCGCGAGCGCAGTAATTACATCCTCTCGACCTGCTGCGGGTTCCCGTCCCAGCTCGGCGACCACCAGCCGGATGACTCGGGCGATGTCCTCCGGCGGCACACCGGCATGCCAGCGCAACACCAGCGCCAGCGCCCAGGTCGCGGCCGTCGTTCGGTACTGTTCGATGGGCAGCCGAGCGGCGCCGACAAGTTCGGTGAGCAGTTCCGTCTGGGCTTCCAGAGCCCGTCGCGGTCGGGAGGCGCGGTCGGCGAGGGCCGAAACCTTCCGCGCTGTGTGGCTCACAAACCAACCCGGGTTGGCACGCCGCGATCCACGCCAGGTCGCATCGGCCATGAGCAGCAGCGCCATCCCGAAGCCGGCGAACGCCAGGCGGGTCAAAAGCGGGGAGGGATTGACCGCCGCGACCATCGGCAGCGCAACGCCCAGGACAGCGACGACAGCCGCGCTCATGGCGCTGGACCCGCTGAAGACGACCCGCGCAGCCCGCCACGAAAACGGCGAGAGCATCTGCATAGCGACCAGCCCGACTGTCGGCAGCAGGACCAGCAACGCGGCGACAATGGCGGACATAGCCAGGCTAGCGGCGGATTGGAAACCTCGCCCGGCGTCACCTGGGGCAAGGGGAATCCTCGGCCAGACGATGCAGGCGTAAACCCCGGCAGCGCCCACCATCCACACCGGCGCTGCAGTTCCTAGCTGCCGCCAACGGACGCGTCGAATCCTGCCCCGAATCACGGCGCTGAGTATGCGCCCACGGGGCCAGTGATTCGACCAGGTTGTTTTGGTACCAGCGCACCAACTTCTCCTGGCCCCACCTTGGGATTCCAACTTCTAATGGCCCCACACCGGCATCGATGCGTCGGGGCACGGTGCCGGCCATACCAACTTGTTCTGGCCCACCCCTGACCACGGCTCCCGTCGACGGGTTGTGGGGCGCGCCGTGTCGGGCGTCCGCCGGTTGGAGGCACGCGATTGCCCAGGCCAGAGCGTGCTGGCGCACCGCTTCCGCTCCTCGGCGCGTCCCGCGCCTGCGGTACGGGTCGGCTTGCCACCGAGCAGCAAGGCGCGGCTCCAGCGGGTCGAGTCGGCCGGCTGGGCGTCTCCCGGATGCGCGGAGAGGTGGAGCCAAGAGGAGTTGTCGACAGATGTGCATCGATCCCACTGGTCCCAGACGAAGTTGGAACGGTGGGGCCAGAACAAGTTCGTACGAACAGGGCCAGTCCCGTGGTGAGCCAGGCCGCTCGTAGAGCTCTCCGTGGTGCCATCGCTCGTCCGAGTGGTAGAGCTCGCCGCGGGCCGCGATGCTGGCGTGTCTGCGGCCAGCAGGATTTCCCCACGGAGTCGTCGTCCGTCCAAGCTAGCCTCGCCGAGTGAGCTTCAGCGTCTACGCCCGGCACGTTCGCAATCCGGCGCTGCCCCATCGACGCCGGGTGTCGGCGCTACGGTCCTGTGTGCAGCTGTACCGGCCGATCGGCTTTCACGCGACCTTGAGCTTTTTGCGGGTGGTGGCTGGGCCGTTCGAGCGTGACGAGGTAGCCCTGCTGCGCGCGCTCGATGCCCTGAGCGCGAGCCGGGCTGGCTGGCACGCCGAACTTGGCGAGTACGCTGCGGAGCGCCGCGCCGCCAAGCGTCGGGGGCAGCGGAGCCCTCGCCCGAACGATCCGAACCCCAATCTGGGTCTTCGATGCTGGTACGGCGCAGCGCAGCAGGCCGCCCTGCATGCCTTGATGTTCTGGCGTCGCAAGCGCCTGCCCGCTCTGCTGGCCTGGCCCGACCCAATTGCGTCGCAGGTCGATTCCTGCGTCACCGCTTGCCTTGTGGCAGGAGGACCGCTCACGTCCGCCCAGCGGGAGCAGCTGTCCGTCGCGGTCGATGCGCTTCAGCGCCACGTTCAGGCAGGCCTGTGGCAAGACGATCAGGCCGCCTACTTCCGGGCGCGAGAACTGTTGACGGTCGCTCGGTATGTCCGCACCGCTGCTGATGCCGTGCAGGGTTCAAGACCCCCGGCTTCCTATCGGATAAAGTGACGAACGAAGGTGCCCGTACCCGGGAATCACAACTGGCCACCAACACTGGCGACGCCGAGAGCTGGGGCCGACCCTCGTCCTGGTGAGTGATGATGGCGGACATGAGGTAGGCGTCGGGCGGATGGTGTAGCGCCGCCCGGATTTGTCGACGAAATCCGCAGGCGACATCAGTCGATCTCCGTCTGGCTGTTGTCGGGATGGGTGACGAGGCGCTGGTGCGCGTCGTGTGCGTGCTGGCGCAGGTGCTCGGGGATGGGCGTCATGTGAGGCGTGGGGCGGGTGTCGTTGACGGCGTGGACGCGGGCGGTGGTGGCGGCGACGGCGTCGGCGAGGGCCGCGTTGCGGTTGGCGGCGCGGCGGGCCTGTTCGGCGGCGGCGGCGAGGCCGGTGTAGCGCGCCGGTAGGGCATCGTCGTACCAGCGTTTCCACGCCGCGTGCTGGGCGTCGAGGGCCGTGGCGCGTTGGCTGTGCTCGGCGATCTGTTGGTCGAGGCTGGCCAGCTTCTGTCGAAGGCTGCCGACCTGGTCGGCAGCTGCGGCGGCGTGGGTGTGCAGGTCGCGTTGTGCGGTGAGGCGTCGGGTACGTGAGGGGCCGCGGTGCCACCAGCGGGGTTGCAACCGTTGCGCGCGCAGCGCCGTGTGGCGGTGTGTGGCGTCGGCGGTGGCGAGCAGCTGGGCGAGGTCGTGGCGGTGGTGTTCGGCGTCGGCGAGGGCGCGGTAGGTGGCGCGCAGCGCGTCGGCGACGTAGGCCGGTGCGGCGTTGTCGGCAGCGCGCTGCGCGGTGATGAGGCGGGTGAGTTCGGCGTCGGGTGCGGTGGTGAGTCGCCCGGCGAGGGTGGCGGCGCCGAGGACGAGTCGGGCTCGGTGCCAGGCGTTCCATCGGGTGATGTCGTTGGTGTGGGGTTCGGGTCCGATGGGTTGGTCGCTGGTGAGCTGGTAGGTGTCGCGGTAGGCGGCGATGACCTCGGCGCGGGTGAGCCATTGTTGGCGGCCGGTGTCGTCGGTGGGGATGTCGCCGAGGGCGAGGCTCCAGGCGGGCCGGGTCTGTGCGGCGAGTTGCGCGAGTGCTTCGGCGCGGCGGTCGCAGATGGCGGCGACCTGGCGCAGCGCGTCACCGATGTCGTCGGTGAGGTCGGTCGGGAGGCGGTCGGTGTGGGTGCGCCAGTGTTCTGGGCGTTCGGCGACGGCGGGGTCGGCGGTAGCTCGTTGCATGAGGCGGTCGATGCGCCAGCTGAGGACGGCGGCGATGTCGTCGGCGGTGTCGAGTTCGCGTACGCGGATGACGCGGCGGAGGACGTCGCGGGGTTCGTGTCCGGCGGCGGCGTAGGTGGTGACTCGGCTGATGAGCGCCGGTAGGGCGAGGTCGTGGGCGAGCCGGTCGGCGAGGGCGGGGCCGCTGAGCTGGCGGATGATGGCGAGGTATTCGGGGATGCGGGCGCGGGCGGTGAGGTCGTCGTAGATGGGCGTCCAGGTGTGCAGGGCGTCGGCGTCGGCCCAGAGCTGCTGTTCAGTTTCGGTGGCGGAGCGCTCGGGGGTGGCCCGGCGCATGATGTCGGCGAGCACGGCGACGCGGGCGGTGGGCGGCGCCGGTGGGGTGCCTTCGCGGGGGTCGTCGTCGGTGACGACGTACGCCTCGTTGAGCGTCCGGCCGCGGGTGAGCATGACGTAGATGCGGGCGAGTGAGGTGTTGTCGTCGATGAGCGCGCGGGCGGTGTCGACGGTTTGTCCTTGGACCGAGTCGACGGTTTGGGCGTACGCGAGGTGGGTGTGCCAGGCGGTGTAGGCGGCGGGCAGGATGGCGGCTGTGCCGGTGGTGGTGTTGGTGACGTGGAGTTGCCCGTCGCGGGTGACGGCGTTGATGCGCCACTGGTCGCGGTTGGTGACGTAGTCGGGGCCGGCGGCGATGCGGCGGTCGTTGCGGCAGGTGACGATGATGTCGCCCACGCTGGCCAGGTTGCCGTCGCGCAGGCGGACGGCGCGGCCGGGCTGCACGTGGCCCGCGGTGATGAGCAAGTTGCGCGCGTGGTGGGCGATCTCGGTGGCCTCTTCGGTGGTGTCGACGAGCATCATGCTGTGGCGGCCGGCGGTGATGTCGGCGAGCCACCGGGTGAGCATCTGGTCGATGAGGTGGCGGCGGTGCCCGCCGACGAGGCGTCCACGCCGGTCGTACTCGTCGAGGACGGTGGGGTCGCCGTGGCGGAGCCGTAGCGAGGCGGGGCCTTCCCAGGCGTGGGTGAAGCGATGTACGTGCGACAGGTGGGTGGTGACGCCGAGAGTGGCGAGGTAGCGGAGCAGCCCACCGGGTCCGACGGCGGATGTCTGGTTGGGGTCGCCGACGAGGATGAGCTTGCCGTGTACCTGGTCGAGCTGGGCGGTGATGCGGGCAAGGTCGTGGCTAGATATCTGGGATGCCTCGTCGACGATGACCCATTGCCCGGGTGCGAACTGCCAGTCGCGGGCGTTGCTGCCAGGCGGGGGGCGATGTTGGGCGTGCAGCCACCGCGCGACGTTCTCGGTGCGCAGGGTGGTCCCGCCGGGTTGGCGGGTGGCGTCAGCGAGCAGGTTGGCAGCGGCCTGACCGACGGTGAGACCCAGCACCGGTATGCCTGCGGCGTGGGCTGCGGCAACGACGGCCCGCTGAAGGTGCGTCTTGCCGGTGCCGGCGGGGCCGATGACGCCGGTGACGCGCCGGTCATCGCCGATGAGAAACCGCAACACCTCGGCTTTCTCGCCGGACAGGTCCAACTGCTCGATGGCGGCGTTGACGACCTCGGCGGGGGCGGGCCGTGCACCGAGTTGACGGGCGTAGGCGATGACCTGGTGCTCGGCAGCGAGGACGGCTTGGGTGGTCAGGTGCAGGTCCCGGTGGCGGGTGTATTCGCTGTGCTGGTCGCTGGCTCGCTGCAGGCTCGGTCCCCACTGCACGAGCGCTGGGGGAGTCAGGACGCGCAGGCCTGCGGTCCGCTCGGCGACGGCGTGCGCGGCGAGGCGCTGCACGCGTTGCCAGTCCGCGGCGGGCGAGTGCCCGGGTGTGATGTCGAGGACCTGACCGATGGCGAGTTCGAGGTGGTCGCGGCCGAAGACGGCGCGCTGGCGGCTGAGCGTGTGCACGGCACGCGCGACCGCCAAGCGGTCGTCGGCGCGGACGGCGGCGTCGATGACGTGCGTGCGGTGCGCGCGGGGGACGCGAAGCTGGGCGGCGGCGTCCCGTAGCGTGGCTTCGTCCAGGGCTGCGGGGTCGGCTGCGAGACGGCGGGCCCGGCGCAGCACCCGCAGCGCGATGGCGGCGGTGTCATCGTGCGCGTGACTGGCGAGAAGACGATGGATCTGCCCGCTGGTGTCGAGGCCCATCTTGCGGTCTTCGGCGAGCCAACGGCGTACGGCCTCGTGGGTCGACTCGGCGCCTTTGTGAGGGCGGCGGGTGCGCAGGGTGGCGTTCTGGGCGTGAGTGCGCCACCTCCGCGGTGCCATCCGTTGGAGCGGGGACGCGCTGCGGTGGATCTCGTCGGTGATGGCGGCGCGGCGTTTGGCGTAGTGGCGCAGGGAGTCGTCGCTGATGCCGATGATTTCACGGATGCCGGTGTCGGGTCGTGGGGCGAAGGTGATGCCGCGGCGCTGGTGTAGCTCGGCTTCGATCGCGCGTTCGTAGGCGACGCGGGCGCCGATCGCGGCGCGGTAGAGGGCCCGGCCGTCGAGGGCGAGCCACTGGGGTTTCGCGTCGTGGCTGTGGGCTTGAACTTTGGCGGAGACCACGATGTGGGCGTGGAGTTGGGGGTCACGTTCGCGGCTGAGGCGGTGGTCGAAGACCATGGCCGCCAGGCCGGCGGTGTCGAGTTGGCGGATGCCGCCGGCGCCGGCGCGGGCGTAGGCGCCGTGCCGTTGCAGGTGCTCGAGTACGACCCGTACCCCGGCGTGGTGGGCAGCCATGACGTCGCGTTTGACGTCGTCGTCACCGAAGGCCCACAGCAGCGATACGGACTTGACCGGGGACACGGTGACGTCGAACGCGGACACTGCGCGGCGCTCCGGGGCGGTCATCGCGTCGTACCACGCCTTGTCTCGCTGTTCGACCGTGGCGTCGTCGGGCAGACGTGACAGCGCTCGTTGCGCGGCCGCGGCACGGTACGCGTCGGTCTGCGGTGCGTAGGTGCGCCATCGCTGTCCGAGCTGGTAGCCGGCGCGGGGATGGCGTCCCTGGCCGACGAGGAACCGCATCTGGCTCTCGGTGACCCAGCCGCTCATTCCGAGGACTGCGGCGCCGGCGCCTGCCCACCAGCCGGGGCTTTCACCTCGCGCCGTCGGGTCCATGTAGTACGGGGCCGGGCCTCCGGCGGTCGGGCCGCGCATGTCGTGTCGGCCGGCCGCGACCTGCTCCATCAGATAGCGATATCCGCTGCCGGGCGAGATTCGCGTGATGGACAACATGGGAAAACCGTAGAAGATCAATTAAATGGTGAGTAGCGGAGAATGCAAGAGGGTGTGTCGCTTCTGAGGGGGTGAGAATCGTGAGGGTGCATGTTCTTCCAGCTAGAAGGCTGTGTGGTTGGTCTGAGTGAAGATCTGAGGTGATTCCTGAAATTGCGGCCAGGATCGAACGAATAGACAAACTGGCGGGCTCGGGATGTGTTGGTGGGATCGTAAGGTCGCTACGGTCGGGATATGGCGAGTCAAACGGGGAATGATGCGGTCCGTGCGCTTCGGGCGCGGCAGGAGGTCGAGCGGCGTGCGGTGCGGGCCGTCGAGCAGTCTGCCTCGGCGCTTGCGGATGCTGCCGAGCGGCGGCGCGAGTTGCTGGCCAAGGTAGACGGGGAGGTCCGGGACGCGACGGCGGCGCACGAACTGTCGGTGGCCGTCCTGGCGACGATTCTGCGTGACGATGGGTTGGCTGCTGAGCTGGTCGGTGTGGACGTGAGCAGGGTCCGGGCGCTGCGGCGGACGGTGGACGGTAAGGCGGTGCGCGCGCGCATCGCGCAGTTGGGGTCGGTGATGCCGCGTCGCCGTGGCCGGCCGCCTGCGCCGGAGGTGGTATCGCGCGGGGGCGTGGTGGGTGATGCCGGGCCGGCCGCCGACCTGGTGGACGGCGGCTGACCCGCGCGGATGCGCTGTGGGACGTGGGGGTGAGAGCCGGTAGCGGCAGCCGGCGGCGGCGTGCTCGATGCGCGCCGACGACGTTCCGCGTGCGCCGCCCGGCCGTTGCGCGCGGCCGGGCGGGCTCGGGGTCAGGGGTGCTGGCCGAGCAGATGCCCGGGGTCGCCGGTGGTGGTCCATCCGGCGCAGTCGGTGAACAGTCGGTGCGCGCTGTGGGCGAGCGTGACCGGGTACAGGTCGGGGCGCTGCACGTAGTGCTTGCCGTGCTGCCAGAGGTCGAGCAGCATCGCGGCCAGTCGCAGGGTGGCGCGCATTCGTCCGGGGTTGCAGTCGTCGCAGTGGTGCCGGCGGGCGTACTTGATGAGTGCGACGGTTGCGGCGCGCAGTTGGACAGCGGTGGTGAGGTCGTTAACCGGCTCGGTGGGCCACGCGGGGCGGTGGTCGCACAGGTGCAGGTAGCCGATGACGTGGGCCATGCGGTGCCGGGCGTCTTCGAGCATGGCCAGGATCTGGCCGGCGCGGTGGACGGCGGGCGCAGCCGCCGGGGCCGACGTCGTGGGTGCCGTGAGAGCAGACATGGGGGCTCCTCGTGTTGGCGTTCGTGTGGGGCGGTGTTCGCCGTTCCGCCCGGATGGCGAGCGTGGTGCGAGGGGAGAGGGCGGCCCGGGTGGGTGACCCGGGCCGCGCCGGGGGCGTTAGCGGTAGCGGCGGCGTGAGGTGGCTGCCTTGGTGGCGGTGGTTGCGGTGGCGCGGTGCCACACCTGGACGGCTGCGCCGTGGCGCTTGGCGTCGTACATGGCGGCGTCAGCCCGGGTGAGCAGGTCGGAGGCCGTACGGGTGCCGTCGTCGGCTATCGCGAGCCCGATGCTCGCGCGGCAGTGCACGGGCTCGCCGAAGATCGCGAGCGCACTGCGGTCGAGGGCATCGGCGGCGGTGGTGGCGTTCTCGCGGCCGGTGCGCTCGTCGTCGTCGGTGATGATCAGGAACTCGTCGCCGCTCATTCGGCCGATGTAGGCGGCGGGTAGGTCGAGTGCGGTGAGGGTGTCCGCGACGTGGATGAGCAGGCTGTCGCCTGCGGCGTGCCCGTGCTGGTCGTTGGTCGCTTTGAAGTCGTTGAGGTCGAGCAGGGCGACGCTGACGGGCCGGGTGCGGTCGGTCAGAAGTGCGTCTAGGTGGCGCAGCAGCGCGCGGCGGTTGGGCAGCCCGGTCAGTGGGTCGTGGTCGGCCTCGTGGCGGGCGGTGGTGAGGGCGGTGCGAAGTCGTCGGTTGTGCACCAGGAGTGCGAGGAGGTTGGCGCTGGTGATTGCGAGCAGGATCGTTTGCCACGCCGTGTGCATTCGGGTGCTCCCTGGGGTTGGGGTTTGTGTGGTGTGCGGTGGGGGTTCGCCGTCCCCTCCGAACAGTCATTACTATACACCATTTGATGATGTGGGTCTATCCGATCCGGCCTTTGATGTGCCGGCGGCGCTTCCACATTTCGAGGCGTTGCCATGATGGGTAACAGGGGAGTCGGGGTGGCCGACTCCCCTGTTGCGTCTCTACGGCTGCTGTCGCTTGCGGGCGTCGCCGAGCACGTGAACCTGATCGGTCAGGACGAGCGGGGCGTCGGCCGGTCCCTTGATGTGAGGGCGGACGTAGGTTCGGCGGCGCAGCGCGCGGCCGGGGCCGTAGGGCTGCTGCCGGAAGAATCCGGCGACCCACCATCGGCGGGTGTAGACGCGCGTGGTCGTGCCGTCGGGGCTGTCCTGGCGGGTCTGCTGCTTGCGTCGCAGCCGCACCAGCCGAACCGTTGGCGCGGGTCGGTTGGCGCGCTGGTACGCCTTGCGCGTCGCCTTGTCGGCTGGTTCCTCGGTGATCTCGGCGTCGGGCTGCGTCGACAGGATCCACGTGGCGATCAGCGAGCACAGCATCACGCGCGTCTGCTCGCTGCCGGGTGCGTACGGCTGACCGAAGTGCAGTCCAGCGCCGGTGCTGACCGGGGCGAGCCAGCCGATGCGCTCGCGCAGTCCCTGCAATTCCACCTCGGTGGGCTGCTGACCCTGTAGGAGGGTTTCGGCTGGGGTGTAGAAGGTGATCCAGACGCCGTCGGGAATGGGTCCCCACTGTGCCGCGACGATTGGCACCGTTAGGCCGGTCTGCGGCTCTACCGGCCGATAGATCGGCGTGTGCCAGACGAGCAGGCCGTCGGATGCCGGCATCTCGACCTGCTCGATGCGTACGTCGGAAAGATCGCGTGCCGCGTGCGCGGCGAGGGCGGTGAAGTCGGGGTCGATCCAGAACACGCGTCCGTTTTCTGCATGGTTCGCCATGAGGGCGGTGTACTGGCGCAGTGCTTCGGGGTTGCGGGCGTCAACGATCGCGGCGGGGGCGTCGAGTGAGGCACCGGGGAACAGGTGTCCGGGAACCGTGTACGTCTCGCCATTGTCGAGCAGGCGCAGGAGATACGAACTGCCGGACGTGCGCCAGAAACGCACGAGCCGATCCCGCACCTTCGGCAGCACCTGCGGGCGCAGCGACCGTACCTCGGGGGCGGCGTCCTGTGCGGGAGGGCGGCTGCGGTTGGTCGCCCCGTGGGTGGGAAGCGGTCGTCGTGCCGGTGTGCTGGGAGTGGCGGCGAACAGGGCGTGGTGTAGAGGGCGAAAGAAGCTCTGCGCGTCATCCGACAGACCGCGACGGCGGGCGCGTTTGACGGCGCGAGCGGTCAGCCCTTCGGGGTCGCGCTGCTCGACCAGGCGCGCGCATGCCTCGCATGCTGCCCAACTGCCGCCGAGGTTGTGCATCGCCATGCCAGTGACGTCGGTGGGAGCCACCATGGCGATTTCGAGTTTGGCGAAGGTGAACGACGCCACCGGGTGAGGCGCGGAGCAAAAGTCGCAGGTCATTTCGACGTGCGTGAGCTGCGCGAGCGGCACCGGTTTGGGCTCGTGGTCGTCGTTGCTGCTGCGGGGGTGTAGGAACGCCCTTCCGCCGTCCGGGGTGGTGATCACCGTGAGGGGTACGCCGCACGTCGTGCAGCCGTACCCCTCGACGATCGGCGGAGCGCCGGCGTCGTGGGAGTCCATGCGTCTCCTCTGGGTTGGGGTTTGTGTGGTGTGCCGGTGGGGGTTCGCCGTCCCCTCCAAACAGTTATTACTATACCTCCTGTTGGGGTGTGGGTCTATCCGATTCGGCCTGATGATCGAGACGGTTCCGATGATCTTGATAGTGGTTGCCGGCGGCTACGCCGACGACGCTGCCGTGTACGGACACGGCGCGTCCCCCCACTTCCTTCGGCGGTGGGGGGCGAGTTCACTCGACCCGCGGCGCGCGCAGTGGAGGTCAAGTCCGGGCGTGGGGTTTCGAGGAAAGATCATGCGGGGTGTGCATGATGTTTCCGAGCCGCGCCCGGACTTGACCGGAGCGAGCACGTCGCTAGCCTGTTGCGGCCCCCACCGGTGAAGGGGGTTTTGGACAGTGCGGCCGGAGGCCGCTTCCGGTTACCCGGCCCGCCAGGGCCGGACGCCTCGGTGAGCGCAAGTGCGGTGATCGGTCGTCGTCGGCGGCAGCCCTACGCCGAGAGTCAGCTGGGCAGATCAGGGGTGAGGTGGTGTGCTGCCCTGCTCGTCCAGGATGGCCCACAGCGTTTCGCGCCTCCACCTGCGGCGGTAGCGCCCCTTTGGGCCTGCTGTCTGCTCATCGGCGCGCTCCAGCACGCGATCGGGTAGGGCGTTGACGGTGCTGTAGCCGAGCACTCTGGCGGCTTCCGCGTTGCCCACCAGTTCGTCCGGGTTGCCGGAGCGGTCAGGGTGGCCGTGGGGAGTGCCGGCTGGCCGCCCGGTGCGCGTCGCGCCTCCCTTGCCGATGCGGCTTTCCGCGATCTCCCACACGGTGCGCCGCTTCCACCGTCTGCGTTTGCGGCCGGATGGGGTCAAGGATTCGTCATCCACCTGCTGTTGCAGCCGCAGCCACACGGGGTTGTTTCCGGCGAGAGCGCGTCGGTCGCGGTAGCCGAGGATGCGGGCCGCCGTCGCGGTGTCGACCAACTCGTCCGGGTCCCCGGAGCGGTCGACGCTGTCTTGCGCACTGCGCCTGACCTGTTCGCGTGGCAGTTCGTATGTGGCGATGTCGTGGCGGTGCCATGAGCGGCCGTCGGCCGCGCGCTCGGGGAAGCCGTTGCTGTCGCGCTCGCGGTAGAGCCGGTCGAGGTGGCTTACGGAGATGCCGAGCATCGCCGCTGCTTCAACCCGGTTGACGACATCGCGGCCGTGTGGGGAGCGCGTGGACATGGAGTGATGATGCCGTACGCACTGGTTGGCAAGCCGAATGGTCGGCGGATGGCGGCTGAGGATGCTTCTCATGGTCTGCTTCACGGTCGTCGGGTGGGGGCTGCCGTACGATGGGCGGCACGCGTCCGGCGTAAGGGTTCGTTGGGGCCTGTGTGGCGCCGGATGCCAGGCGGCCGGGGGGAGTTCGCCAAACTAACCCCCCGGCCTCCGCCGAGCAGTCGACCCGATGGCGCTGGGGCGGGTGATGCCGGGCATTGGGAAGGCACCGTCGCGCGGCGCGCGCCAGGACCCCGTATTGCGTGCCGCCCGTGGCGATCACCTGCCCGGTTGGCAGCCTGCGCGCCACGTACTCGCGGCGCTGGGCGTCCCATCCTCCGACACAGACGGGCGATGGCTCGGTGATCATGTCCCATCGTTCACCGTCAGTGCCGTTGATCTGGACGTGGAACTCGCGGGTGAGAGTCCACCTGTCGCTGTAGGTGTCGAGCCGGAGGCCGTGGGGATTGTTGTCCCGGAAGAGGCGCCAGCGGCCATCGCGTCCGAGCAGCCGCGCAATATCCCGCTGTCCGTCAAGCGGGGCCTGGCCACGTGGGTGCCGTACTGGTGCGGTGGTCGGGTTCTGGCTGAGCCGCCGGTTTGGCATGGTCGAATCCCGTGGGTTGGTGTGGTGGGCCTCCGGAGGTTCGCCGTCTCCGGATACGGGTCATTACTATACAGGCATTGCGTGTGTGGGCTGAGCGCAGATCGTGGCGCACGCGGAGCTGGCAGGGCGGGCCGGCTGCGGACCTGCTGGGACGCGGACGTGTTCCGGCCCGCCCGGTGGCCGCGGGAGCAACGGTCTGGAGCACGACGGGCTCGGGAAAAATCGGTCTTGGGTGGTGCCGGCCGGGGGCCGGGTGTGGCCCCCGACCGGCAGCGGTTAAGCGGCGAGGTTGTGCGTGGTGTCGGAGTCCGTCTCCGTCTCGACGTCTGCGGTGTCGGCAGCGGCGACGGTTGCCGCGTCAACGCCGTGGCCCTCGCTCTCTGCCTGCTCGGGTTCGTCCTCGGTACGGGCAGGCTGCGGGTCGTCTGGCTCAGTGTTGGTGGATACGGCGGGGGCCGTTCGCCTGTTCGTGGTGCGGTTGGTGACGCCGTCGATGATGAGCTGTTCGACCTTGCCGACCTGGAAGCCGTTGGTGATGCACCACTGCAACCACTTCGCGACGGCCGGGTCCGGAGCACGCCAGGAGGCGCGGGTGATGGCGCTTTCGTTCGCGGCGGCGATGGCGGCCAGGGAGATGACCGTGTAGCGGGCGTCGCTGACGCGGGCCGGGACGCGGCTGGTGCCGGCGCGCTTGGTCTTGCCAGGCGAGAGGAGGTCGTCCAGCATCTTCCGGCCGCCGTTGACCCAGGTGGACAGGATGTAGCCGGAGTCGGCCAGCATTTCTGCGATGAGCTTGTTGGTGCCCTTGGGTGGGGTCTTGCCGGCGAGCAGGTTGGTCAGCCACTCGCGGCGGACGGTGTTCGCGGCTTCCATCAGCTTGTTGTTCTCGATGACGCGCCGCCGCTCTGCCTTTTCCTCCTCGGTCCTGGGGCCGCTGCGGGTCGTGGTGCTGTAGCTGTACTGGGTGTGCCCGTGCTTGCGCCAGTCGGTGCAGTAGGTGCGTTCGGTGAGGCGGTGGTCGTAGGCCAAGTACAGCAGGACGGCGTGGCCGGGGCAGGCGCTGTGGTCCTCGGGTTTGATGCGCTGGCCTTGGGCGTCGCGGAGGTCGCTGATCTCCTTGACCTTTGCGTCGTGGTAGCCGGGGTGTTCGGTCAGCAGGGTCACCCCGGCAGCGGTCAGCTCGGCGCGGCGCGCGGCTTCGGCTTCGCGGACGTTACGGGCGGAGCGGGCCTGCTCGACAGCTCGGGCGAACGCGAACGGCCCGGCATCCTCGGCTTCCTGCAACAGCGTTTCGATGGTGGCGGGTTCGTCGGTGAACTCGGTGAGTGCGGCGGCCTGGGTGAAGTCCAGTCCGAGTGCGTGGGTGCGCTCGGCGGTGTGTTTGTCCAGGGCGGCGACGCAGCGGCCGGCCTTGACCTGTTCGGGGTGGTAGCCGGTGCTGCGGGCGATCTCCTCGTCGCTCATGCCGTCAAGGGCGAGCTGCTGGATGCCTCGGGACACCTGTGCGGCGGTGGGGTCCTTGCGGTGGACCTGCCGCAGCATGCTGATGATCTGCTCGCGGTTACTGGCCAGGTCGTTCCGAACGATGGCCGGGATGTACTCCTGCTCGGCTTCGACGGCGGACCAGTATCGCTGCTCGCCGTCGATGATCAGGTACGTGTCGTCGTCAAGCGGCGTGACGATGACCGGGGCGAGCAGTCCGCGAACGCCGTCCTCTTGCAGGTTCTCCACGATGCCGGGCAGGGCCTGGGCGTCGTCGCGGACGTTGTCGGGGTTGGGTCTGATCTGCTTGATGGGCAGGAGCTCGTAGTCGCCGGGCAGTGCGGGCTTGGCGGTGGTGTGCTCGGTGTGGGCTGCCTCCGCCGGATTGGTGGGGGTGGTCGACGGGTCGGACAGTCCGTCCGGGTTGGGCTGGTCGGTTTCCGCGCTGGGCTGCGCTTCGGTTGCGGCGATCGTGAGCACCGGTGTGCTCCTTTCGGTTGTGGGTGTGTTGGTTGGCCGGTCAGACCCGGGTTGCCGTCCGGGCCGGACCGGTGGTTTCGGGGCCGCTGCGTTCATCCGCGCTGGTCGGGTCGCTGTCGAGTTGCCAGTGACGGAGGAACGTCGCGCGGCTTGTTAGGCGGCTGTGGCGACGGCGGTCAGGTGGGCGCGGGCGGCTGGTGCGGGCATCGCGCATTCGGTGCAGGTGGTGCTGTTCCAGCGGTGAGGGCTTGCGCCGTCGCCGGCTGGGCAGGGGCGGGTTTGCAGGTCGCGGATGTCGGCGGTGTTGAGGCAGGTGGGGCAGTGCCCCCAGTTGGCGGTCGAGGGGCCGGCGATGGGGGAGTCGCATTGGGCGCAGTACAGGCCGGCTTGGCGCAGTGCCTGGCCGATCACGTCGGCGGTGGTGACGGCGCGGCGGGCTGTTGCCGCGAGGTTCTTCCATGCGGCGGTGTTCTGGACGCGGTGCCAGTCCTCGGTGTTCAGGGCTGGATCGTGGAGGCTGCCGGGGTCGTCGGCCTGGGCGCGTAGGTATGCCTCGACTTCTGCGCGGCCGAACAGCGGCCCGGTCCACTGGTAGGTGCGGGCGAGCACGGAGACGAGGTGTCGGGCGTCGGGCTCGGCAAGGTTGCGGGGTAGGGACACCCCGTGGGGCAACCCGATGAACAGGGGCATTGCTTTCTCCCAAGATGCGCAGCGGTGGGTTTGCAGCGCACGACTGCGGGCGGGTTGAAGCCCGATTGCTGTGGCCGTGCGATGCGCTCCGATGTGGTCAGCCGTGCGGCTGGGCGCTGGGTCCGGGTGCCGCTGGCGGGTTGCGCCAGCGGCACCCGGTGATCGGGTCAGAGCGTGGCCGCGATTTCCATCGCCCGGATGCCGACGCCCTCCATGTCGTACGCGGCGTCCGGGTCGGTGAGGGTCTTTGCGGCGCTGGTGACGGCGTGCATGATGCCTCCGGCCGTGCGGTCGCCGCCGTCGATGAAGTGGTTCAGGATGAGCCGCTGCTCGTCCTCGGTGAATCGCAGCCGCTGGGCGACGACCCGGATGGTGTGGTCGGGGTCGGGGATCCGCCGGCCGGCCTTCTCCTCGATCTCTTCGATCTTGCGCTGCACGTAGCGGATGTCGAGGAAGCGGCGCACGGCGTCGCGGGTCTGCTTGCCGATCAGGTTGAGGTTTGCCTGGTGGGTGTCGTTGCTCCAGCGGATGGTGCCCTCGTCCATCTTCGCGCCGAGGTGCACTGCTCGCAGGGCGTCTTTGGTGATGGTGAGGCCGTTGTCGCAGACCTGCACGACGATGCGGGGAGTGACGGTGAACGCGCCAGAGCCCGTCTCGCTGTTGGTGAAGACGAGTCCGGCGAAGACGGTCGGGTTGTCCGCGCCGGTGGCTCCGGTGAAGGGGCTGCGGTAGTTGCGCAGCAGGTTACGGGCGAGGGTCTTGATGGCCTCGGAGTGCACCCGGACGACCATCCGGCGCTCGCTCAGGTCGCAATCCAGCTTGACGTTCATGCCCGACTCGCGGATGCCGGACAGGACGGCCATCAGAACGTCGAGGTTGTCGATGATCTTGTATCCGTCACTGAGGAAGGCGCGCAGGATGCCGCCGCCGTTGCCGTCGGACAGGCAGCGGGCGAGGTAGCGCTTGCCCTGGCTGAGGTCGAGCCATCCGTTGATGTTGGCGTCGTAGAGGTGCAGCGCCTGGGCGCGGGTCTTGCGCAGGTAGCCGGTGGGGATGCCGAGCTTCTCACCGAGTCCCGCGTCGCCCAGCTCGGTGGGCAGGTAGAGCCCGTCGGAGGGGGTGACGCCCGATTCGCTGATGATGGGTTCCGCGCCGGTGATGCGCAGGTGTCCGGCCTCGGCCCGCAGCATCGCCGTGCCAGCGACGATGTCGAGCTTGTGCGCCTGCTGGAGGTCGAGGATTCGGTGCAGGTCCGGCAGCGTCGCGTGCCGGGCGGTCAGGGGGATGGTGTCGAGCGTGTTGCTCACCGTTGATCCCTTTCGGTTGGGTGTTGGCTGCGAGGGTGGGGGTTGCCGTCCCCTCCCTCATTTGTTTAATGATACATGATTGGCGAAGTAGAATCCACTTGAGATTGCAGAACCCGTGGAATTCGCTGCGTGTCAAGTGGGTGACCGTCGGTATTAATGCCACGTAGTCGGTCGGTTTTCCCCTGTGGCCTCGAATGGCGAATTCGGCGGCGCAGCCATCATGTGGTGTTCGTCAGAGAGCCTTCCCGGTGGCCTGATCTTTGATCGGCCATGTGTCGCTGTGGAGGTCAAGCCTGGGGTGTGGCTTGACCGAGCCGAGGTCGTGGAACTGTCGAATGCCTGCTTCGGCGAGCACTCGGACCGCGCGCCGCAGGAACAGGCGGTTGGACC
>NZ_JBEYIX010000040.1:0-54662 GCF_040636055.1 Micromonospora sp. NPDC006766 | reverse complement strand
CCTTGTTATCGCCTGGCGATAACAAGGGGCCCTTCCTAACCGCAGAGCGGGGTTACTTGCCGACGCCGGCGGTGAGGCCGGACTGGACCTGGCGTTGGAAGACGATGTACACGATCAGGACCGGCAGCGTGGCCATGGTGACGCCGGCGAAGAGGCCGGACCAGTCGGACTTGTAACCCTGGTTGACCGACAGTTCGATCAGGCCCTGGGAGATCACCTGATGCTTCGGCTCGCCGGACAGCGACTGCATGAGCAGGGTCGGCAGGTACCACTGGTTCCACTGGCCGAGCACGTTGAAGATGCCGATGCTGATCAGGCCCGGCTTGGCCATCGGCAGCATGACGCTGAAGAAGGTCCGGGTGTGCGAGGCCCCGTCGACCATGGCCGCCTCGGCGATCGAGTCCGGCAGGGTCCGGAAGAACGAGTGCATGAAGAAGACCGTGAAGGCCAGCGACCAGGCGACGTAGACCACGATCAGCATGACGTGCTTGTTGGGCCCGAGCAACGGGAAGGTGACGCCCATCTTGTAGACGCCCTTGAACAGCGGCACCGCGGCCAGGTAGACCGGCAGGGTCAGGCCGGAGAGGAACAGGTAGTAGATCAGCCGGTTGCCGGGGAACTCGTAACGGGCCAGCGCGTACGCGGCCATCGAGCCGAGCAGCATGGTCAGGGTGACGCTGCCGAGCAGCACCAGCACCGTGTTGAGGAAGAACGACCCGAGGTGCCCATTGGTCCAGGCGCGGGCGAAGTTGTCCCAGTGCAGCTTGCTCGGGATCAGGGACAGCGGCTCGCGGATCACCTCCGAGTCGCCCTTGAACGCCGACATCACCACCCACAGCAGTGGGTAGACCACCATCAGGGCCCAGACCACCAGGAACAGGTGGGAGAAGCCGTTGAAGATCCGGGTGCTCATCCCGGCCCCGCCTCGCGCCCGCCGGGTTGGTGCCGGGCGGGACGGGCCGGCCTGGTCGGCCCGGCCGAGACCGGGTGTCGCCGTGCTCATCGTCGCGCCTCCTTCAGAACTCGATACGGTCACGACGGGTGATCCTCAGCTGCAGCGCGGCGAGCAGGATCGTGAAGATGGCCAGCGCGACACCCATCGCGCAGGCGTAGCCGTACTGGCCCCGCTGGAAGGCCGTAAAGTTGATCACCGACGCGAAGATCTCGCTGGCGTGGTTCGGGCCGCCCTGGCTCGGGGTCATGACGAAGACCAGGGCGTACATGTCCAGCGCGATGAAGCCCAGGTAGACCCAGGCCACCGAGACGGTGTCCCGCAGCAGCGGCAGGGTGACCCGGAAGAAGGTGTGGAAGCGTCCCGCGCCGTCGAGGATGGCCGCCTCGTAGATTTCCTTCGGGATCGACTGCATCGCCGCGGAGAAGAGCACCATGTAGAAACCGGCCCCGCTCCAGACCGCGATGAGCAGCAGCCACCACAGCACCGCCGGTACGCCGAGGAAGGGTTCCGGATCGGCGGTGAACGCGATCGGGTTGTCCGCGTCGACCAGCCCGATCTTGATGAGCACGCCGTTGATCAGGCCCTGGCCGTCGGTACGGTAGATCTGATTCCACATGACGGCGATGAGCACCAGCGACAGCACCTGCGGGAAGAAGAACACAATCTTGTAGAACCCGGAGCCGAACACCCCGCGGATGCCGGCCCTGTCCTCGCGTCCGCCCACGTTGAGCAGGAACGCGAGGAGCAGGGCCAGCGCGATGGTGAACAGCGGCACGGTGATCAGGAAGAAGACGTTGTGCCAGAACGCCTTCCTGATCAGCTCGTCGGAGAACAGCCGGACGTAGTTGTCCAGCCCGACGAACTCCTGCTTGTCGGAGTAGCCACCCCAGTTGGTCAGCGAGTATCCGGCCGCCTGGGCGAAGGGCCACACCACGTAGAAGAGGTACAGCGCGACGGGCAGGGCGAGGAAGCCCGTGACGAAACGCGCAACTCCGTGCCGCATGAGAATCACACTCTCGTTCGGATCAGGCGGTGCGGGTCTGCTTCGGGATCGACGAGTCCTTGGCGACCTTGTCGGCGGCCGCCTGCATCTTGTCGACGAACTGCTGCGCGGTGAGGCGGCCAGCCATCAGCTCCTCGGAGAGGTTCTGGCTCTCCTTGTCCAGGTCGGCGTAGAAGTCCTGGTACTTGACCGAGATCAGCTCGCTGCCGCCGTTCTTCATGAGGGCGTTCGCGCTGGCGAGTGCGGAGTCCTGCACGTTGTCGCCGGAGCCCTTGGTGGAGGCCAGCGACTTGGTCAGCTCGGCGAACTTGGCCGAGCCCTCCTTCGACAGGATCGCCCGCAGGAACTCCTTGGCGGCCGCCTTGTTGGGAGCCTTGCTCGGTACGACGAAACCCTCGCCGGCGGCGGCGAACACGTCCTTCGGCGCCTTGTCGTCCGCGTGGGACCAGTAGTCGGAGAGGGTCATCTCGAAGCCCGGCGGGGTGGTCGCCGACATCTCGTTCTTCAGCCAGGTGCCGACCTGGATGAACGCCGCCTTGCCGTCGAGCCAGGCCTGCTGCGACTGGGTGTGGTCGAGCTTGCCCGGCAGCACCAGCTTGTCCTTGACGAGCTTCTCCCACGGCTCCAGCGCCTTGAGGATGCCGTCGGCCTTCCAGGCGTCGTCCTTAAGGTTGTCGATGTCGACGACCGCCTGCTTGCCCGCGGACTTCCAGATGCTGGCCATGAGCGCCCACCGCGGGTAGTAGCCGTGGACCGCGTCGTAGACGTACGGCGACAGGCCCTTGGCCTTGATCTTCGGGGCGAGCTCGAAGAACTCGTCCCAGGTGGTCGGCGCCGCCCAGCCCTCCTTCTGGAACAGGGCGCCGTTGTACCAGTTGCCCCAGACGGTGAAGGCCACGTTCACGACGTAGAACTTGCCGTTCTGGCTGCCGTCGCTGACGGTGCCCGGCAGCAGCGTGTCGGCCACGGTGCCCTCGCCGTCCCACGCGGGGGCGGCGAGCAGGTCGTCGAGCGGCTCGATGGCGCCCTCGTTGATCAGCGTGCTGCGGTCCATCATGTCCGCACCCGAGTTCATGACGAGGTCGCTCGGCTGCGTCGCCATCTTCGGCTGCTCTTCGGTCTTGATCTTTTGGGTGGAGCTCATGTTGACCGCGACGTTGGGGTGCTTGGCGTTGAAGACGACCTTGTCTTCCTTCGCCCACTGGTCACCGAGGCCACCGTTGAAGATGACCACCTTGACCGCACTGCCGTCCTTCACGCCGAACGGGTTGTCCTTGCTCTTCGTGCCACCACTGTCGTCGGACTTGCTCGGCTCGCTGCCGGCGCAGGCGCTCAACAGACCCACCGCCGGGGCGGCGAGCAGGCCGGCCGCGGCGGCCCGCCGCAGCAGGGTCCGGCGGCTGAGATCGCCGAGATTCTCGGGAGTAACGGACATCTTCGTCTCTCCTTGTCGTATCGGGTCAGGCGGTGCGCCGGAGCGCACTGATCATGAGGCGGCCGCCTTCGCGGCCTTGTGCCCGTCGACGGCTTGGGCGGTACGCCGGAAGGCCGCGTGGGCACGGTCATGGGTCCGCTGTGCCACCGCGATGTAGAGCAGGTCGAGCACGACGAGCTGCGGGTGCCGGGCGGAGAGCGCGTCGGGCCGGAAGGTGGTGGCCTGGCTGGCGGTGACCAGCACGATGTCGGCCAGCTCGGCCAGTGGCGATCGGGGGAAGCCGGTCAGTGCGATCGTGGTGGCGCCCCGGCTGTCGGCCTCGGCGAGCAGCTCGATGGTCTCGCGGGTCTGCCCGGTGTGCGAGATGCCGAGCGCGACGTCGCCGACGCCGAGCAGCGCCGCGCTGGCCAGCCCCTCGTGCACGTCGCTCCAGGCCCAGGCAGCCACCCCGATGCGGTGCAGGCTGAACTGCATCTCCTCGCCCACCAGGGCGCTGCCGCTGGCGCCGAAGATGTTCACCCGGCTCGCGCCGGCGATGGCCACCGCCGCCCGCTCCACCTCGGCGAGGTCGAGCAGCGCGGCCGTGTCGTGCATGGCCCGGGTGTCGGCGGCCATGATCTGGTCGAGGACCCGGGACAGCGGATCGTTGGGCTGGATCTCCCGGCCGATGTCGACGGTCCAGCCCGCCGAACGCACCCGGCCGGTCTCCGCCGCGATGCCGAGCCGCAGGTCGGCGTAGCCGTCGAAACCCATCGCCCGACAGAACCGGGTGATGGTCGCCGGTGAGGTGCCGCTGCGCTCGGCGAGCTCCACAATGGTGGCCCGGGCCGCCGCCTCCGGGTCACTGAGCACGTGCTCGGCGACCCGGCGCAACGCCCCGGTCAGCTCCCCCGCTCCGGCTCGGACTCGGGCCAGCACGCCGCCGGAGGGGACTCCCACCGCACCCCGCCGGTCGACCGCGTCGGCGTCGACCACCACGGATTCCGCGGGGGTGTCCACCTCGTGATCAACCATGGGACGCCTTTCGGAAAAGAGTGTTAACTGTTAGTGGTAAAAGTTCTTACTAAACGACCCTCCGTGTCAAGACTGTGGGCGAAGTTTTCAAACCGTTACCTGGGACGCACCCGGAGAGTCGACTATGGATCTTGCGTTGACCCACCGCGCCGACCAGCATGAAGGGCCATCAGGCCCGCACACAGGAAGGCCCACCGGATGTCCGACACCGTCGTGGTCGGCCTCGACATCGGGGGTACGTCCACCCGGGCCGCCGCCCTCAGCCTCGACGGCGTACGCCTCGGCACCGGCCGGGCCGGCGGTGGCAACCCGACCAGCCACGGCGTCGAACCTGCCGCCGCCGAGCTACTCACCGCGCTGCGCGCCGCGCTCGTCGACGTCGACCCCACCCGGGTACGCGCCGGCGTCATCGGGCTCGCCGGGGCCGGCCGGCTCCTCGCCGACCCGCACGGGCGGGCCGCGTTCGACCGCGCCTGGGCCGACGCGGGCCTGCGCTGCCCGTACGCCGTGCACGGCGACGCCCTGGTCGCGTACGCCTCGGGCACCGCTGCCCCGAACGGCACCGTGCTCATCGCCGGCACCGGCGCGATCGCCGCCCAGGTCCACGACCTGCGCCTCGATCGCACCGCAGACGGACACGGCTGGCTGCTCGGCGACGCCGGCTCCGGATTCTGGCTGGGCCGGGAGGCGGTCCGCCGGCTCCTGTCCGACCTGGACCGCGCCGACCCGCCCGGCGAGCTGGGCCGCCGCGTGCTCGCCGAGCTGACCGGCTCACCCGAGGTGGCGGCCCGTCCTCGGGCGACGGCCGCTCTGGTGGTGCAGGCGGTCACCCGACGCGCGCCGGTCGAGCTGGCCCGCCTCGCGCCGCTGGTCGTGGCCGCCGCCAGGGCGGCGGAACCGATCGCCCTGGCGCTCATCCGGGAGGCCGCCACGCTGCTCGCCGAGAGCGTCACCCGGATCCGGCCGGCCGGGACGGCCGGCCCGGTCGTGCTCGGCGGCGGACTGCTCACCGCGGACACCCCACTCGCCGACGCGGTCCGCGCCGAACTGGCCCGACGCTGGCCGGACGCGCCGCTACGGACCGCCGGAGACGGGGCGGCGGGGGCCGCTTGGCTCGCCGCCCGGGACCTGCCCGAGGTGATCGACCCGGCGGCCCTGCACGCCCTCCTGCTTCCCGCCGCAACCTGACGCCGCGCCCCGCGCCAATGGACGTTGACCAACGTGTCGCTTTGGAGCTGACATCACGAACGACTCAGCGGCCAGGCGACCTCCCAAGACCGGCTGAATCGGAGACGACATCAGCTCCAAAGCGCCTCGAAGGGACTGTCCTCTCCGGCAGGACCGGACGACTTCTCGGCAGCTACGAACTTGATGACGCGGACGATTCACGCCAGCCACCGGCCCACGCCACAGGCCCAGACGTGCGTGCGCCAGCCGCCGCCGAGCAGGGTGAAGGTCCGACGCTGCACCGAGTCGTCCGGGTCGAAGCCGGGGGCATCATTTGAGCTGGCCTGCGGTGAGGCCGGTCTGGATCTGCCGCTGGAACGTCACGTAGACCACCAGCACCGGCAGCGTGGCGATGGTCAGCCCGGCGAACAGGCCGCTGAAGTCGCCCTGGTAGCCCTGGCTCACGGCAAGTGCCGCGAGGCCCTGGGCGAGCACCCACTTCGAGTCGTCGCCCTGCATGAGCACCTGCGGCAGGAGAAACTGGTTCCAGTGACTCAGAAAGTTGAAGATCGCCACACTGATCAGTCCCGGACGCGCCATCGGCAGCATCACCCGGAAGAAGAGCCGGAAGTGACCGCAACCATCGATCAGAGCCGCCTCTGCCACTGCGGTCGGCAGGGTACGGAAGAACGCGGTCAGAAAGAACACCGTGAACGGCAGCGAGTACGCCGTGTATACCAGCATGAGACCGGTCCAGGTGCCGAGCAGGCCGGAGTTGCGGACCACGAAGAACAGCGGTACGAGGGCGAGGAAGACCGGGAACATCATGCCGCCGACGAACAGGTAGTAGGCCAGCTGACGGCCGCGGAAGTCGTAGCGCGCGAAGACGTACGCCGCGGTCGCGCCGAGCAGCATCGTCAGCGTGAGCGAACCGGCCACCACGATGGCGCTGTTGAGGAAGTATCGGCCGATGTGCGCCTCGGTCCAGGCTCGGGCCCAGTTCTCCAGGCGCAGCGCGCCGGGCAGCCCCCACGGGTCGGCGAGGATCTCACCGTCGCTCTTGAGCGAGCTGAGGAACATCCACAGCAGCGGTAGCACGGTCAGCGCGCCCCAGACCAGCAGGAAGGCGTGCGAGGCGACGTTCACGACGCCCAGCTCGCGGCGTGGCCCCGGGTCGCGGCGGGTCGGACCCGGCTGCGCGCCCGTCGCGGCGGGCCTGTCCAGCGTGGTCACGCGTACTCGATCCTCTCGCGTCGGGCGGCCCGCAGCGCCAGCACCGCCACGGTGAGGGTCAGGAAGAACATCACCACGCCGATCGCCGAGGCGTACCCGAACTTGCTCTCGCTGCCGAACGCCGTCTCGTACATGCGCAGCCCGATGACGTCGGAGGAGAAGTTGGGCCCGCCGTTGGTCATCTGCTGGACGAGGATGAACCCGTCCAGCGCGGCGATGGCCAGGTAGATCCAGGCGACCTGCACGGTGTCCCAGAGCAGCGGCACGGTGATCCGGCGTAGCGTGACCCAGCGGGACGCGCCGTCGAGCAGGACCGCTTCGTAGATGTCGCGCGGGATGGCGGACATCGCGGCGCCGAAGAGCACCACGTAGAAGCCGACGTTGCTCCACACCATCACCGCCAGGACGCACCAGAACGCGGTCCGCGGATCGCCGAGCCAGGTCGGGGCGGGCAGGCCGACGGCGCGCAGCGCGCCGTTGAGCAGACCGTTGTTCGGATGGTAGATCTCCCGCCAGAGCAGCGCGATGATCACCACCGAGAGCACCTGCGGGAAGAAGTACACCAGCCGGTAGAAGGCGCTGCCGCGGACCCCGGTCACCCCGGCCCGGCCACCGCGACCGCCCATCGACAGCATGGTGGCGAAGAACAGCCCGAGGACGATGGTCAGCACCGGCACCACGGCGAGCATGATCGCGTTGTTCTTGAGCGCGTTCCAGATGTACCCGTCGTGCAGCATGGTGCGGAAGTTGGCCAGCCCGACCGGGTCGGCCTTGGCCGAGTAGCCGAGCCAACTCGTCGTCGAGATCTGGAAGGCCTGCAGGTACGGCGAGATCACGAACAGGGCGTAGAGCGCCAGCGGCGGCACCAGGAACGCGATGATCAGCGGGTACTTGCCATGTCGCACGAAGTGGATCCTCCTCCAACCGTCCACGGCGGTGGGGGCGGGCCGGGCCGCCCGCCCCCACCGGGTGGATTACGCGGCCCGCTTGTACTTCTTGATCGAGCTGTCCTGGGCGATCGAGTCGGCGCCCTTCTGGCACTGGTCGAGGAAGTCGGCCGGGCCGATCCGCCCGCTGAAGAACTCGCCGCAGGCGGCGTCGACGAGCTCGCGCTCCAGCTTGCGGTAGTAGTTGTTGTAGACCCAGTTGAAGCCGTTGGACCCGGACGCCTCCAGCGCCTGCACCACAGTGTTCAACCCGTACGGCAGGTCGACGCCCTCGGTGGTGCCGGCGACCACGGTCAGGCTGGCGACCTTCTTGGTGAAGTCCTGGGCGCCCTTCTTGGAGAGCATCACCCGCAGGTACTCCAGGCCGCCGGCGATGTTCTTGGCCTTGGCGGGGACCATGAACGGCTCGCCCGCGGTGCCCCGGATCGCCTCGAACGGCAGCTGGTCGCCGCTGCCCAGGCTGGGCGTGGGCGCGATGGTCATGTTGAAGCCGGCGGGGGTGACGTTCGCCTGCTCGCTCTCCAGCCAGGAGCCGCAGGAGATGAAGGCGGCCTTGCCCTGGCACCAGGCCGTCTGCGACTGGACGTGGTCCAGCCCCGGCGAGCCGTCCAGGATGTACTTGTCCTTGACGATCTGGTGCCACGCGTCGGCGGCCGCCTTCATGGCGTCGGACTTCCACGCATTCGGCTCAAGGTTGTCGATGGCCGTCGCCACCGACGGGCCGCCGAACTTGATCGCCGTGGCGATCAGCGGCCAGCTCATGTAGCGGGGGTGCTTGCCCGCGTACGTCCACGGCGCGATGCCCGCGGCCTTGATCTGCTTGCAGAGCGCGATGTGGTCGTCCCAGGTCTTCGCGTACTGCCAGTTGCGCTCCTTGAACAGCTTGGTCGAGTACCAGATGCCGTACGCGGTGTAGGTGTAGTTGAGAACGAGGAACTTCCCGTCGTACGAGCCGACCTCGACGGCGCCGGGCAGCAGCGTGTCGCGCACCTTCTTGCCCGGCTCGTCGAGGCTCGGCGCGTCGAGCAGCGCGGTCAGGTCGGCGATGGCCTGCTGGCTGACCAGGCCGTTGAAGTCGATCTGGCCGGCGCCGGAGTTGTTGACCACGTCCGGCGGGTTGCCGTCGACGAAGCGCGGCTGCAGGGTCTTGTTGATCTCCTGCGTCGCCGAGTGCGTGATCTTGGCCTTCGGGTACTTTTCCGTGTACATGGCCTCGTGGGCCTTGGCGTACTGCTCGCCGAAGCCGCCGTTGAAGATCACCACCTCGAGCGGGGCGTCCTCTTTGACACCGAGCGGGTTCTGCTCGCTCTTGGTGCCGTGGTAGGTGTCGGCGTCGCCCTTGTCGTCGCCGCCGGGGGTGGCGCAGCCGGCGAGCAGGCCGGCGGCGGGGGTGGCCAGCAGACCGGCGGCGGCGGTGCGCCGGAGGATCTCACGCCTGTTCATCGCATCTCCTCGGTTCGGGTACGGTGCGGCCCGCCGAGGGTGGGGCGACGGCGGCCGCGGCGTCGAGGCACGGGGGCTGTTGCTTGTCTTCAGTTTTGAAGATATTGCTGAAGAATTTCTACGGCAGTGCGGCGCGGACCACAAGACCCGACAACCGAACCGTTATCACCCCAGGCCGGTGACGGCTGGCATAGCGTGGGCCCATGCGCCGCCTCCGGCAGCTCGCCGAGCGCACCCCGCCCAGCCGAGAGCGCTACGCCGACCTGCTCCGCGCGTTGGCCATCGCCATGGTCGTCCTCGGCCACTGGCTGATCACGGCGATCGGGTACGACCGCGCCGGCCGGCCGACCGGGCAGTCCGCCCTCGGCTACCTCCCCTGGGCCTGGCCGATCACCTGGGTGGCCCAGGTGATGCCGGTCTTCTTCCTGGTCGGCGGGTACGCCAACGGCGCCGCCCTGACCGCTTGGCGGAAACGCGGCGGGAACGCCACCGGCTGGCTGATCGACCGCAGCAGCCGGCTGATCCGCCCGACCACCGCGCTGCTGGTGATCCTCGCGATCAGCGGGGGAATCGCCCGGCTGAGGGGCGCGAACCCCAGCGAGGTCCGCACGGTGATCTGGTTCGCCACCATCCCGCTCTGGTTCCTCGTCGCCTACCTGGTGATGGTCCCGCTGACCCCGGCCATGTACGCGCTGCACCGCCGCGTCGGGCTGGTCGTGCCGCTGGTGCTGGTCGGGCTGGTCGCCCTCGGCGACCTGGGCCGCATCCTCGGCCCGGCAAACCTCGCCACCGCCAACTACCTGTTCGGCTGGCTGGCCGTACACCAGCTCGGCTTCGCCTGGTACGACGCCCGGGGCGCGAGTCCCATCGAACCAGGTCGGGACCGTCCCGGCCTGCGCCGACGGCGATTGCCCACCTCGCGGCGCGCCGGCGCGGTGCTGCTGCTGACGGGGCTGGTCGCGCTGGTGCTGTTGACCGTTGTCGGGCCGTATCCGGTGGCGATGCTGAACGTGCCGGGCGAGCGGTTGAACAACACCGCCCCGCCCAGCGTGGCGCTGCTCGCGGCGGCCACCGCGCAGCTCGGCCTGATCCTGCTGCTGCAGAACCCGGCCCGGCGGTGGCTGCGCCGCAGCGGCCCCTGGCAGACGGTGCTCGCGGTGAACGCCGTGGTGCTGACCGTCTTCCTCTGGCACCTGACCGCCGTCGTCCTGCTGATCGGCCTGCTGAACGCGCTCGGCGTGCTGCCCACCCCTACGGTCGGTACGGCGGCCTGGTGGGCCTGGCGGGTGCCCTGGCTGCTCGCCCTGGCCGTGGTGCTGGCCGGGCTGGTCGCCGTGTTCGGCCCGATCGAGGCCCGCACCCGCCGGCACGGCCGGGCGAGCACCGGTCGTCCGGTCCACACCGCGCTCGTGACGATCGGGTACGCGGGCGTGGCCGCCGGGCTGCTCATCAACAGCCTGACCCCGAAGAGCGCGGCCGAGCCGCTGGGGCTGCCCGCCCCGACGCTGGTGGCGTATCTGGTCGGGGCGGGCGTGCTGCGACTGCTCAGGTCTGGGTGGGAAAACCGAGGTTGACCCCGCCGTGCCGCGGGTCCAGCCAACGGCTGGTGACCACCTTGCCCCGGGTGTAGAAGGCCACCCCGTCGGCGCCGTGCGCGTGCAGGTCACCGAAGAGCGACGCCTTCCAGCCACCGAACGAGTAGTACGCCATCGGCACCGGGATCGGCACGTTGATGCCGACCATGCCGACCTCCACCTCGTGCTGGTACCGCCGGGCCGCCCCGCCGTCGTTGGTGAAGATCGCCGTGCCGTTGCCGTACGGGTTGGCGTTGACCAGCTCGACCGCCTCGTCGTACGAGCCGACCCGCACCACACTCAGCACCGGGCCGAAGATCTCGTCGGTGTAGATCGACATCTCCGGGGTGACGTGGTCGAAGAGCGTCGGGCCGAGCCAGAACCCGTCGACGTCCCCGTCCGGGGTGACCTCCCGCCCGTCCACCACCGGCACCGCGCCGGCCGCGATCCCGGACTCGACGTAGGAGCGGACCCGCTCGGCGTGCGCGGCCGTGACCAGCGGCCCCATGTCGCAGCCCCGCCGGCCGTCGCCGGTACGCAGCCGGGCCATCCGCTGCGCGATCTTCGCGACCAGCGCGTCGGCGACCGGCTCCACCGCGACCAGCGCGGAGATCGCCATGCACCGCTCCCCCGCCGAGCCGAAACCGGCGTTGACGGCCGCGTCGGCGGCCAGGTCCAGGTCGGCGTCGGGGAGCACCACCATGTGGTTCTTCGCCCCGCCCAGCGCCTGCACCCGCTTGCCGGCCAGCGAGGCCCGCTGGTGCACGTACCGGGCGACCGGGGTGGAGCCGACGAACGACACCGCCTTCACGCCCGGGTGGTCGAGCAGCGCGTCGACCGCCTCCTTGTCGCCGTTGACCACGTTGAGCACCCCGTCGGGCAGGCCCGCCTCGACGAACCACTCGGCCAGCAGCAGCGCCGCGCTCGGGTCCTTCTCGCTGGGCTTGAGCACCACGGCGTTGCCGCAGGCGACGGCCACCGGGATGAACCAGAGCGGCACCATCGCCGGGAAGTTGAACGGCGAGATCACCGCCACCACCCCCAGCGGCTGCCGCAGGCTGTACGAGTCGACCTCGGTGGAGACGTTCTCGCTGAACCCGCCCCGCAACGCCGACGGGATGCCGCAGGCGTACTCGATGACCTCCAGGCCGCGCTGCACCTCGCCGGCGGCGTCCGCGAGCACCTTGCCATGCTCGGCGGTGATCGCCTCGGCGAGCCGGTCCCGCCGGGCGTTGACCAGTTCCCGGAAGGCGAACAGCACGGCCGTCCGCTTGGTCAGGGAGGCGTCCCGCCAGGCGCGGGCGGCCCGCTCGGCGGACTCCACCGCGCCCGCCACGTCCGCGGCGGAGGCCAGCTCGACCAGCCCGGTACGCCGGCCGGTGGCCGGGTCGAAGACGTCGCCGCGCCGCTCGGAGTCGCCGCCGACCCGCTTGCCGTCGATGAAGTGCCCGATCGTGTTCACGCCGCCACCTCCGCCGCCGCGCTGGAACGGATCGCGTCGACCAGGATGGCCAGCCCCTCCCGGGCCTCCTCCTCGGTCAACGTCAACGGCGGGCCCATCCGCACCACGTTGCCGTAGAGGCCGCCCTTGCCGACCAGCAGGCCACCGGCCCGGCACGCCTCGAAGACCCGGGTGGTGAGCGCCGGGTCGGGTTCGGTGCTGCCCGGGCGGACGAATTCGACGCCGAGCATGAGGCCCTTGCCGCGTACCTCGGCGACGCAGTCCAGGTCGGCCGCCGCGGCGCGCAGTCCGTCACCGAGGATCGCGCCGACCCGCTCGGCGTTGGCCTGCAGGTCGTGGTCGAGCAGATAGTCCAGCACGGCGTTGCCGGCAGCGGTGGAGATCGGGTTGCCGCCGAAGGTGGAGAAGCTGATCGCCGGCACCGACTCCAGCACCTCAGCCCGGCCGACGACGCCGGCCAGGGCGAAGCCGTTGCCGATGCCCTTGGCGAAGGTGAGCAGGTCCGGGGTGACGCCGTGCGCCTGGTAGCCCCAGAAGTGCTCGCCGGTACGGCCCCAACCGGTCTGCACCTCGTCGCTGATCAGCAGAATGCCGTGCTCGTCGAGCACCTTCTTCCAGGCCGCGAAGAGTCCGTCCGGGCCGTGCACGAACCCGCCGACACCCTGGATCGGCTCGGCGATCAGGCAGGCCACATCGCCGGACGTCTGGGTGGCGAGCACCTCGTGCAGATCCTCGACCGCGGCGTCGATCCGGTCGTCCTCGCCGAGCCGGGCGAGCAGGCCGCGCAGCCGCTCACCGGAGTGCAGCCAGGCCACCTGCAGCGGGTTGAGCGCGCTGGCCGACCAGCTGCGGTTGCCGGTGACGCCCATCGCCGCGTACGACCGGCCGTGGTAGCTGTTGCGCACCGCCAGGATCTGGTGGGAACGGCGGTAGTTGGTGGCGACCAGCAGCGCCGCCTCGTTCGCCTCCGTGCCGGAGTTGGTGAAGAAGACCCGCGCGTCGGGAATGCCGGAGACCCTGGCGATCTTCTCGGCCAGCTCCACCTGCTGCCGGATCAGATAGAGCGTCGAGCTGTGCACGACCCCGGTACGCAGCTGCCGCTCGACCGCCTCCCGGATCTCCGGAATGTCGTAACCGATCATGTTGGTCAGCACGCCACCGAAGAAGTCCAGATAGGTGCGCCCCTGCGCGTCGGTCACCCGGCGGCCGGAGCCGGAGACCAGCTCGAGCGGTTCGGCGTAGTAGAGCGGCATCCAGGACGGGAGCACAGCCCGGTGCCGGGCCAGCAGGTCGTCGGAGGTCATCGTCGTACCCTTCAGCGGCGGTTGGTCCTCGCACGCTCTCACCGCGCCGATGACCGAACAACTGTCACTGTGTAGCGCAACGCCCGCCCTCGCCTGACACCACGTCAACCACTCGCCGCAGTTTCCGCACCACCCCTCCCGCTGGACCGACGCGCCTACCCTGATCCGGTCACCGCCCTCGGGAAGGAACGCGAATGCGGGTCGAGGAGATCGTCACCGAGCTGGCCCGGGTCGCGGCGCGGGAGACGGGCCGGGGCAGCGAGGCGCTCGCCGTGCCGGCGACGGGCGGCCTGCTCGCCGCTGCCCGGGCACTCGCCGGTCGGCCCGCCCCCGACGCCGCCGTGCTGACCGGGTTCTTCATCCCTGCCGCCGAATCACCTGCCGCGGAAACCGACGGCCCGATCGGCGCGGTGCAGCTCGCCGCCGCGCTACGCGCGCTCGGCAGCCAGGTCCGGCTGGTCACCGATACGCCCTGCGCGCCGGTGGTCGCGGCCGCGATCGCCGCCGGCGCACCGGGCGTCCCGCTCGACGTGGCGCCCCTGTCGGGATACGACCCGTGGGCCGCCGGCGTCCTTCCCCGGTACGCCCGGCTGTCACATGTGATCGCCTGCGAGCGGGTCGGCCCGGCTCCCGACGGCCGGCCCCGGAACATGCGCGGCGAGGACATCGGCGCGCACACCGCCCCACTCGACCGGCTCTTCACCGCCGGTCCCGCCTTCCGGATCGGCATCGGCGACGGCGGCAACGAGCTGGGCATGGGCCGTCTGCCGGCCGAGCTGGTGGCCCGGGTGGTCGACCGGGGCGACCGGATCCGCTGCGTGGTCGACTGCGAGGCGCTGCTGGTCGGCGGCACCTCCAACTGGGCGGCCGCCGCGCTGGTCGGCGCGCTGGCGCTGTTGCGACCCGAGGTGGTCGCCCTGCGCGACCTGCTCCGCCCCGAGTGGTCGTACGACGTGCTGGTCGCGATCGTCGAAAAGGCCGGCGCGGTGGACGGCGTACGCCGCCGGGCGGAGCTGAGCGTGGACGGTCTGGACTGGCCCACGTACGCCGAGCCGCTCGCCCGAATCGCGGAGCTGGTCGAGGCGGCCTGACCACCGCCTGTCGCACGGGTGCCCGAACGGTCAGGTGACGGTGCTCTGCCGGGGACCGGCGAGGCGACGCGGACCGCCCGCCGGCCCACGCTGCCGTGCCGGCTGGTTGGGCCGCCGGCGCGGCAGGTGCAACGCGGCGGAAACGAGCGCGAATGCGGCCCAACCACCCGCCAGTGCGCCGACCGGCGAGGCGTCCTGAAGGTAGTGGTAGCCGGTGAGAAAGCCGATCAGAGCCAGGCTGTTGCGGGCGAAGTGCCGGCTGAAGTCGACCAGCTGGCGGCGCGCCTCCACGGCGACCAGCACCCCGGAGTACGGGAAGGTCACCACCATGCCGCGCAGCAGCTCGCCGAGGAGCCCGGTGAGCACCGCGCCGACGAAGATCACCAGCAGCTTGGCGGGCGGGGCCAGGCTGTCCCGCCGGGCGTCGGCAGCCAGCGTCGGGTCCGCCTCCGGTGGCCCGGCCGGGGCGGGCGCCCTGCGGGCTCGGGCACGGGCCCGGTGGGCCAGCACCGCCATGGTCCCCGCCCAGAGCACCAGGGTGGCCACCACCGCCACCTCGAACGGCACCGGGACCGCCAGCACGCCTGCGCTCAGCGCCACGTACACGGCAATCCCGGCCGCGTCGGCGACGAGGATCGGCCAGCGCAGCCGCCGGTGGGTGACCGCGACGGCAACGAAGAAGAGGTTGAGGCCGACCACCCCGAGCAGCTGTGCGCCGTCCACCCGGTGGCCGGTGGTGACCAGGGCGAGGGTCATCGGCAGCGGCAGGCTGTAGACGAACGCGCGCACGCGGACCGAGCGGATCACGCTGACCGCCCAGACCACGGCGGTAACCAGCAGCACCGCACTCCACGTCATGCTCGGCCCGCTCTCAGTCCTGGAAGGTGGCGGCGTCGGCGCAGTGCCGGAAGATCCGGGTGAGGCGCTCCACATCCGACCGGTTGACCGAGAACTGGTTCTCGCTGATCTCGCCGTGCGCGCTCATCCTCGCCTCCCAGCAGCTCGAGTCGTCCCAGACGGCCAGGTTGACGTGCAGGTGCGCGCTGACCGCGCCGTGCGGCAGCAGACCCACCCGTACGCCCGCCCGACGCTGCGTCTCCACCAGCTCGGACAGCTCGTCGCTGAGCGTCGCGTACAGGAAGATCCGGGTGATGCTGATGCCTCGCGCCAGGGCGGCCAGGTTCGCCTCCCAGTAACGCCGGCCGACGTCCCCCCGCCACCAGCTCAGCTCCCCGCTGAACCGAGGCATCACGTTGGTCAGCCCGACCATCTCGCGCTTGCAGTCCCGGGTGGCACCGACCAGATCCTCCTCGTCGTCGCCGCGCCGGACGATCCGGCCGGCGGCGAGCTGCTCGGCCTCCAGGCGAAACTCCTCGTAGCGGCGCTGCGCCTCCGCGGCGACCCGGGTGCCGGCGTGCCGCTCGGCCGCCTCGCGGACCGCGCCGGCGAGCTGCGGAGTGGTACTCACCAGCCAGGACGGCCCGTCCAGCAGCGTCCGCAGGTGGAACCGGCGCTCGGCCCGGGCCAGCGAGTCCACCACCAGCGAAATGGTGATGCCCATCAGCCCGGCCAGCAGCGACTCGACCCCGGTCGCCGCGTTGGTCAGGTCCAGCGTCACCGACAGGAAAATCGACAGCATGATGCCGATCAGCGCGACCGGATCGGTGTGCGCGACCAACCGGGCAAGGCCACCCGCGGAGCCTGCTCGCCCCCTGGACCATCGACGCACCACGTCACCCGTCATCGGCAGCCTCCGGTCCCGTCGTGCCACCAGGGTAGCCACGATCCACAACGGCCGGTGTCCGCGTACGACGGGCGGTAGCATCCGCCGGGTGCGGACGACGGAGGTGGCGCTGCCGGCCGGCGCGGCGGAACCGATCGACGGGCGGATCGCGGCGGGGGTGCGGGCCTGGGTGGAATCGTCGCCGCTGCGCGGCCTGGTCGGGCACTTCGGCGGCGACTGGCCGACCGGGGATCTGCCGGCGGTGCTGGCCGCGCTGGACGACTTCTCCGCCCGACACTGGGACTTCCGGCAGGGACGGGAACGCCCCGACGCCCGCGAGCCGGCCTTCGACCCGGCCACGGTCGGGCTGGTGCGCGATGCGGCGGCGGCGCTGGGCCTGGTCCGGGCCGTCCCGCCGGCCCTGCCCCGGTACACCCACCTGCTGGTGCTCGGCGGGCTCGCGCACGCCTGCCTGCGGCGCACCGCGTACGCCGCGCACCTGGCCCGCACGATCGCCGACATCACCGGCGAGGTGGCGGTGCTGGGCAGCTGCCGGACGCTCTCCCCGGCCGAGTCCCGGACCCTCGCCGACGTCGGCATCCACGGCTGCGTGACCGAGGTGGACGCCCTCGACGCGGGCGTACGCGTGGCGTTCGGGGTGAACACGCCCAGCGAGGAGACCGGCGAGGAGGCGGACCACCCGCACTCGGCCTGGTCCTCGCGCACCTACCGCCCGGCCGGCCTGCCCCCGGTCCGTGTCCTCGCCGCCCCGTCCAGCGAACCGGACCGGCGCCGCGCGCACACCGCCGACACCCAACGCTTCTGGGCCGAACACGTCCGGCTGCGCCCCGGCGACCCGGTGCTGATGGTGACCGCGCAGATCTACGTGCCGTTCCAGCACTGCGACGCGCTGCGCACCCTGGCGCTGCCGTACGGCTGCGGGGTCGACACGGTCGGCGTCGACCCGGCGCTGGCCGCGCTGGCCGGGGTGCCCGAGCCGGCGCTGACCCCGGGCCGCTACCTCCAGGAGATCCGCTCGGCGATCCGGTCGCTGCGCGCCCTGCACGCCGCCCTGCCGGCCAGCTGAGTCCCGCACCGGCCGCCGCTGCTGGCCGACGGGCGATCCGGGATTCAGCGGGCGGTGTCGGCGACCGCCTGCGCGAACACCTCCGACCGGTGCTCCCAGTTGCGGAACCGGCCGTAGCTCGGCGCGGCCGGGGAGAGCAGCACCACCCCGCCGGCCGGGGTGAGCTTGCGGGACAGCCCCACCGCGGCGACCAGGTCCTCGGCCAGCTCGGTGCGCACCGCCGGCAGCCCGGCGAGCGCCTCGACGATCCGCGGGCCGCTGTCCGGGATGCCGATCACGGTGATCTCGCGCTCGGCCAGGTGCTCGCGCAGCGGGGTGTAGTCCAGCCCCCGGTCGGTCCCGCCGACGATCACGGTCAGCGGCCGTCCCTCGTACGCGTCGATCGCGTGCATCGCCGCGTACGGGCTGGTCGCGAGGGTGTCGTCGACGAAGGTGACGCCCGACGGGTCGGGGATCTCGGTGAGCCGGTGGGCCAGTCCCTGAAACTCGGCGACCGCCACGGCAAGGCTGTCCTTACGCTCCACCACGTCGACGCCGAGCGCGTCCAGCACGGCGAGCGCCACGCACAGGTTGCCCTCGTTGTGCCGGCCCACCAGCGGCAGCACCCCGCGCGGGAAGAGCGGCGTGTCCCGCAGGTGGAACCAGGGGGCGCCGTCCGGGCCGGCGGCGACGTGGGTGGTGTCCGGCAGGCCGGCGCGTACCGCGGCCCGGTCGCCCAGCTCCACCACGAGCCGCGGGTCGGCGCCGTTGACCACCACCGTGTTCGGGCCGTGCGCGAGCAGGTTCAGCTTGTCCCGGTAGTACTCCCGCTCGCCGCCGTGCGCGTCGAGGTGCTCGGGGAACAGCGCGGTGACCACCGCCACCCGGGGCGAGTCGGTCAGGTCGGCGCACTGGTAGCTGGACAGCTCCAGCACGTACAGCTCGGCCTCGGGCAGGTCGAGCAGCGGCACGCCGATGTTGCCGCCGAAGACGTTCGGCCGGTCCATCGCGGTGAGCAGGTGGCTGATCAGGCTGGCCGTGGTGCTCTTGCCCTTGCTGCCGGTGACCCCCACCGTCCGGTGCCCGTGGTCGGCCATCCAGAGCGCGCTGCCCTGGGTGACCGGGACGGCCCGCCGGCGCAGCTCGACCATCCACGGGTGGGTGCTAGGCACCCCCGGCGACCGGACCACCACGTCGGCGGCGGCCAGCCGGGCGAACCCGTCCTCGCCGGTCACCAACGGCGCGGCCGCCGCCACCGGGCCCTCCCAGGGCAGGCTGAGGAAGTTCGCGCTGTCGTCGACGGCGACCAGGCCGGCGGGGCCGTGCGCGGCGATCGCGATCACGGCGGCCCGCCCCTCCCGGCCGGCTCCCCAGACGGCGACATGACGTCCGCGCAATTCAGACAGGCGCACAGGCTCTCCTCAGGTTGGCGACGGCGGTCGGCTGGAACGGTCCGGCACAGCCGGACACGGCCGGACGAACCAGGGCCTAGTATTGCGTGTGCGCAACGAGCAGCTCCGGCGGATGGACGCCTTCACCTTCCCGTCCTACTCGATCGACTTTGCCACCGGCGAGGTGTTGTTCGACTACGCCCTGACCGGCCCGGACGGCGAGCAGCGGTTCACCGAGGTGATCACCCTCCCGCTGCCGGCCGAGCCGGTGTCGGACGAGACGGCGGCCACCGTCAACCGGGTCCTCGACCTGCTGCACATCGTCGCCGGGGTCAGCTACTACAAGGCCGCCGCACCGCCCCGGCTGGTGCTGCCGGCGCCGCTGGGCGCCGCCGCCGTCGAGCTGGTCACCGCCGTCTACACCAAGGGCCTCGCCGAGTACGCGTACCGCAACCAGCTCCCGCACGTGCTCGAGCTGCGCCCCGAGGTCCCGGCCGGCGAGGTCGCCCCACCCCGGGTGTACGACGATTCGGACCGCCGGCCGCTGTCGGCCGTCGGCGGGGGCAAGGACTCCATCGTCAGCCTGGAGGCGCTACGCCGGGCCGGCTTCGACCCGGTGCCCTTCTCGGTCAACCCCAACCACATCATCGTCTCGGTCAACCAGGCGTCCGACCTGGTGCCCCTCGCGGCCCGGCGGCGGATCGACCCGGTGCTGTTCGATTTGAACGCGGCGGGCGCGCGCAATGGGCACATCCCGGTCACCGCGATCAACTCGCTGATCGCGGTCGCCACGGCCGTGCTGCACGGGCTCGGCCCGGTGGTGATGTCCAACGAGCGCTCGGCGTCGGATCCGAACCTGGTCTGGCAGGGGCGTGAGATCAACCACCAGTGGTCCAAGGGCGTCGAGGCGGAGGGGCTGCTGCGGGCGGCCCTGGCGGAGCACGCCGGGCTCACCGAACCGTACTTCTCCCTGCTGCGGTCGCTGTCCGAGCTGCACATCGCCCGGCTCTTCGCCGAGATCGACCGGTATGACGCGGTGGTGACCAGCTGCAACGCCGCGTTCAAGCTGCGCGACGCGAGCGAGCGCTGGTGCCGGGACTGCCCCAAGTGCCGGTTCGTCTTCCTGGCCCTGGCGCCGTTCATGACCCGGGAACGGATCACCCGCATCTTCGGTGCCGACCTGCTCGCCGACACGGCTCAGATCCCTGGCTACCGGGAGTTGCTCGGCGTGGACGGGCACAAGCCGTTCGAGTGCGTCGGTGAGGTAGAGGAGTCGGTGGTGGCGTTGAGCCTGCTCGCCCAGCAGGAGCAGTGGCGCGACGCCCCCGTGGTCCGCGCCCTGGTCGACGCCCTGCCCGCCACCGCCTGGTCAGCGGCGACCACCTCCGACGTCTTCACCCCCGCTGGCCCCGCCTACGTCCCCCCGGCGTACGCCAAAGCCCTAACCACCCTCACCTAGCCCCCACCGCCCCTCCCTCCCGGCTCGGCGCGGCCAACCTCATGATCAACGCGAGGGGCCGGGATTGCGGATGGCATCCAGGGCCAGGAGGGCTACGTGGAGGGAGAGGCAGGGCTGCACCGCGTCGAGGTCGGTGTTGAGGATCCGGGCTATGCGGGCCAGCCGCTCGTAGAATGCCGGCCGGGACAGGTGCGCCGCAGCGGCCGCCGCCGACTTGTTCCGGCCCTGCTCCAGGTACGCCCGAAGGGTGTCGAGCAACTGCTCGCGCGGATGCTGAGCGTCATAGGTCAACAGCGCGCCGAGTTCCCGCTCGACGAAGGTCTGCAACCGTGGCTCGTCGCGCAGCAGGTGCAGCAGCCCGGCTAGCCCGACGTGCGGCAGCCGGAAGACCGGCAGCTCCCGCCGGTCCCGCCGGGCCGTCTCGGCGATCTGCCGCGCCTCAGTGAGCGACCGTCCCGCCTCCCGCAGGCTGCCCACCCCCGACCCGGCCGCGACGATCACCGCCGCCGGACCGACCGCCCTCGGCCCAGCGGACGGGGCACCGGGCGGGCCGGACCGGGGCGCGGGCGGGCGGGGCGGAGCGGCGTCTAGGCGTACCCGACGCAACGCCGCCGCGAACGCGGCGAGCGCCTTCTCCTCGGCGGCCGGATCGGGCAGCGCGAGCAGCGCACCCACCGCATGGTCGTCCACGGCGCTGGTCAGACCGGCGAGCCTGGCTTCCCGCAACGCCTGGCCGACCGCCTCGGCAAGATCGCGCAGCCGCGCCGGGCCGACCTCCGGACCGGCCTCGGCACCCGCCGTCCCGGCCTCCCCCGCCAGGTCGTCGGCCCGGTGGCGGACCACCACGCCGACCAGATGTCGGCGGTCCAGCGGCACGCCGAGCGCGTTGGCCCGCAACGCCACCTCGTCCACCGGGCGGGAGTGGTCGAGCAGGGCGGTGAGCAGGGTGCGGTGGATCTGACGTTCCAGCCCCTCGGCGTCGCGACGGATCAGCCGGCCCAGGGCGAGAGTGGAGGCGGCCCGCTCGACCAGAATGGTGAGCCGGGTCGGCGGAGCACCCGACCCGGCGGCACTCGCACTGGCGACCCGGTCGCCGTCGGTTCGCTCGGCTGGGACGGCATCGGCCGGGGAACCCGGCCGCTCGGACTCGGCAGGCAACGCCCGGCCCGTGGTCAGCTCCCCGCCGGCCGGCCAGCGCAGCAACAACCGCCCCCAGTCCTGGCCGCGTGCCCCGACGGTGGTCACCAACCACCCGCTGTCCGGGTCGTACGCGGTACGCCCGCCCGGACGGATCCGCCGGGAATGCTGCTCCCAGCGGTACAGCAGCAGCTCGGCGCTCTGCCCCGCCGGGTCGTACGCGAGCACCTGCCGGGAGAGGTTCTCCAGCACCACCGGGCACCCGGACAGCTCGGCAGCCTGCCGCACCACCTCGGCCGCGTCGGCGCCTTCCACGGACAGCTCGGTGAACCGCTGGTGGATCTCCTCGGTGGCCCGCAGCTCGGTGAGCTGGGCGTCCACGATCAGCGCGTGCACCGCCTCGGTGACCCGCACGAACGGGACGGCCCGCCGCAACTCGACCAGAGGGAGCCCGCGCCGCTCGGCGGCGGCGGCCATCACCCTCGGCACTCCGCTGACGTAGCGGCGGCCCAGCTCGACCACCAGCCCGGAGACACCCACGTCGGCCAGGTCACCGATGAACGCGCGCAGCCCGGCGTCGTCGGCCGGCAACCCGATGCCGGTGGTCAACACCAACTCGCCGCCACCGAGCAGGGTGGCGATGTCCGGCACCTCGGCGACGTGCACCCAGCGGACCGCCCGGTCCAGCCCCGCGTCGCCCGCGACCAGGCGCGGCGCGCCGTGGCGCACCGGCACCAGCGCAAGCACCTCACGCACGGTAGGGAACACGGGCGACACGCTACCCGCCGTCACCGCCGTTCTCGAAGCACCGGCCGGGGATCAGAGCGGCGTCGCTCAGTCGACGCCGAACTCCATCGCGGCGCGGTCGAGTGCCTCGGCGGTGGAGGAGACGCCCCGGGAGGCGATGGCTTCCGCGCCGCCCTCGGGCATCGCTCCGATCAGCCCGGTCGAGGCTGCCTGTGCGGCGCCGACCATCCGCTGAGGGGCCGCTCCGCCGACCATGCCGAGGGTGGCGTACTGCTCCAGCTTCGCCCGCGAGTCGGCGATGTCCAGGTTGCGCATGGTGAGCTGGCCGATCCGGTCCGACGGGCCGAACGCCGAGTCCTCGGTACGCTCCATCGACAGCTTGTCGGGGTGATAGCTGAACGCCGGGCCGGTGGTGTCCAGGATCGAGTAGTCCTCGCCCCGGCGCAGCCGCAACGTCACCTCGCCGGTGACCGCCGTGCCGACCCAGCGCTGCAACGACTCGCGCAGCATCAGCGCCTGCGGGTCCAGCCAGCGCCCCTCGTACATCAGCCGACCGAGGCGGCGGCCCTCGTGGTGGTAGTTCGCCAGCGTGTCCTCGTTGTGGATGGCGTTGACCAGCCGCTCGTACGCGGCGTGCAGCAGCGCCATGCCGGGCGCCTCGTAGATGCCCCGGCTCTTGGCCTCGATGATCCGGTTCTCGATCTGGTCCGACATGCCCAGGCCGTGTCGGCCGCCGATGGCGTTGGCCTCCAGCACCAGGTCGACGGGGCTGCCGAACTCCTTACCGTTGATCGTCACGGGACGACCCTGGTCGAAGCCGATAGTGACATCCTCGGTCGGGATCTCCACCGACAGGTCCCAGAACCGGACCCCCATGATCGGGTTGACCGTCTCGATGCCGGTGTCGAGGTGCTCGAGGGTCTTCGCCTCGTGCGTGGCGCCCCAGATGTTGGCGTCGGTGGAGTATGCCTTCTCGGTGCTGTCCCGGTAGGGCAGGCCGCGTTCGAGCAGCCATTCCGACATCTCCTTACGCCCGCCCAGTTCGGTGACGAAGTCGGTGTCGAGCCACGGCTTGTAGATGCGCAGCTGCGGGTTGGCCAGCAGGCCGTACCGGTAGAACCGCTCGATGTCGTTGCCCTTGAAGGTCGAGCCGTCGCCCCAGATCTGGACGTCGTCCGAGATCATCGCCCGCACCAGCAGGGTCCCGGTCACGGCCCGGCCCAGCGGGGTGGTGTTGAAGTACGCCCGGCCGCCGGAGCGGATGTGGAAGGCCCCGCAGGTCAACGCTGCCAGGCCCTCCTCGACCAGGGCGGCGCGGCAGTCGACCAGGCGGGCGACCTCGGCGCCGTAGCTGAGCGCGCGACCGGGCACCGAGACGATGTCGGGCTCGTCGTACTGGCCGATGTCGGCGGTGTAGGCGCAGGGAACGGCACCCTTGTCGCGCATCCACGCGACCGCGACCGAGGTGTCGAGGCCGCCGGAAAAAGCGATGCCGACGCGTTCGCCGCTGGGCAGGGAGGTGAGAACCTTGGACACAAGGAAGATTATGCGCTCGACCGCATCATCATGCAAGCGGAATGCTCGACTACCCAGGTGGGTCGTCGCGACCCAACTCCCAGAACGCCACCGCCGCAGCGGCGGCGACGTTCAACGAGTCCACCCCGCGCCGCATCGGGATGACCACCCGTACGTCACTGGCGGACTGGGCCGCCGCGGTGAGGCCCGGGCCCTCGGCTCCCAGCAGCAGCGCCGCCCGCTCGCGCTGCGCCGGAGTCAACCGCTGCATCGGTACGGCGTCCGGAGCCGGCGTCATGGCGAGCACGGTGAAGCCCGCCTCCCGTACCTGGTCCAAGCCCGCGGGCCAGCGTTCGAGCTTGGCGTACGGCACTGCGAAGACCTCGCCCATGCTGACCCGGACGCTGCGCCGGTAGAGCGGGTCGGCGCAGGTCGGCGAGAGCAGCACCGCGTCGATTCCGAGCGCGGCGGCACCCCGGAAAATGGCGCCAAGATTGGTGTGGTTGTTGACGTCCTCCAGGATCACCACCCGGCGGGCGGCGGCCAGCACCTCGGCGGCGGTCAGCAGCGGCTTACGGTGGAACGAGCCGAGCACACCCCGGTGAACGTGGAAGCCGGTGGCTCGCTGGAGCACGTCGGGGGTGGCGGCGTAGACCGGGGCGTCACCGGTGTCCAGGTCGGCGAGCTGGTCGGCCCGCTTCGCGTCGACCAGGTACGACCGGGCCGGGTAGCCGGCCCGCAGCGCCCGCCGCAACACCAACTCCCCCTCGGCGATGAACAGGCCGTGCGGGGGCTCCCAGCGGGTACGCAGCTCCACGTCGGTCAGCGCACGGTAGTCGGCGATCCGGTCGTCGTCGGGCTCGGTGATCAGGTGTACGGGCACCGGCCGATTCTGCCTGGCCGGCCCCGACCCGCCACGCACCGGTGGGCGCGGCTGCGCAATGCTGACCGGCCTGCCCCATCAGCGGTGGACCAAGCCGGCCGGCTTACCCAGGTCTCGGTCAGAAGTTGAGCGTGTAGAGCAGGCGGTTGGGGGTGCCGCTGCCCGGCGAGGAAACCACACTGGTGGTGGCGTTGCTGTTGATCGCCGCCGCCACCGTCGCCGGGGACGCCGACGGGTTGTTGGCCAGATAGAGTGCGGCCGCACCCGCCACATGCGGCGTCGCCATCGACGTGCCGCTGATCGTGTTGGTGCTGCTGTCGTCGGAGTTCCAGGAGGACGTGATGTTCACGCCCGGAGCGAACAGGTCGACGCAGGTGCCGTAGTTCGCCCACGACGCCTTCTTGTCGGTGTTGTCGGTCGCCGAGACTGTGATCGCCTCGGGCACCCGCGCCGGCGACGACTTGCACGCGTCCTGAGCGATGCCGAGGATGTTGCCGTTGCCTGCCGCGATCGCGTAGGTCACGCCCGCTGCGATCGACTTCTTCACCGCGTTGTCCAGGGTGGTGTCCGCACCGCCGCCGAGCGACATGTTCGCCACCATCGGTTGGCTCGGGTTGCTGTTCTTCTGGGCGGTCACCCAGTCGACACCGGCCACGACGCCGGCGGTGGTGCCGCTGCCACTGCAGTTGAGCACCTTGACGGCGACGAGCTGCACGTTCTTGGCCACCCCGTAGGATGCGCCGCCGATGGTGCCCGCCACGTGCGTGCCGTGGCCGTTGCAGTCGGTGTTGTTACCGTCTCCACTCGTGTTCGTACCCCAGACCGCCCGGCCACCGAGGTCGCTGTGCGTGACCCGGATGCCCCGTGTCGATGACGTACGCCCTGACGTTGCTCGCCGTCGTGTTGTAGGTGTAGGAGCCGCTCAGTGGCCGGTTCCGCTGGTCGATGCGGTCCAGACCCCAGGACGGCGGGTTGGTCTGGGTCGCGGTGATGGTGAACACACCGTCCTGCTGCACGTATGCCACTCGCGGGTCCGCGGCGAGCCGGCGTGCCTGCCGCACCGACATGTGGCCGGCGAAGCCCTGCAGCGCGCTGCGGTACCGGTGGGTCACCGACGCTCCGTGCTCGCTGGCCACAGTGGCCGCCTGGTCGCCCGCCCCGTCCTTGAGCACCACGATGTAGCTGCCCGCTACCGACGCCCCGGTAGCGGCCCTGACCGTACCCTCCGCTGGAGCGGCGCTCGCTGCCCCGCCAACACCGACCGCGGCGGCCGAGACCACCGCGACGAACCCTGCTGCCAGGAACCTCCTGGCAGGTACGGAAGTAGCCATGTGCACTTCCCCCTTCTGCGCGCCCTTGTGGGGCACCGGCTTCCGATCACCCGTTCGGTTGAACGTTAAGAGGAAGTTAACCTGATTGACAGGCGAATGAGAAGACAAGCTTCAATGAAGCATGAGGCCTCTGACCGAGCGCTGACACCTCTACAGTGAACTCGCTGCCACCGGACCTGACGCCTTCGCTGCGGGCGCTCGGCGCTGACCACCAGGTGTTCGCTCTGCTGTGCCATGAGGCCGCGGTATCTCATCGGATGAAGGATCGCCTCGTCGATGACGCCAACGAGCTGTGGCGGATCAGGCTGAGTGTGGGACGGCCGTTGGTTGTTGCCACTTGCTCACGGTCGGTACGGTGCCCCCGTGCCGAGGTGGTTGATCCGCGCGCTGTCTGGCCTGTGCGGCCTCGTGGTGGGCGCGTCCGCGGCGTGGGCCGGGGTGACGGAGGACAAACCGATCGCCGCCGTGCTGGCTGGCGCGGTGGCCGCGATGGTGGGCGCATTCGCGCCGACGGCGTACGACCGGCTATCGGCGTCCCGGCGGCGGGTGGACTTCGGCGCGGTTGCCACGGTGCCGCCGCCGTCGGTGGCATGGTTGCTGCAACCAGGCGAGCAGGTCGTGCCGTTCCGGGGCCGGGACACTGAGCGTCGGCAGTTGACAGCATGGTGCGCGGACCGTGGCGGGTCACCGGTCCGGCTGGTCTTCGCCCCCGGCGGCTACGGCAAGACCCGGCTGGCGCTGAAGCTGATGGACGAGCTGACGGGCCAGGGTTGGCAGTGTGTGCCGGTTCGGCCGGGGCATGAGCGGGAGGCGGCCGAGAAGGCGACGGCCGATGGCGCTCCGGGCCGGCTGCTGCTGGTGGTGGACTACGCCGACGCACGCGCACCCGACGGCTTGGCGCAGTTGCTGGCGGCGGCGACGCGGCGGCGCACTGACCGGGTCCGGGTGCTGCTGCTGGCCCGTACGGCCGGGTCGTGGTGGACGTCGCTGTCTGCCACCGCCGGGGACCACGCGGCGCTGTTGGACGCGATGACCGGTGACCGGCGCAACCTGATGCCGTTGGCTGTGCAGATCGACGCCCGGACGCCGGGCGAGGTGGTGGCGCACGCGGCGGAGGTGTTCGCGCGCCGACTCAAGAGGCGGCCGGTTCCGAACCTCGCGGGTCGTACGTATCCGGAAGGCTCGCCGGTGCTGCGCCTGCACGCGGCGGCTCTGGTGGCGGTGCTGGGCGGCCCGGCCGACGACTACGGCCGGGGAGATGCGATCGCCGAGGTGCTGGGGCACGAGCGGCGGTACTGGCGGGACAGCGCCAAGCGGCAGCAGGTGCACCTGCCGGACGACGTTGTTGAGGCCGATGCGTTGCTGGCTCGGGTGGTCGGGGTGGCGGCGTTGTTCGGCGCCGACGACGAGCAGGGGGTAGCTGGCCTGGTCCAGCGCGCGGTGCCGGCCAAGCCGGACAGGTCAGTCCGATGGGTACGGTGGTTCTACGGTCTCTACCCTGCCGACGGCAACGGTGCGGCGGGTCGGCTGGGCACGCTCCAGCCGGACCTGCTCGCCGAGCACCTGGCGGTGCAGGCGCTGGCCGGATACACCGCACCGGAGCGGCAGGCGCTGTTCCGCCGGCTCACCATCGAGCAGGCGGTGCAGGCGTTGACCGTGCTGGGCCGAGCTGCGTCCGACCAGGTCGCGGCCGGGCACGCCGAAGTGGACGAATTCATCAGTGAGGCGCTCGCTGCGGACGTGCCGACGATGGCCGAGGCCGTGGTGCGGGTGGCGGTCCAGTTCCCCGGCCGCTACGCCGCCCGGATGGCCACCCTGCTGACCGAGCAGCCACCAAAGGACCTGCAGTGGCTGCGTGACCTCGCAGAACGGGTGCCGTACCCGTCGTTGGAGTTGAACCGGTTGGCGCTGGCGCTCACCACCGCGATCACCAGCACCGACGCGAGCGATGCAACCGCGCACCGCGCACTCTGGCGCTTGCGGCACGCCGTTCAGTTGGCGGAGGCGGGCCGGACAATCGAAGCACTCACCACCAGCAACGAAGCCGTCAACCTGTACCGGGAACTGGTGCAACTCAACCGCGACGCCCACCTACCACGCCTGGCAGGGTCGCTGAACAACCACGCCATCCGGTTGGCGGAGGCCGGCCAGCAGACCGAAGCACTCACCACCAGCAACGAAGCCGTCAAACTCCGCCGAGAACTGGTCGACCTCAACCGCGACGCCCACCTACCAGACCTGGCAGGGTCGCTTAACAATTACGCCAGCGACTTGGCGGAGGCCGGCCGGCGAACCGAAGCACTCACCACCAGCAACGAAGCCGTCAAACTGCACCGAGAACTGGTCGACCTCAACCGCGACGCCCACCTACCAAACCTCGCGCATTCGCTTAACAATTACGCCAGCGCCTTGGCGGAGGCCGGCCGGCGAACCGAAGCACTCACCACCAGCAACGAAGCCGTCAAACTCCGCCGAGAACTGGTCGACCTCAACCGCGACGCCCACCTACCAAACCTCGCGCAATCGCTGCACAACCACGCCGTCTGGTTGGTGGAGGCCGGCCGGCGAACCGAAGCACTCACCACCAGCAACGAAGCCGTCAAACTGTACCGGGAACTGGTGCAACTCAACCGCGACGCCCACCTACCAGACCTGGCAGGGTCGCTGAACATCCACGCCATCCGGTTGGCGGACGCCGGCCGGCGAACCGAAGCACTCACCACCACCAACGAAGCCGTCAAACTGCACCGAGAACTGGTCAACCTCAACCGCGACGCTTACCTGCCGAGCCTGGCCCGATCGCTTTGGAACTTCGGATGGATGACCGTGCTGCTCGGCGCACGCGAGGAAGCACCACAGGCGATCGAGGCGACCGCCGAGGCGGTGCGCCTCTTCGGTGAACTCGCCGCCACCGAGCCGGATGTCTTTGTTCCGCTGCGGGACGCAGCCGCGAAGACCCTCAAGCAGCTCACCGACAACGAGCAAGGCCCCTCAGCATCGCGCTGAAGGGCCTCGGCGGGGATTGCGTCGGGACTACTGCTTGGCCGACGCTACGAACGCCTGCCAGGCGGACGGGTCGAAGGCGAGCACCGGGCCGGACGGGTCCTTGCTGTCCCGGACCGCGACGACGCCGGGCAGGTTGTCGGCTACCTCGACGCAGTCGCCTCCGCTCGTGCCGCTGCGGGTGGACTTCTTCCATTGAGCCTTACTGAGGTCCATGCTGGCTCTCGACTTCCTTCATGAGGGCGACCGACAGCGCCTCCGGGAGGGCGACGCCCCTCACGCTCTCCCACCTGGTTAGAAGCGTAGCCATTTCATCCTCAGCATCGGTGATCACGCCGTCAAGCTGGTTCTCCAGGTGTCCCACCCAGCCTCCGTCGGCCAATCTCGCCAAGGCCAGTGGCCCGGACAGCCCGACGTGCAGCCCAGCGTTCGCGGGGATGACGTGGATGTGCACGTGCGACAGCTCGGCCATCCGCAGCAGATGCGCGAGTTGCTCCGCCATGATCGCATCCGTCCGGCGCAGGGCCGCCTCGTCGACAACGGCGATGACCTGCGGCGGATGCTTTCTGCAGAGGAGTTCCTGGCGCTCCAGCCTGACGGTCACCTGCTGCTCGACCTCATCCTCCGGTCGAGTGTCGTCGAAGCGAAGCACTGCGCGGGCGTAGTTCGCGGTTTGGAACAGACCGGGGACGAGCGTGGGATTGAAGTATCGGAGCTGCTTGGCGGCGCGTTCCGCCTCCAGCCAGGGCCGGAACCACGACGGCTGGCCGTCGCGCTGGACCGTGCGGAGCAGCGACTCGAAGAGCCCGCCGGTGTCCAGCACCTCGTCCACCCGCTTGACGTACGGCAGGTCGATCGGACGAGTTCCCGTCTCGACCGCCGAGACCGTGGACGCCGAGAAGTTCGTACGCCGACCGAACTCCTCCTGATTCAAACCGGCCAACGCCCGCACCCGCCGGAGCTGAATGCGAATCCGGTCGACGGTCAGCTCACCTTCCAAGGCTCCTCCAGGGATTCCGCATGATCACCAAGCATCATCGTGTGCGGCACCGGGCCGCCAGACCACCGGCGCGACCAGTCTCGATGCCTTCCGAGCGTAGCGATGCCATCAGCAGACTGTCACCTATGCAAACCCCACCAAACAGGCCAGCAGCGATGAGCGCGCCGAGGGCAGCCCTGACGGCGCTGGACCTGACCGACCCGCGGGTCACCGGCGGTCACGTCGGTCACCGCCCGCGCTGGGTCTGCGAATCCTGCACGGACCCCTGGCCCTGCCCGCCGTTCCGCGCGTACACCGATCGGCGGCTGTCCCGCGCGGCGCTGATTCCGACGATGTCCGTCCTGCTGCGGTCGGCGATCCCCGACCTGCGGGGTCGGCCGGAGGGCCCGACCCCGCCGGAGATCGTGCAGCGGTTCCTCTGGTTCCTACCGCTGACCGACGACGAGGCGCGGGCCGTGGCCCTGCGGTTGCGATGACGCGGCGGCCCGTACCCCATGTGGCCATGCGACCGCTCTGGCGGTGCCGCAACTGCGCGGCGGAGTGGCCGTGCCAGCCGGCTCGTCTCGCCCTGCTGGTCGAGTACCGGCACGACCGTACCGCCCTGTTGGTCTACCTTGGCATCCTCATGGCCGAGGCACGCGACCAGCTCGGCCAGCTCAACTCGCACCCGGCGCCGGACCTGACCGACCGGTTTCTCGGCTGGGCCCGGGCTCGGGGCTGACGCACCACCCCGTCAGGCCCGCGTATAGCGCAGCAGCACCGAGCGGCCGTCGAAGGCGCGGGTCTCCGCCAGCCGCAGGGCGAGTCGGTCCTTGCCGGGGAAGACCGGCCGACCGCCGCCGAGCACCACCGGGTGCACGACCACCTGGTACTCGTCGACCAGGCCCAGGTCGGTGAGCGCCGCAGCAGCCCCCGAACCCCCGGTGAGCAGCAGTTCCTTGCCGGGCTGGGCCTTCAGCTCGGCCATCTCGGTGGCCAGGTCGCGGCCGATCACCCGGGCGCCGTACTCGGCGCTCTTCAGGGTCCGCGAGATGACAATCTTCGGGGTACGCCGCCAGACCGGGGCGAACCTCAGGTCGTGCGGGTCCTGGGAGTTCTCCTCGACGCGCGGCCAGTAGGAGGACATGAACTCCCACACCTTGCGGCCGTAGAGGAAGGTGTCGGCCCGGTCGCACAGCTCGAAGGAGTACGCGGACAGCTCCAGCCCCATGGCCGGCCAGTCGAACTCGCCGTTCGGGCCCTCGATGAACCCGTCGACGGACTGGTGCACCCAGTAGACGAGCTTGCGCATGATGTCCTCCTGCTCGGTGACGCGCCCGGCGGGCGCGCTCACCAAGAGGTCGGAGCCGCCCGCCGACACCCCCACCACTTCGGCGAGGCCCCCGTCGATCATGGAGTTGTGGTGCCCAAATTACACTGTTTGCCACTTTTGTCAACTGCCACAACTCCATGATCACCGTCGGGAGGAGGTGGGGGCGGGGTTTTGGGTTTTGGTTAGCCGCGGTTGCGGTTCTGGAGCCAGCGGAGGAGGTTCGACGGCGGGTTCTGGTCCTGCTGTTGTTGCCACTGGGGGGTGGGCTGCGGCTGCTGGGGGTCGCCGGCGAGTTCGGGGCTCGGGGCGGTGAAGTCCTGTACCGGCTTGCCGTCCACCGCCTTACGGATAACCCGGGAGACGGCGTCGACGACCTTGGACTGCACCGCCGAGCCGACCGGGTCGGTCGGGTCGTCGGGGTTGGCCGCGATGCCGGCGACGGCCACCTGCGGGGTGAACCCGACGAACGTCTCGGTGGCGTTCTGTTCGGAGCTGCCGGTCTTGCCGGCGACTGGCCGGCCGACGATCCCGTTCACCCCGGTGGCGGTGCCGCCGTTGCACTGCCCGTACGCCGACTGTTGCCCGACCGGGCAGCGGGCCGCGTCGGTGGCGGCCCGGGCCACATCGGGGTCCAGGACCCGCCTGCAGGACGGCTGACTCACGTCGACCTTCTCGCCGTTGGCGGCGGTCACCGAGATCACCGGCAGCGGTGTGCAGTACGTCCCCTCGGCCGCCACGGTCGCGTACGCGTTGGCCAGGTCGAGCGGGGTGGTGGCGGAGACGCCCAGGGTGAACGAGCCCCAGTTCGCCGCGTTGTTCTTGGCGAATGCGGCGTCGGACCCGGCCCGGAAGGTGATGCCGAGCCGCTGCGCCATCTCCACCACCTTGTCCTCGCCGACCTGCTCGGCCAGCCAGACGAAGTACGTGTTCACGGAGCGGCCGAAGCCGTCCCACATCATCCGGTAGCCGTTCATCCACTGCGGGTTGGCGTTGGCCGGGCACCACTTGCCGCCGCAGTTTCCCTCGTCGTCCGAGGCGTAACGGGTGGGCAGCTTGGCCGGGGCGTCGAAGCCGGTGGCAAGCGGCTTGCCGGCCTCCAGCGCGGCGAGCATGGTGAACAGTTTGAACGTGGAGCCAGCCTGGTAGCCGGCGACGCTGGGGCCGCCGGAGATCAGCGGGTTGACGGTGTTCGGGCGGTTGGCCTGCCCGGCCGGGTTGTCGGCCAGGCTGTAGTGCCGGTTGACGGCCATGGCGAGCACCCGGCCGGTGCCCGGTTCGACCGCGGCGATCGGCAGGGCGCGCTTGTTGTCGTACCCGTAGACGGCGGTGGCCTGCTGCTGCGCGGTCTGCTGGATCTTCGGGTCCAGGGAGGTGATGACGGTGTAGCCGCCGCGGCGCAGCGCCTGCTCGCGCTCCTGTTCGGTGTCCCCGAAGGCCGGCTGCTCCAGCCACCACTGGCGCAGGTAGTCGCAGAAGTAGCCCCAGTCGTCGTGCCCCTGGGCGGTCGCGGTGCAGCCGTTGGGCTGGGCGGTCGGGTGCAGCGTGAGCGGCTCCGCCTCGGTGGCGGCGGCCTGCTGCGCGGTGATCGCGCCGGTCTCGACCATCGAGTCGAGCACGTACGTCCGGCGGGCGAGGGCCTGGTCCTTGTCGCCGTCGATCGGGCTGTAGGCGTCGGGCGACTGGACCAGGCCGGCGAGCAGGGTCGCCTCGGCCAGGGTCAGGTCGGCGGGTGACTTGCCGAAGTAGCGCTGGCTGGCCGCGGCGACGCCGTACGCCCCGGAACCGAAGTACGCGATGTTGAGGTAGCGGTTGAGGATCTCGTCCTTGCTGAGGGTCTTCTCCAGCGCGTTCGCGTACCGGATCTCCTGGAGCTTGCGGCCGATGGTCTGCTCGGTGGCGGCCTGCCGCTCCTCCGGGGTGCTGTTGGGGTCGGTCTTGAGCACGTTGCGGACGTACTGCATGGTCAGCGTGGATCCGCCCTGCTCGGTGCCGCCGCCGGTGACGTTGGCGACCAGGGCGCGGACGAGGCCGCGCAGGTCGGCGCCGCCGTGGGAGTAGAAGCGGCGGTCCTCGGCGGCCACGATCGCCTGCCGCATCACCGGCGCGATCTCCGCCAGTGGCACGTCGGTGCGGTTGACGTCGTAGAACGTCGTGATCAGGGTTTTGCCATCGTTGGCGTAGAGGTAGGAGCGCTGGGGCTGGGCGGGGGTGCGCAGCGCGTCGGGCAGCTGCGCGTACGCCCCGAGGGCGGCCTTGGCGGCGAACCCGCCGACCAGGTTGCCGGGCAGCGCGACGACCGCGAGGACAAGCCCGGCGAGGACGCCGGCGAGCAGCACGGTGAGAAGCCGCGACAGTGGCGACCGGTGAGACGGCATGGGTACCAGATTGCCGCGAATACCACTAACCGACCACTCCCCAAGCCAACTGTCAGTTACCTCACGGCACCCTCCCAGCCACCGTCCCTCCCCACCCCCGCACCGCTGATCATGAGGTTGGCGGCGATGTCGATCTCCCTGGCCGCCGCCAACCTCATGATCAACGAGAGCTCACGGGCCTGCGGGGCCGGGGGGTGGGGTGGAGGTGGGTGGGGTGGGGGTGGATTGGGTGCTGGCGGTTAGGGCGTCGCGGGCTATCGCGGCGGGGACCAGGCGGCCGGAGCGGTAGCCGATGCCGAGCCCGGCGACCAGCGCGAAGATCGCACCGAAGGTCTGTAACGAACCGACCAACGCACCACCGAGGCCGAGCAGCGGGGCGGCGATCATCAGCATGATTCCGTCGCCGTAGGAGAACATCCCGGAGCGGGCCACCGACCACCCGGTGCATAACCACCCGATGGTGTAGCAGGTGGTGCCGACCAGGACGAGGCTGCGCGCGGTGGTGCCGAAGACGGGCGCCTGCCCGTCCAGCCCGGCGAAAGGCAGCATCAGCACGACGCCGGCGATGCTGACCAGCAGGCCGGTCGCGGCGATCCGCCGGCATCGGGTGGCGGCGAGCAGACCGGTGAGGGCCAGCAGCGCGAGCAGCCCGAGCCAGACCGCGGCGACCCAGCCGACCAGGTAGAGCGGGCTGCCGTCGGCCGGGTACGGGTCGTTGCCCACCCCGCCCTTGCTGGCCATCGCCACCAGGCCGTAGAGAATCGCGTACGCGGGCAGCAGCCAGACCGCCGCGCGGGCGAACCGGCGTACGGACCAGGCCCAGCTCGCGTTGGTGGCCGGCGCGGGCGCTCCTGGCTCGGAGACAAACGGCAGCACTCCGAACCCGCCCCCGGTACGCCGACTGCCGAGCGGTCCGGCGGGATCGTGCGCGCCGGGGACCGGTTCCCGGGAGAACAGTTCCTTGGAGAACAGGCTCTTCGCCGGCTCCTTCATGCGTCACCTCGCTCCGCCTGCGGGCGGTGCGGGACGCGCTCGGCGCCCCGGTCCTGGTCACCACCCGTCCTTGAGACCGATGGTGGCAGGCACCGGGGCGCCGCATGAGACTTTCTCGCTTTTGCCGCCCGGGTCGGGCGGCCCCGCTCAGCCCCGCTCGCGCTGGTCCGAGGGGTCGTTGACCAGGCTCTCCGGCGACACCGGCTCGGGTGCCGGCAGGCTCTGCTGCGGGACGTTGCCGCCAGTGGTCTGCGCCTCGGCGACGCGTACCTCGTCGTGGATCTCCTGGGCGGCGCTGGCGGCGGCCTGCGCCGCCTCGGCGGCCTCCCGCTCCACGTCGCCGGCGCCCTGGCTGACCTCCGGCGACGGTACGTCGCCGACCATGTTGGCCAGCCCGCCCAGCGCGCCGCCCATCCCCTCCAGGGCCTTGGTCAGCTCGGCCGGGACGATCCAGACCTTGTTGGCCGAGCCGTTGGCGATCTGCGGCAGCGCCTGCAGGTATTGGTAGGCGAGCACCTTCTGGCTCGGGTTGGCCTGGTGGATCGCGTCGAAGACGGTACGGATCGCCTTGGCCTGGCCCTCCGCCTGCAGGATCCGGGCCTGCCGGTCACCGTCGGCGCGCAGCACGGCAGCCTGCTTCTCACCCTCGGCGGTGAGGATCTGCGACTGCTTGAGGCCCTCGGCGTTGAGGATCGCGGCACGGCGGTCCCGCTCGGCGCGCATCTGCTTCTCCATCGAGTCGCGGATGCTCGGCGGCGGCTCGATCGCCTTGATCTCGACCCGGGTGACCTTGATGCCCCACCGGCCGGTGGTCTCGTCCAGCACGCCGGACAGGTGCCGGTTGATTTCCTCGCGGCTGGTCAGCGCCCGCTCCAGGTCCAGCGAGCCGATCACGTTACGCAGCGTGGTCACGGTGAGCTGCTCGATGGCCTGGATGAAGTTGGAGATCTCGTAGGTGGCCCGGACCGAGTCGACCACCTTGTAGTAGAGGACCGTGTCGATCGAGACGACCAGGTTGTCCGAGGTGATCACCGGCTGCGGTGGGAAGCTGACCACCTGCTCGCGCATGTCGACCTTGGTGCGCACCGAGTCGACGTACGGCACGAGCAGGTTCAGCCCCGGGTTGAGGGTCCGCTTGTACCTACCCAGCCGCTCGACCACGTCCTGCCGCTGCTGAGGCACGATCCGCACCGCCTTGGCCAGCGTCACCACGGCGATCACCGCCACCGCGATCAACAGGATCGCTGCAAACTCCATATCGTTCACCTTTTCGCTTCGGGCAGTCCGCCCGGGGTGGAAATCTCGTCCTGCCAGACCAGGGCGGTAGCGCCCTGGACCTTCATCACCTGCACGTGCTCGCCCACGGCGTAGCATCGCGTCGCGTCGTACGCCCGAGCGGTCCACAGCTCGCCGCCGATCTTGACAAGGCCGCCCTCCACGTCGACCGGCTCCATCACCAGGGCCGTCGTCCCCGCGAGCGCCTCAACCCCGAACAACCGCTCGTCGCCTTCACCTGCCGGCTGCGCGTGCCGCCGGATGACCGGCCGGATCACCGCCACGCAGAGCACCGAGACCACGGCGAAAGCCAGCGCCTGGACTTCGAGCGGGGCGCCGAGCGCCGAGGCCCCGGCGGCGGCGAACGCCCCGGCCGAGAACATGATCAGAAAAAGCGTCGTCGTGAAGATCTCGGCGACCGCCAACAACACGCCCAGCACGATCCACAGCACTGCGTCCACCCCCCGATCGTGACACGCGAAAGCACATCTCACGAATCCGCCATGATCGGTAAGCTCGGCGGCGCCCGCCGACCTCGCCGAGGAGGATGATCATGGAGCTGCTGCCGGAGACCGCCCGACGGGTCGACGCGCTGGTTGCCCGGGCCCAGGCCGAGGGACGCGGCCCTTCGATCGCCCTCGGGGTGATCCGCGATGACAGCCTCGCCCACCTCGCGTTCGCCGGCGATCACCCCACCCCCGACGTCGACCTGCAGTATCGCATCGGCTCGATCAGCAAGACCATGACCGCCGTGCTGGTGATGCAGCAGCGCGACGCCGGCCGGCTGGCCCTGGACGACCCGCTGGACAAGCACCTGCCCGGCACCCCCGTCGGCGCGCTCACCCTGCGCCAGCTGCTCGGGCACGCCGGCGGCCTGCAGCGCGAACCGGACGGGCAGTGGTGGGAGCGCAGCGAGGGCGTCGACCTGACCACCCTGCTCGCCGGACTGACGCCGGAGAAGATCTCCCACCCGCCGCACCACGTCTACCACTACTCGAACCTGGCGTACGGGCTGCTCGGCGGGGTGTTGGAGCGGGTCACCGGGACCCCCTGGGCCGAGCTGCTCCGGGAGCGCATCCTCGAACCTTTGAACATGCGACGCACCACCTACCACCCCACCGAGCCGTACGCCCGGGGTTACGTGGTGCACCCCTGGCACGACACGCTGAGCGAGGAACCCCGTACCGACACCGGCGCGATGGCGCCCGCCGGCCAGCTCTGGTCGACCGTCGCGGACCTGGGCCGCTGGGCGGCGTTCCTGGCCGACCCGGCCCCGGACGTGCTCGCCCCGGCCACGCTCACCGAGATGTGCGCGCCGGTGGTGATCAGCGACCTGGACTCGTGGACCGGCGGGCACGGCCTCGGCGTGGAGCTCTACCGGGTCGGCGACCGGGTGTACGTCGGCCACGGCGGCTCGATGCCCGGATACGTCGCCGGCCTGGCGGTGCACCGACCCAGCCGTACCGCCGTGGTCGACTTCGCCAACTCCTACGGGCTGCGCGCCGGCCACCACGTCGTCGAGCTGGCCCGGCAGGTGCTCACCCTGACGCTGGACGCCGAGCCGGCCCCGCCCACCCCGTGGCGGCCGGCCGCCGAGCCCGCGGCGGACGTGGCCGAGCTGACCGGCCGCTGGTGGTGGATGGGCCTGGAGTACGAGTTCCGCCCCGACCCCGCCGGTGACCTGGTGGGCGGCCCGGTCGGCCGGCCGGTGCTCCGGTTCACCGCCGAGGGCCCGGACCGTTGGCGGGGCCGATCCGGCTCGCAGGACGGCGAGCTCCTCACCGTGCTCCGCGACGAGTCCGGCCGCCCGGTGGCACTGGACATCGCCACCTTCGTCTTCACCCGTACGCCCGATCAGGAGCCGTGAGCCGTCCCGGCCGGTGACGCCGACCGCCCGACCGAGGGCTCGCGCTGCGGCGGCCCCGGGAGTCGCTTGTTCACAGGTGGGGACCGTGGTGGCGCACCAGTGCGGCGAGTAGTTGAGTGAGCTGCTCCCGTTCCGGCTGCGTCAGGGGGGGGGGCGAAGACCTCGTTCTCCGCGTCCGCGAGCAGCTCGTCCAGTTTGCGGAGCTGCCGGCGCCCTCCCGGGGTGAGGGTGATGACGTTCCGGCGGCGGTCGGCCGGGTCGGGCGAGCGTTCCACCTGCCCGCGACCGGTCAGCTCGGTGATGACGGCGACGAGGTCGCTGTGGTAGATGCCGGTCCGCTGGCTGAGCTGCGCCTGGCTGGCCGGGCCGAACTCGTTCAGGGTGGCGAGCACGGCGTAGTGCCACTTGCGGGCGGCCACCCGCGCCAACTCCGCGTTGACCCCGGCCTCACCGAGCCGCAGTGGGTGGCGCTGACGCTCACCGTCACCAGCGGCGGCACCCTGACCGGCGGCGCGCTCCTGGCGCGGATCTCCGACGCCCTGAAGGTCGACGAGGCCGATGCCCGACGGCGCATCGCGGAGCTGACAGCCGCCGGCCTGGTCCACACGGCTGGGAACACCATCGCCACCACCGAACGGGGAGAGGCGCGGTGGCGCGAGGTCCGCGCGACGATCGACCAGATCACGCCGAAGCTGTGGGGCGACCTGCCCGAGGCGGAGCTGGCGGTCGCGGGGAAGGTCCTGAACGTCGTCCTCGCGCGCCAACGCTCTGCTGTCGGTGGCCTGACGCCGCCGGTGACCGGAGCCGGCCCCTACGCGGGCTCGGTGACGAAGTCGATCAACCGCTCCATTGCGTTGATCAACGGCGTCTCCACGTCGGCGAAGCTGTTGACCCGGGACAGGATGTGCCGCCACATGTCCGCCGGCTCGGCCACCCCGAGGGCCGCGCAGACCCCCTCCTTCCAGGGCCGACCGGGCGGCACCACCGGCCAGGCCGAAATGCCCAGCGCCGTCGGCTTGACCGCCTGCCACACGTCGACGTAAGGGTGGCCGGTGACCAGGACGTGCGGCGAGGTCACGGCCGCCACGATCCGGCTCTCCTTCGAGCCGGGCACCAGATGGTCGACGAGCACGCCGAGCCGCCGGCCCGGGCCGGGGTCGAACGCGCGTACCTCGGCCGCCAGGGCGTCGATTCCGTCCAGGGGTTCCACCACCACGCCCTCGATGCGCAGGTCGTCGCCCCAGATCCGCTCGACCAGTGCGGCGTCGTGAATGCCCTCGACCCAGATCCGGCTAGCCTTGGCCACCTGGGCCCGGACGTTGTCGACCGCGACCGACCCGGAGGCGGTACGCCGCCGGGCCGCCGGCACCGGAGCGCGTACCGGCTTGCGCAGGGTGACTGGCCGGCCGTCGAGCAGGAACGCGGCGGGCAGCAGCGGGAAGTTGCGCCGCCGGCCGTGCCGGTCCTCCAGCACCACCGCGCCGGACTCGAAACCGACCACCGCGCCGCAGAACCCGGAGTCGGCGTCCTCGATGACCAGGTCCGCTTCGGCGTCCACCTCCGGGACGACCTTCCGCCGCCGCCAGTCCCCCGCCAACACGTCCCCGCCATATCCCCCCACCACGCCACTCACGCTAACCACCACCCCGCCCCACCGCGCGCCGACGCGCCGCCCCAGTTGTCGATCATGGAGTTGTGGCACCGAACAAAAGCCGCGGACGACGCGAAGCAGGCGCCACGACTCCATGATCGGCAGGGCGGACGGGTGGTGGTGCGGCAGCCGAGACAGGGGCGGTGGGGAGCACGTACCCTTTCGGCATGTCCTCCCCCGCAATGGGCGCGGCCACGCTGGCTCCGCGCCGGTCGAGCCGGTTCGTTGCCTGGGTACGTGCCTGGCGGGCCGGCCTGGTGCCCTTCGACGAAGTCGCCGACGAGATCGCCGGCGACGAGGAGCACCTGGTCGCCGACGCCCCCGGCACCTGGACCGACGTGTCCCTGCGGGAGGCGCTGCCCAGCCTGGCGAAGCACTCCCCGGACGAGATCCGCCTGGTGCTGCCGGCCCCGGGCGACCCGCGCGGTCTGCCCGGCCCCGGCGACTTCGCCGGGGCGGCGCTGCTCACCGGAGAGGCAGTGGTGGCCAGCGGGCTCGGCCTCGTACCCGAGGTACGCAGCCACACCTCCGGCTCGGGCATGACCTGGGAGACGGTGCTCTGGCGGGTGTACCCGCTGCCGGCCGACGCGCCGAAGGCGTCCCTCGCGGTGCCCGGCGCGGCCGAGGCGGAGGCCGAACTGGCCGCCGCGCTCGCCGAGACGACCGCCGCGCTGACCCGGCTCGACGTGGCGCAGTGGCGGCCCGAGCTGGCCGGGGCCCTCGCCGCGCTGCGCCGCCCCGACGGCACCACCGACCTACCCCCGGGCTTCGACCCGCGGGCCCGACGGCTGTACGCCCGCGCGGCGGTGCTCGACCGAGTGCTCGCCCTGGCCGGCGAGAGCGCCCCGGGCGGCGCGGTGAACACTTACGAGGCACAGCAGCGCGACGCGGCGCTGCGCCCACTCACCACCGCCTGCCGGCAGGCCCTGGTGGCCGCCTGCAACGCCCCGCTGTCGGCCTAGGCTGGGCGGCCTTCGCACCAAGTGGCGGCCGGCGGGCGCAGCGAGCTCAGAGCTGGTCGATCTCGGTGAGGTCGAGGTCAATCTCGAACGGAAAGGCCAGCTTCACCCGGTCGTGGTAGATGCCGGTCAGGGCGTACGTGCGGGTCGCCGGGTCCAGCTCGTAGACGTACAGGGCGATCTTTCCGCCGGAGCTGTCCTCCACCCGCCAGAAATGCCGGATGCCGGCCTGGGCGTACAGCTGCGGCTTGCGTTCCCGGTCGCGCTCCTCAGAGTCGGGGGAGACGACCTCGACCACCAGCTCGACCGCGTCCGCCAGGTACGCCGTCTGGTCCGGGCTCGTCTCAGCACCCGCCTGAACCACCAACAGATCGGGCTCGGGCCGCTGGCGAGGCCCCAGGATCACCGACATCTCCCGCCGTACCCGCAGGCCCTTCGGCGCCATCCGGCGCAGCCCGTGTAGCAGCAGGTCAACGGCCAAGGTGTGGAAGACCCTTTGCGGGCTCACGACAACGAGGCTCCCGTCGATCAGCTCGGTGTGCGGCGGGAGATCCGGGATGCGGTCCAGGTCCTCGGCGGTGAAGCCGCCGGGCGGTGGCAGTGGCCACTCGAACACCGGTTCGGCACTCATGTGCGTCTCCTCCCGCAGTCGGGGCCGGTTTGCCCCAGCCTAACCGGATCAGCGGCGGCGCTCGTGCATCGCATCGCCGGGAGACCGACGCCTGCCCCGCAGGCGTCGGCGCCGTTCAGACCTCGTCGATCAGGTCGGCGACCGAGTTGACGATCCGGGACGGCCGGAACGGGTATCGTTCCGCCTCCGCCCGGGTACTGATGCCGGTCAACACCAGGATCGTCTCCAGCCCCGCCTCCAGGCCGCACAGGATGTCCGTGTCCATCCGGTCGCCGATCATCGCGGTGCTCTCCGAATGCGCGTCGATGGTGTTCAACGCCGAACGCATCATCATCGGGTTGGGTTTACCGACGAAATACGGCTCCACCCCGGTCGCCTTGGAGATCATCGCGGCCACCGAGCCGGCGGCCGGCAGCGCGCCCTCGACCGACGGGCCGGTCGCGTCCGGGTTGGTACAGATGAACCGGGCCCCGTCGTTGATCAGCCGGATCGCCTTGGTGATCGCCTCGAAGCTGTAGGTGCGGGTCTCCCCCAGCACCACGTAGTCGGGAGCGAAGTCGCTGAGCACGTACCCCACCGCGTGCAGGGCCGTGGTCAGGCCGGCCTCACCGATCGCGTACGCGGTGCCGCCCGGCCGCTGGTCGGCCAGAAACTGGGCGGTGGCAAGGGCGGACGACCAGATCGCCTCCTCCGGCACGTCCAGGCCCATCCGGTTGAGCCGGGCCTGCAGGTCGCGGGGGGTGTAGATCGAGTTGTTGGTCAGCACCAGGAACGGCTTGCCGGAGGCGCGCAACCGCTTGATGAACTCGGGCGCGCCGGGCACCGGCTGCCCCTCGTGCACCAGCACGCCGTCCATATCGGTGAGCCAGCTTTGCACCGGCTTGCGGTCCTGCATTTGTCGTCCTCAGGGGTGTCGGAGGTCGGCCAGGCTCAGGGGCGGCGGGCCGGGGGCACGCAGCACGCCGTCGGGCAGGTGTCCCAGATCGGCAGGTCGCCGAGGCGGCGGCGGTCGGCGTCCGGGGTGGTGCGTTCCAGGACCAGTTCGCGCACCATCGCCACGAACCGCGGGTCGGTGCCGGGGGTGCCGGCGCGGGCGTAGTCCAGGCCGAGCTGCTTGGCCGTCTCCAGGGCCTCGGTGTCCAGATCCCAGACCACCTCGAGGTGATCGGAGACGAACCCGATCGGGCTGACCACCACACCGGTGACGCCCTGCCCGGCGAGGGTGGCCAGGTGGTCGTTGATGTCCGGCTCCAGCCACGGCACCTGCGGCGGCCCGGAACGGCTCTGCCAGACCAGGTCGTACGGCAGGTCCGGCGCGGCGGCGGCGTGCACCAGCCGGGCGGTCTCCTCCAGTTGCGCGGTGTATCGGCCGCCGTGCGGGCCGGCGGTGACGGCCATCGAGGTGGGGATGGAGTGGGCGGTGAAGACCAGCCGGGTGCTGTCCCGCCGGGCCGGGTCGAGCTGGGCCAGCGCCGCGCGCACCGCGTCGGCGTGCGGCTGGACGAAACCGGGGTGGTCCCAGAACTGGCGCAGCTTCTCGATCACCGGGGCGTCCGGGCCGACCGCGGCCCGCGCCGCGGCGATGTCCTCCTGGTATTGCCGACAGGAGGAATAGCCACCGTACGCGCTGGTGACGAAGGCGAGGGCCCGCCTGACGCCGTCGTCACGCATCAGGGCCACGGTGTCGGCGAGCATCGGGTCCCAGTTCCGGTTGCCCCAGTAGACCGGCAGGTCGACGCCGTTGGCGGCGAAGTCGGCGCGGATCGCCGCAAGCAGCTCCCGGCACTGCTGGTTGATCGGGGACACCCCGCCGAAGTGCAGGTAGTGCTGGACCACCTCGTCGAGCCGTTCCGGCGGCACGCCCCGCCCTCGGGTCACGTTCTGCAGGAAGGGCCGCACGTCCTCGGGCCGCTCCGGGCCGCCGAAGGAGACCAGCACCAACGCGTCGTACGCCATGGCCCCATTGTCCCCCGACGGCCGTGACGGCCCGGCAACGGCCCCGGGCCGAGGCGTTAACAGGGGCCCCTCCTCTACCGGAGACGTTAAGAAGGGGCCTTTCCTTACACCTCAGGCACCGATGGCGTGGTAGCCGCCGTCGACGTGGACGATCTCGCCGGTGGTGGCGGGGAACCAGTCCGACAGCAGCGCCAGGCACGCCCGGGCGGCGGGCTCCTGGTCGGTGAGGTTCCAGCCGAGCGGGGCCCGCTCGGCCCAGGCGTCCTCGAACTGCTCGAAGCCGGGGATGGACTTGGCGGCGATGGTGCGCAGCGGGCCGGCGGCGACCAGGTTGCTGCGGATGCCCTGCTTGCCCAGGTGCAGCGCCAGGTAGCGGGAGGCGGACTCCAGCCCGGCCTTGGCCACGCCCATCCAGTCGTACACCGGCCAGGCCTTGGTGGCGTCGAAGGTGAGGCCGACCACCGCGCCGCCCGCCGACATCAGCGGCAGCGCCGCCATGGCCAGGGACTTGTACGAGTACGTCGAGACGTGGACCGCGGTGGCCACGTCCTCCCACGGCGCGTCGAGGAAGCCGCCACCGAGGCAGCTCTGCGGGGCGAAACCGATCGAGTGCACCACCCCGTCCAGGCCGTCGACGTGTTCGCGCACCTTGTCGGCCAGCCCGGCGAGGTGCTCCGGGTTCGTCACGTCCAGCTCGATCACGGGGGCCGGCTCGGGGAGCCGCTTGGCGATCCGCTCGACCAGGGAGAGCCGGCCGTAGCCGGTGAGCACGACCTGGGCGCCGTTCTCCTGGGCGAGCTTCGCCACGGAGAAGGCGATCGAGGCGTCGGTGATGACGCCGGTGACCAGCAGCCGCTTACCGGCCAGGAGTCCGGACATTGCGCAATTCCTCCGTGTTCTCAGTGACCCATGCCCAGGCCGCCGTCGACCGGGATGACGGCGCCGGAGATGTACCCGGCCGCGTCCGAGGCGAGCCAGGTGACCACACCGGCGACCTCCTCGGGGCTGGCCATCCGGCCCGCCGGGATCGACTTGCGGATCTCCGCCTTGCGGTCCTCGGGCAGCACTGCGGTCATGTCGGTGTCGATGAAGCCGGGCGCGACCACGTTGGCGGTGATGTTACGGCTGCCCAGCTCGCGGGTGATCGAGCGGGCCACGCCGACCAGGCCGGCCTTGCTGGCCGCGTAGTTGACCTGACCGGCTCCGCCGGAGAGGCCGATCACCGACGAGATGAAGATCATCCGGCCCCACCGGGCCCGGAGCATCTTCGTCGAGGCCCGCTTGGCGCAGCGGAACGTGCCGGTCAGGTTGGTGTCGAGCACCCGGGTGAACTGCTCCTCGGACATCCGCATCAGCAGCGTGTCGTCGGTGATGCCAGCGTTGGCGACCAGCACCTCGACCGGGCCCAGCTCGGCCTCGATCGCGGTGAACGCGGCGTCGAGCGACTCGGCGTCGGTCACGTCGCATTTCACGCCGAACAGCCCCTCCGGGGCGTCGCCGCTACGGTGGGTCACCGCCACCCGGTCGCCCTGCTTGGCGAACGCCTGCGCGATGGCCAGGCCGATCCCCCGGTTTCCGCCGGTCACCAGCACGGTACGGGCCACGGTTCCCCCTCTGCTCAGCTGATCTCGCCGGTCGGAGCCTAGGGGTTACCGGCAGGTAAGCGCTAACGCGAGCGGGTCGCACCGGGGTATGACGCCGGACCTCACCCTGCGGCGGGACGACGTCGACGGGGCCGACCCGTACGCTGCCGCTGATGGAGCAATCGTGGGTCGGAACCTGGTGGCCGGCGCTGCGCCGGGTCGTCGCCGGCCCGGACGTCCCACCCGTCCGGCCGCCGCTGGAGCGCTGGCCCCGGCTGCTCCGGTACGCGAGCCTGCTCGCGGTGGTCGGCCTGTTCGCCGCCACCCTGGCCGAGGAGACCGGCCGGCACCTGCCCCAGGCTGTCGCGATCCTCTTCGCCACGCTGACCGTCGCGCCGCTGCTCACCCTGCTCTGGCGTCCGCTGCTGGCCTGGCGGCTCACCGTCGTGGCCCTGTGCACCTGCACGTTCAACGCGCCACCCGCCCAGGCCTGGCCGTGGAACCCGGTTCTGGTGCTCGGGTCGCTGCTGGTGCTGCTGGTGGTGGCGGCCCGGGTGGACCGGCCGGCGCTGCTCTGGGTGGGTCTGATCACCATGACGCCGGTGGTCGCCCTGGTCCGGCCCAGCAACCTGGCCGGCGTCGTGCTGCTGCTCGTGACGTTGCTGGTGCTCGGCGACCTGGTCCGCGGCAACCGCGCCGGCCGCCGGGCGCTGGCCGAGCAGACCGAGGTCAGTGAGCGGGAGCAGGAACGCCGGGCGGTGCTGGAGGAACGCACCCGGATCGCCCGGGAACTGCACGACGTGGTCGCCCACCACATGTCGATGATCGCCGTGCAGGCGGAGACCGCGCCGTACCGCCTCGCCGACGTGCCGGACGGCGCCCGCGCCGAGTTCGAGGCCATCGCCGGCTCGGCCCGCGCGGCGCTGACCGACATGCGCCGCCTGCTCGGCGTGCTGCGCAGCGAGTCGGCCGGCCCGCAGACCGCGCCGCAGCCCGGCCTGGCCGACGTTCCGGCGATGGTGGCGGCCGCCCGCCGGGCCGGCCTCACGGTCACCCTGGACGCCCCCGCGCCGGCCGCCGGGACGCCCGCGCCGGTCGGGCTGGCCGCGTACCGGATCGTGCAGGAGGGACTGGCGAACGTCGCCCGCCACGCGCCCGGTTCGGCGGTACGGGTCAGCGTGCGCCCGGGGCCGCTGGTCCTGACGGTCCGGGTCGAGAACACCGCCGGCCCGGCCGGCCCGACCACCGCCGAGCGGGGCGCCGGGCACGGGCTGACCGGGATGCGCGAACGGGCCCTCGCGCTGGGCGGTACGTTCGCCGCCGGGCCGCTCGACGGCGGCGGGTACGCCGTCGACGCGGCGCTGCCGTACGGGGAAGAGGGTGGGGACGGATGATCCGGGTGCTGATCGCCGACGACCAGGCGATGGTCCGGCAGGGCTTCGGCGCATTGCTCGCCGCCCAGCCGGACCTGCTCGTGGTCGGGGACGCCGCCGACGGCGCGGCGGCGGTCGAGGCGGCCCGCCGGCTGGACCCGGACGTGGTGCTGATGGACGTACGGATGCCGGTGCTGGACGGGCTCGCCGCCACCCGGCAGCTGCTCGGCGACCGCCGCGCGGACCGTCCCCGGGTGCTCATCCTGACCACCTTCGACCTCGACGACTACGTCTACGAGGCGCTGCGCGCCGGGGCGAGCGGCTTTCTGCTCAAGGACGCCCCCGCCGCCGACCTGGTGCACGCCGTGCGCGTGGTGGCGGCCGGGGACGCGCTGCTCGCGCCGGCCGTGACCCGCCGGCTGATCGCCGAGTTCGCCGCCCGGCCCGGGCACCGCCGGCCCCGCCCGAGCGACCTGGCCGGTCTGACCCCTCGGGAGACCGATGTGCTGCGCCTGATCGCCCGGGGGCGCTCCAACGCGGAGATCGCCGCCGACCTGGTGGTCGCCGAGCAGACGGTCAAGACCCACGTCGGGCGGATCCTGGCCAAGCTCCAGCTCCGCGACCGCGCCCAGGCCGTGGTCATCGCGTACGAGACCGGTCTGGTCGCCGCCGGCGAATAGCTCCCGGGTGGCACGCCGGGAACCACCCCACGGGGTGACGATCTTCGACCCGTCTACGCCGCACGCTTCCGCCGGACAGACATCCGGAGGGAGACGACGATGCACTGGAACCGACCCGTCCGGGCGGCGCTGACCGTGCTGCTCGGCCTCGGCCTGCTGCTGCCGGACCGGCCCGTCCCGGTGGCGGCGGCCGCGTATGTCGAGGCGTATCCGCTGGTCGCGGCGCGGCTGCGGGCGGCCGGACCGCCGTACGGGGGCTGGGCCGCGGCCGGCCGACGGTTCCTGGTCTTCGATCCGCGCGACGGCCTCGCCGTGGAGGTGCTCGGCGACCTGGCCACCGCCGACCGGATCGCGGTGCTGGTCCCCGGGGTGGGCAGCACGCTGCGCGACTTCGACCGGGGGCTGGGCGGCGTGGCGAGGCGGGCGCCGGCCCGGCAGGGTGCCGAACTGTACGAGGCGCTGCGTGCCGCCGCACCGGACGTCCGGGTCGCGGTGCTGATCTGGCTCGGCTACCACCCGCCGAACGGGGTGCCGGCCGGGGCCGGGGCGACCGCGGCCCGCCGCGGAGCCGCCGCGCTCCAGGCCCAGCTGCGGGTGCTCGCCGACCGCCGCCCGAACGCCACGATGACGCTGGTCGGGCACAGTTACGGGGCGCTGGTCGTCGGACTCGCCGCCCGCCGGTCGCCGGCCGGGGTGACCGACGTGGTGACGCTCGGCGGGGTAGGCGTCGGCGTGGACCGGGCCGACGACCTGGGCCGGGTGCGGATCTGGGCGGCGGAGGCGCCCACCGACTGGATCCGCCGGGTGCCGCAGGTGCGGCTGCCCGGCCTGGGGCACGGCGCCCGCCCCGGCAATCCGGCCTTCGGCGCGCGGCCGCTGCCCACCACGGGAGTGACCGGCCACGACGGCTACCTGGCGCCGGGCAGTGTCACGACGGGCGCGGTGGCGTCGGTCGTGCTCGCCGCCGCCCCCGGGACGGTGGCACCGTGAGCGCGAGGAGTGAGCCGGGCCTGCGAGCCCCGATGGGCCGGGACCGGGTGATCGACGCGCTGCGGGCGTACGCGATCGGCGGTGTGGTGCTCGGGCACTGGTTGGTCACCGCCCTGGTGGTGGCCGCTGACGGGACGCTGCGCGCGGCCAGCCCGCTGACCGCGCTGCCGGGCCTGGCCCCGGCCACCTGGCTGCTGCAGACCCTCGGGCTGTTCTTCTTCACCGCCGGGTACGCGGCCACCCGGTCGCTGGCCGGCTACCCGCACGGCACCGGCCGCTGGCTGGCCCGCCGGCTGGGCCGGCTGCTGCGTCCGGCGTTGGCGCTGCTCGGCGTCGGCTCCGGGGTGCTGCTGGCCGCGATCGTCCTGGGCACCCCGGACGACACCCTCGGAGTTGCGGTCACGCTGGCGGCCAGTCCGCTGTGGTTCCTGCTGCCGCTGGTGGCGCTCTCCGCGCTGACCGGGCCGCTGCGGGCGGCCGTACGCCGCTGGGGCCCGCTGCGTTGTGCCGCCCCGGCGGTGGCCGCGGTGGCCGCGGCCGACCTGGCGGCCCGGCTGCTGCCGGCGGCGCCCGGGCGGCTGCCGGTCGCCCTGCTGGCCGCCTGGGCGGTGCCCTGGCTGCTCGGGGTCGCGCACGCCGACGGGCGGCTGGTCGGCCCCCGCCCGGCCGCGGGGCTCGCCGCGGCCGGCGGCGTGACGCTCGTCGGGCTGGTCGCGCTCGGCTACCCGGCCAGCGCCGTGGGAGTGCCCGGCGCGGGTGTGTCCAACCTGAACCCGCCGTCGCTGTTCGCCGTCGCGCTGGGCGTGGGCCAGGTCGGCCTCGCGCTGTTGGCCCGGCCGGCGCTGGCCCGGCTGCTGGACCGGCCTCGGCCGGCTCGGCTGGTGGCCGCGGTCAACCGGGAGGCGATGGGGATCTATCTGTGGCACCAGCCGGTGCTGGTCACGGTGACCGCGCTCGCCGTGCACCTCGGCCGGGCGCTGCCGGGGCTGCACACCGCGCCGGCCGGACTCGGCTGGTTGGCCGCCCGGATCTGCTGGCTGCCGCTGTTCACCCTGGTCCTGGCCGTGCTGGTGACGCCGCGGCGGGGACCCGTCGGGTCGTCATCCCGAGCCGGTGCCGGCCGGCCCATCGGCGGAGCGGGGCCGGCCGGTCGGCCGGGTGCGGGACGGTGAGGTGCGGGTGTATGCTGTTCGCGTCTTGCGGGCCGCTGCACGCCCGCTTTCGGAGCCCCGCCGACCGCAGGAGGTGATCGCTGTGCGAGATAGCGATCCTCCTAGTCGTGGCCGGGCCCACCGTCAGCCCCGCTGAGCCACGGCTTAGTCGCTGAGCTGACCCAGCTTCCCGCGCCTCCGCATCACCCATCTCCCCGCCCATTGGTCGGGGCGATCGTGCTGTGCGGCCCATCCGGCTGCCGTGGAGGAGCACCCCGGTCACGACTCTCGTGTGCGTACACCCTGATCCACCCCCCGCGGTCCGGTCGTCGAGCCCGGAACGCCGTCGCCACGGAGCAGTCCCATGAGCCGTTACGTCGCCCCGCTGGGCTTCACCCTCGCCGCCGTCTGGGTGGCCGTCCTCTTCGTCCTGACCGGCGGTCACTGACCCCGGGCCAGCCACCCCGGGTCGTCCCGCCTCAGACCAGGCGGGACGACCAGAGCAGGCTCAGTGCGCCGGCGCAGAGGGCGAACAGCAGCGCTACCCCCGCGTACCACTGGATGATCTCGCGCGGCTCGGTCCGGTACCCGATCGAGCTGCCCATGTCCTGGTAGACCCGCTTGAGCTCGCTCACCGAGGCGGCCTCGTAGAAGTAGCCCCGGGTGGTCTCCGCCAGCTCCGACAGCGCAGTCCGGTCCACCGGCACCCGCTGGAGCTGGCCACCGATGTCCACAGTGCCGGAGTCGGTGCCGAACGCGATGGTGGATACCGGCACGTTGGCCGCCTGCGCCGCGGCTGCCGCCTCCTCGACCGACCGGCCGGCGGTGCGGTAGCCGTCGGAGAGCAGCACGATCCGGGCCGGCGGAATACCGGCCGTACCGTCGGCGGGCACCGAACGGATCGCCTCCAGGCAGGTGAAGACCGCCTCCCCGGTGGCGGTCGCCTCCGCCAGCACGAGACCGTCGATGGCGGTCACCACCGCCGCCCGATCCTTGGACGGCGCGACCAGCACGTTCGCCGACTTGGCGAACGACACCAGCCCGACGTTGTAGCTTGCCGGCAGCTCCCCGACGAACTGCTTGGCCGCCTCCTGCGCCGCCTCCAGCCGGGTCGGCGCGACGTCGTCGGCCTGCATCGACAGCGACACGTCGATGGCGAGCATCACGGTGGCCCGTTCGAGGGGTTCCCGGGTGTCCACCGCCGGCCGAGCCAGCGCGGTGGCCAGCACCAGCAGGCAGAGCAGGAACGCGGTGGCCGCCGCGTGCCGCCGCCAGCCCAGGCCCTTGGGCGCCACGGTACGCAGCAGGTCGACGTTGGTGAACCGCATCGCGTACGCCCGCCGGTGCAGCTGCCGCCAGACGTACGCGGCGGCCAGGGCGAGCACCGGCAGCACGGCCAACAGCCACCACGGTTGCAGAAAACGGATCATCTGGTCGTCCCTCGGGTCCGGGCGTGCCGCTGCGCGGCGACGAACCGCACCATGTCCAGCAGCCAGTCTCGGTCGGTGCGCAAGCGCAGGTGGGCCGCGCCGGCGGCCCGCAGCTCGGCGGCGATGGCCGCGCGCTGAACGGTCGCCGCCTCGGCGTACCGGCGGCGCAGGCCCGGGTCGGCGGTCTGCACCTCGTGCAGCTCTCCCGTCTCCGGGTCCACCACCGGCAACACCCCCACGTCGGGCAGCTCCAGCTCGCGCGGGTCGACCACCTCGATCGCCAGCACGTCGTGCCGGACCCGCAGCTTACGGACCGGCCGGCCCCACTGCTGCGGCGGCGCGAGGAAGTCGGAGATCACCACCGCCACGCCACGCCGGCGCGGCGGCCGGTTGAGCATGTCGACCAGCGCCCCGAGATCGCTGCGGCCCGGGCGGATCTCGGTCCCGGCGATCGCCCGCAGCAGCCCCTGCGCCTCCTTGCGGCCGGCCCGGGCGGGCAGCCGCAGCAGCGTCCCCGGCCCGGGGGCCGGAGCCTCGCCCCGCCACCGGCCGGCCCGCGCGGGCACGGGACCGCCCGTGCCGACCACCGCGCCGATCCGGTTGCCGCCCCGGACGGTCAGGTGCGCCAGGGCGGCCGCGGCGGCGACCACCACGTCCCGCTTGAGCCACCGCCCGGTGCCGAAGTCCAGGCTCGCCGACAGGTCCACCGCCAGCCAGGTCTCCAACTCCCGGTCGGCCACCGTACGCCGAACATGCGGCAGCGTGGTCCGCGCGGTGACCGGCCAGTCCATCCGGCGCACGTCGTCGCCGGGGCGGTACTCCCGGGACTCCCCCGCCTCGCTGCCCGGGCCGGGCAGCAGCCCGGCGTAGTCGCCCTGGAGCAGCCCGTCGAGCTTGCGGGTGACCATCAGCTGCAGCCGGGCGAGGACGGCCCCGGAGCGGTCGCCGGTGGCCGGCAGCCGAGTGGGTGGGGTCACGGCCGCTGCCCGGGCCAGCCGGGCCCCTGCGGGACGGCCGGTGGCGGGGTGGCCTGCTGCCGAGGCGCGACCGACGGCAACGGGATGGTCGACATCACCCGGTGCACGACATGGTCGGCCGGCACGTCGTCGGCGAGCGCGTCGTAGCTGAGCACCAGCCGGTGGCGCAGGATGTCCGGGGCGATGTCCTGCACGTCCTGCGGCAGCGCGTAGTCCCGGCCCCGCAGCAGCGCCAGCGCCCGGGTGGCCCGGACCAGGCCGAGCGAGGCGCGTGGGCTGGCGCCGTACTGGATGAGCTGCGCCACATCCGGCATGCCGTGCTCGGCGGGCGCGCGGGTGGCCAGCACCAGCCGGACCGCGTAGTCGACCAGCGCGTTGTGCACGAAGACCTGGTCGGCCTTGCGCTGAAGCGCGATCAGGTCCGGTGTGTCGAAGACCCGGGCCGGCTCGGGCGGCGCGACACCCATTCGGTAGACGATCTCCCGCTCCTCGGCGTCGGTCGGGTAACCCACCACGATCTTCATGAGGAAGCGGTCCCGCTGCGCCTCCGGCAGCGGATAGACCCCCTCCTGCTCGATCGGGTTCTGCGTCGCCATCACCAGGAACGGGTCCGGCACCCGATGGGTCTCCCCGCCGATCGACACCTGGTGCTCGCTCATCACCTCCAGCAGCGCCGACTGCACCTTCGCCGGCGCCCGGTTGATCTCGTCGGCGAGCAGGAAGTTCACGAAAACCGGGCCCAGCTCGACGTCGAACTTCTCGCTGGACTGCCGATAGATCCGGGTGCCCATGATGTCGGCCGGCACCAGGTCCGGGGTGAACTGCACCCGGGCGAACGACCCGCCGACCACCTTCGCCAGGGTCTCCACGGCGAGGGTCTTGGCCACGCCGGGCACCCCCTCCAGCAGGCAGTGCCCCCGAGCGAGCAGGGCGACGAACATCCGCTCGACCATCCGGTCCTGGCCGACGATTACCCGCTTGATCTCGAACAGCGCCCGTTCCAGCAGGGTGGCGTCCTGGGCCGGGGTGGTGGTCGCCGGCGGCACCCCGCTCGGCAGGGCCTCGATCGGGTTCGGGGCGTCGGGCGTGGTCGGCTGGGCCACCGGTCCTCCACAGCATGGTCGTCATCGCGGCGTGGTGCCTATCCAGACTGTCATGCTCGGCTGGGAGCAGAGGGTGGGAGAGGGACGATTTTCGCCACGCCGTCCCGCCCCGCGGAAAACGATGAACACGGGTGGACAACCAGGGGTCCGGCATGTGTACGATTCACCCCGTCGCCGGGCGGCTCCCCCCGTGGCCGCCCGGCGCTAAACCTCCCGGAGCGCGACCCTAGACTCGGCCCGGTGACCATTCCCACCCCCACCGGTGAGCCCCTGATCTGCTCCGCGCGGGGGTGTCGCGCCACCGCCGGCTGGGCGTTGCGCTGGAACAATCCCCGCCTGCACGACGCCGACCGGCGCAAGACCTGGCTGGCCTGCGGAGGGCACCGGGAATCACTCGGCGCATTCCTCGACGCGCGTGGCTTTCTCCGCGAGGTGGTGGCGCTGCCGGAATCGCCTACCCTCTGAGGGGTGAGCGACCGCAGGGACCACTCCGGTGAACGGTGACGACCTCGCCGGCCGAGCGCCGAGCCCGACCAGCGCCCTCGAGCCCTGGCCGGACACCGTCCGGTGGCAGCCGATCTCCCGCGACCTGATCTGGGTCGAGCTGATCCGGCTCGGCATCCTGCTCGCCGTCGTGCTGGTGGTGCTCGCCGTGGCCTGGGCCCTAACCGGTCACTGGCTGCCCGGCGCCGCCCTCGGCGTGGTGCTGCTGCTGGCGGCCTGGCGCACCGTCACCATCGTCCGGGCGGTGCGCGCCTGGGGCTACGCCGAACGGGAGAACGACCTGCTCGTCCGGCACGGGCTGCTGGTGCGGCGGCTGTCCATCGTGCCGTACGCGCGAATGCAGTTCGTCGACGTCACCGCCGGGCCGCTCGAGCGCGCGTTCGACCTGGCCACCGTGCAGTTGCACACGGCCGCGGCGGCGAGCGACGCCCGGGTGCCCGGCCTGCGCCCGGCCGAGGCGTCCCGGCTGCGCGACCGGTTGACCGCGCTCGGCGAGGACCGGGCGGAGGGCTTGTGAGCCACGGCCCGGCCGACCCAGGGCCCGGCCTCCCACCGCCGTACCCGGGCGCCGACGACCGTCCCCCGACCGGGTGGCCACCGGCACCGGCCGACGCCGGCCCCGGCTGGCCGACGTATCCGGTCCCGTCCCCGCCGGCCGGGGAGGAGCCGCGGCGGCGGCTGCACCCGCTCAGCCCGGCACTGCACGGCGCCAAGTCGCTGGTCGTGGTGATCGCCGGTCTCTCCTGGTCGACGCTGTCCCGGGTCGGGTTCGGCTGGTTCGCCCTGCTGGTCGCGATCTTCGCCCTCGGCGCCACCGTGCTGTCCGTGATCAGCTGGTGGAACACCGGCTACCACCTGGTGGGCCGAGAGCTGCGGGTGCACGAGGGGCTGATCTGGCGGCGTACCCGGGCGATCCCGTTGGAACGGCTGCAGGCCGTGGAGGTGGTCCGGCCGCTGCTCGCGCAGCTCACCGGGCTGGCCGAGCTGCGGCTGGAGGTGGTCGGCGGGGGCAAGACCGAGGCGCCGCTGGCGTACCTGAGCGTGGCGGAAGCCACCGCGCTGCGTCAGCGGCTGCTCGCGGTGGCCGGCCGCGCGCGCGAGACCGCCACCCCGCCCGCCGTCGGCGAGCCGCCCGCGCCCACGCCTGCGCCGGCCGGGCGCCGACTGCACACCGTACGCAAGGAGGACCTGCTGGTCAGCCAGCTGCTCACCCCGCAGGCGTTCCTGCTTCCGTTCGGCGTGGCCTTCGTGGTGGTGCAGTTCCTCACCGCGGGGTCCTGGTCGTTCATCGCGCTCGCCAGCACCCTGACCGCGATGGCGGGCGTGCTGCTGCATCCGGCTCGCCGGGTGCTCGACGACTGGAGCTTCGGGCTCGACCGGGACGACGACACGCTGCGGGTCCGCCGCGGCCTGCTGGAGACCAGGGTGCAGACCGTGCCGCTGCACCGGGTGCAGACCGTCGGCGTCACCTGGCCGTTGCTGTGGCGGATGAAGGGCTGGCTGCGGCTGCGGCTGGAGGTGGCCGGCTACTCGACCGGCGAGCCGGACGACCGGAACCGGCCGGACCGGCTGCTGCCGGTCGGCGACGCGCCGGCGGCCGAGTTGATCGTCGCGGAGGTGCTGGCCGGCGTACGGCTGGCGGCGCTGCCCACGACACCGCCGCCGGCGCGGGCCCGCTGGCTGCGCCCGCTGACCCGCACCGCGGTCGGCGCCGGTCTGGACGAGCAGGTCTTCGTCGCCCGGTCCGGGCTGCTGACCCGCCGGATGACGCTGGTGCCGTACGCCCGGATCCAGAGCGTGCGGGTGACCCAGGGCCCGGTGCAGCGGCGGCTGCGGCTGGCCACGGTACACGCCGACACCGCCGGCGGGTCGGGCTGGAACGGCTCCGCGACCGGCTGACCGACAGCAGCGGCCCGGTCACCCTCACGGGCGGTGCCGGCGTCGGCAAGAGCGAGCTCGCCCGCGAGTT